>NZ_CAXAQM010000038.1:0-47437 GCF_963970525.1 Pseudomonas sp. EA_65y_Pfl1_P113
GGGATATCAGCCATTTTTTGATGCACCGGTACAACTGGATTCGACCGCACCAATTTAATGGTGGGCTGCCACCGGCTCAGGCTGAGAAAAAACTTAACGTCGTGTCCGGGATCAGTTGACCACTACAAACGGCTAACCAGTTATCACCCACTGCGGGGGCTTCCTCATCAGTAACGCTCAGTACCACCCTGAGTGTTTTTCCCGGCAATTGATCCCGTTCAACAAGAAATCCTGCACGCTCTTCTTGCGGCTGACTCGCCAGCCCGAAGGACTTACATACAAGCACCTTGATGATCGCGTGCTGCGGCCCCACCGTCCGAAATAACCACTGACATTGCTTATGCAGTTCCTGAATCCCTGTTTCTGGCATCCCAGGTAAATCGGCGTTCGACGGATCTCTAATTGAGAAACCTGCAATATCGCCACTTACGTCCGTATCACGCTTTCCCCACTTCGCATAAATATCAAAATTCACACTACGCAAAACCGTAGGACAACCTTCAATCACCTCAGCCAATGGCAGTTTAAAACTCACCCGTTCAGCCACAGGTTTGTAACGCGCAATAAAGATCTTCCTCTCGGGTCTTTTGCCTCGACGCCTCGGCAACGTGCAGATCTCCCCGGTCGCTGGCCCATAGTTGGCGCCGCCGATGAAGCGGAATTCCGCAGGTAAATCCACCTCCAACGTCACGCTATCAACCGGCTCTCCCGCACAGCCCATTAGCCCTAACGCGACCAACACGCCAACACTCCGCCTACCCATCCATTTCCCCCATCAATTTCCACTGCTCCACCACCCGTTGAAAATGATCCTGCGGTGTTTCTCCCTCCTTCGGTTGCCACCGGATAAAGCTGTTCCTGGTGGCCTCCTCCAACCTGCGTACCACCAAAAACTCCAGCTGCTCCGGCTCCCGCCATTGCCAGGCGCGCGCCTGTTCCAGCACCTGTGTCAGCCAGATTCTCGGGTCCTGGAATTCCACCAGTGAGACCAAGTTTTCGCTGTGCTCGGTCAACAGGTAACGCAGGATATTGGCGCGCAGGATGGCTTCGGCGTTTGGGTTGGGCGTGGTCAGCCAAGGGATCGGGTCAGGCAGCGGATACTCACCGGGAGCCGGGTTGTCACCCGTGCGCCAGCGGTCTTCGTGCCAGTAGCACACGCTGATCAACGGGCCGAGGAATACCGGCCAGTGCTCCAGGCACAGATAGGCCAATGCACGCGCCAGAGTGCGGTTGTCATGAAAACGGTACATCGATTGCTCGCCTTCCTGCCCCACCAGCAAACGGTCGCGCCAGTGTTGAGCCACGCCTGTCAGGTCCTCGCTTGGCAAAGAGCCCAGCCAGCCCCAGTTCGTTTCGGGCTGTTGCAAGAGGTTGAGCAGCACGGGCTCGCTTATCTGTTTCAACAGAAGGATCACCGGGCCTTCCACCGCCAGTTCCGCCAGCGCGGTCTCGCCATAGAGGCTGCGATACTCTGACAAACTGCGCGCCGCCAGCAGCGGCTGTCGCGCGTTACTCTGTCCCTCAAGGATCAAACACAGCTGTCGCCCAGCGCGCTGCTGTTGAGCCATCCAATGGTCTGGCATGTTCTGCATCAGGCAGCCCTCCCCGGCAGCTCACACAAGCCTTCACGACAGCGCTCGCATACCGGGCAGTAGTCCGCCCCCAGGTGCCTGGACAGGTTCATGATGCTGCCTTGTACCTTGGAGGTCTTTGGCACATCGGACACCGTCAAGGCGTTCGCCAGTTGGACCACAGACGGTGAACCACCAAGGGTGATAGGGCGACTGCTGAAGATGCCGCCCGCCTGGATGACCAGATGCTCTCCTCCCGCCCGGAGGCTCAGTTGCGCACCGGCATCAATCACCAGGCTGGCGCCGGACTTGAGGTGAAGCTGCTGCCCCGCCTCAATGACCAAGTTCTGAGTCACGTGGGTCCGGCTATCGCCTTGCACATCAAGGTAGTCGCTCGCCTTGAGCACGACTTTGCGATCGCCGGTGACATGACGATGCTCTTCACTTTCAACGTGAGTCGTGCTTAAACCATGGATGACTTCTCGCCGTTCCCCCGCAACCTCCAACCGACTGTCATGACCGACCCGTTGCTCCAAGTCGCGCTGCGCACGCAGGTAAACAAGCTCTTCGCCACGACGGTCTTCCAGGTACATTTCGTTGGAGCCCTCGCCGCCAAGGGAACTGCGGCTGCGCAAAACACTGCGGGTCTTGTGCTGCGGCAAAGGATAGGTCGGCCGGTGCAGCGCGTTCGGCAGGCAACCGTTGATCAGCGGCCGGTCCGGGTCCCCTTCCAGGAAGGTCACCAGTACTTCCATGCCCACGCGCGGGATCATCGTTGCGCCGAACCCGTCTCCGGCCCACCCGGACGCAACCCGAACCCAACAACTACTTTTATCATCCGCCTTGTCCAGGCGGTCCCAGTTAAAGCGCACTTTCACCCGGCCATAGGCGTCGCAATGCACGTCCTCACCGTCTGGCCCCGTCACGGTTGCGGTCTGACTGCCATTGATGGTCGGTTTGGGGTGCTTGAGGGGCGGCCGATGCACAGCTTGCCAGGGTGTCGCGATAAAGCGATTGCGATACCCCCGGAACACGTCAGCCGCAGGTGTAGCCTCCTCCAGCACCTGCGGTTGATAACCCTCGTGACGCACCGAAGTGATCAGCCAAAGGTCGTTGCAGGAGGGGTCTGGATGATCACGCAGTTCAAGGAAATGCCCACTGTGCAGTAAGGGTTGATCACTCTTGCCCAATGCTCGATGCCGGTCGCGTTGGTGACGCTCCAGCCCTCGACGCGCCAATTGCTTGCCACGGGCATGGCCGGCAAATCCAGCGGGATACCGATAGTCCTCAAGCGGGAGTATCGAAGCAGAACCCGCGCTGTCCTGCAGGTGCAACGAGGGATGTTCAAAGTCGTGATCCCGGCGCACCGTCTTTTGGCTACGGGTGGCCAATCGCTGGTCGAAACGCTGGATCACTTTTGTATCCGCTTGCAGCCCGCCGTCGGGGCAGTAGCGCTGCACGGGCAAGCGGCGAAACACGGTCTGGTCATCACCAAAGACCAACAGGTGAGCGTCCGCACTGTGACGAAAATGGTAGTGAATACCCTCCTCTTCACACAGCCGCTGGATGAAGTGCAAGTCGCTTTCCGCGTACTGCACACAGAACGTGCGCGGCGGATAAACCACAGGGCCTAGCTCGAATGCATAGGCGTCCGCCAGGATGCCATGCTGCTCCAGGACCGCCGCGATGATCTGCGGCACGCTGCGCTGCTGGAAAATCCGCTGGTCATGCCGGTGTGCAAGGTAAGCCAGGCGGGGCGCCAGGGTCAGGTGATAACGAGTGATGCGCCGGCCCGGGTCATCCCGGCCCACGGCGTAAACCTGACCATGCAGGCCTTCGTTGATTTCGCCAAAGTCCAGGTAGGCGGGTTGGTGAAGCAACGCCTGTAGATCAAGGGAAGGGTTTTCACTGACCACCTGCACGTGGATAAAGAACGGTTGATCAAGGACCTCACTGCCTTTGAATGCCAGTACTTGTAAGTCGATATTTATGCGTGGAAGAATCAGATTGAAACGTGAAAAAACAAACGCGTTAACCATCCGTTGTTACCCGCCGTTAATGAATGAACGCCCTGAGATACTTCCTCTCGCTAAACATGGAATACGTTGCTGAGAAAAGTCTTTGAACGCCTCGAAGCTTAGCGACTCCAGGCAGAAATCGGCCGTTTTAAAATAAAAAAGAAGTTTCGTACGACGATGTTGGAAGTGTCTTTTACAAAATAAGAAAATGAGTCAATGAGCCACTTCCTAGTAATAAGAAATGCCCTACGCAAACTTTCGCTGGAACGACTAACAGATAGAGAAACAGCTGACACCGGATCGAAGCATCAGCGGTTGAGCAACCTCACGCCTGCGGCTTTGCAGCCCCGAAGAGACTGACACTCAGTAACGTCTCGCCCTGAGCGTGCAAACGCACCGGCGCAATGCCACCCGGCATCACCACGGCAACCTCACCGCTCTCAACCCATCCAGCACGCCATGCCGCGCAAGCCACAGCGCTGGCGCTGGTTCCGGAAGACGCAGTGGGCCCTTCCCCGCGCTCAAACACCCGTGCGATGACTCGGTTGTCGGACTGGCGCGCCGCCCATTGCAAGTTGATACCGGCCACACAGGGTTCACCGCCACCCGCTGGAGGCGAGAAGGCAATCGCTTTCAAGGGTTCGAACAGGGCTGGCTGCTGCATCTGTGCGTTATCCGGCAATGCCGAAACGTGCTCGACCAGCGTCACACAATGAGGGTTACCCACCCGCACAAACTGACTGGTTGCCCACTGTGGGTTGATCACCGCCAACGCGCTCACGTGGCTCAGTTCAATTGCGCCAAGCATCGTCCGACCAACGGCCTGCGCCCCCACCGCCATGGGCCCGAAAGCTGGAAAACCTAGCTCAAGCCAGAACCCCGCAACCTGTTCATGGACTGCCGGCTCAACCCGTGTCGGTACCGGTGTCAACGCATCCGACTTGTCGTGATGCACCCGCAACTCACTGGCTCCAGTCATCAGGCCCTGGTCAGTGAGCGCCTGGGCGAAAATCGTCAAGCCATTGCCACTGCGCTCGGCCAAAGAGCCGTCGGTGTTAACGATCAGCAGGTCAAACGGCGGCTCGGCCTGGAACGGGCCGACCAGCAGGCCGTCACTGCGGTGGGCCTTTGCGCCGGCCAGGCGAGGTGTCGAGCCCCAATCGCATTCGCAGGCGATGGCGGATGTTGTCCAACGGTCACGAGTCTGCGCGGCCAAGGCAGCGCTTTCGGGCATATCAATACCCTTGCCTCTTAATGAGGCCGGGCTGACCACGCCGTAGATATTGCCGCGGGCGTCATAGAACAGGGTCATGACGTTGTTTGCCTGAAGTGTTTCATCAATGAGTCCGTCCGCTTGCCTACCTATTGAGACAACAGCGTATTACAGAACCTACCAATGATGGGAAGCGGCCTGGAAGGTGGGAATCCACCGTTAGCATCCAGGGGTTCAAAAGCCCCCATAGGGATTACGCACCTTCCAGACCGCCTCCTACACACTCGATACTGCACACGTGGCTGCAAACTGCCCTTACGTTCCAGGTTTTAAAAACCAAGTCCACGACCAGCAGAATCCCAGGAGAGCCCGGCTCGCCTGCCACGGCCTGATATGCAACGATGTGGCGCCGGACATCGTTCGTTGAACGCAAGACCAAGGATTATTCATGACTGCCATCCCCACCTCAGCGCCCGTGGCTCCCGGGCGGCTGGAGCAAATGTCGACCCGTATCGCTTTCTTTATCGCCGGTTTCGGCATCGCGGCCTGGGCGCCGCTGGTGCCGTATGCCAAGGCCCGCGCCGGGCTGAGCGAAGGTACGCTGGGCCTGCTGTTGTTGTGCCTGGGTGTCGGCTCGATCATCGCCATGCCCGCGGCGGGTGCGCTGGCTTCGCGCTATGGCTGCCGAAAGGTGTTGAGCGCCGGGACAATCATGATTTGCCTGGCGTTGCCGATGCTGGCGACAGTCAGTTCAATCCCGTTACTGATAGCGGGCTTGTTTCTGTTTGGTGCTGGCTTGGGCGCGGTGGATTCCACCGTCAACCTGCAGGCGGTGATCGTCGAGCGGGCCAGCGGCAAAACCATGATGTCTGGCTTTCACGGGCTGTTCAGCCTGGGAGGGATCGTCGGCGCGGCGGGGGTTTCGGCATTACTGGGGCTGGGCCTGTCGCCGCTACAGGCAACCCTCGTGGTGATCGTCATTACGCTGGCGGCGCTGCTCAAGGCCGCACCGCATCTGTTGCCTTATGGCAGTGAGAGTTCGGGCCCGGCTTTTGCCGTGCCCCACGGCGTGGTGCTGTTCATCGGTTGTTTGTGTTTTATCGTGTTTCTCGCCGAAGGTGCGGTGCTCGACTGGAGCGCAGTGTTCCTCAGTGACGAGCGCGGCCTGGACGAAGCCTATGCTGGCCTGGGTTACGCGGCATTTGCCTTGACCATGACTGCCGGGCGGTTGACCGGTGACACAATCGTGCGCCGGCTGGGCGCGACCTGGGTCATCGTGGTCGGTGGCGCCCTCGCCGCCGCCGGCACATTCCTCGCCACATTATCCCCAGACTGGGAAGTGGCATTGTTGGGTTATGCACTCGTAGGCGCCGGGTGCTCCAATATTGTTCCCGTGCTCTATTCCGCGGTCGGCAAACAAAATGTCATGCCAGAACACATTGCCGTGCCAGCCATTACAACCTTGGGCTACGCGGGGATATTAGCCGGGCCTGCCGTGATTGGATTTATCGCCCATGGCAGCAGCCTGGCAACCGCCTTCCTGTTGATAGGCGTGTTGCTGGCAGCGGTGGCGGTCAGTGGGAAAATACTGCGGGTATGACCGCATAACGGCATGAGCAGCGTCTTTCAAGATGCTCATGCACGCGTGTGCCCTTAATGCCCCCTCTCTGCCTTATCGTTCTCCAGCCAGCGGTCAATGCTGTAGTTCTTCAACCACCCATCGTCATTCAGGCTACCGAACGGGCTGTAACCGTTGGCTTTGTAGCTATCCAGAGAAGCCATCAACCCGGGTCGCTCCATTAGATTCTTGGCCAGATAAACTTGTTGTTCGCTGTATTTTTTCAAAGGAAACCCGGTGCGTACATCCCGCAGAGGCTCACCGTTGTTGCCCGTCTGATTGGGGTCCTTGCTGATTTCGATAATCGTGTCTTTTTTCACGTAACGATGTCTTTGTGTACCGAAAAAGAAAGTGCGGTCTTCCGACGTGTCCCGCAAATCATCGAACATACCCTTGAATGCCTGGACGACCTGCGCGTCAGTTTTCGCATGGAACGGATCCGCGCTCTGCGTGTTGGGGTTGGTATTACCGATCTGTGCGTCGGCCGCTGAGGTAAGGCTTTCATGCGTGATTTCACCGCCCTTTGCAATAATGGCGTCGTTTAGCCGGGGGCGGTTGAGTATCTCTCGCGCCAACATAATCGTGCGCTCGGAGACTTTGCTGCTGTTGGGTTCCTCTTTGGCAATCTCCTGCAAAGAGCCTTGGGTCAGTCGTCCCTCTTTCTTGAAGGCGTCCAGCAATGGCAGGTTGTTCTTCAGGTCAGTCGCCAGCAGATGGTCGTCTGAGCTGACAAAGGGGTTGCCAACCTTCGTCATGCCTCCGTACAGATTCTGACCGTCAAAGTGCCGGTCGGCGCCATTCGCGAATCGGGAGTTGATTGGCTGCGCCGCTGGCAGCGGTTTACCTAATGCGCGAGCATCGACCTCAAAACGAGACTGACCGTTTCCCGTCGGCCCTGATGTCGCTGGCGCCGCCGTTTGCGTAAAGCCCGGATTATTGACACTACCAATCATGATTCACCTCCACCCTATCTAGATTCCGTAGCCTGGGCCTGATTGCCTGATCCTCGAAAACGCCTCGAAATCAAGATGGCACAAGCACCGACTGAGTGGTTCTCAGAAAACAATGGTTCCGCAGACGGTCGTCCAAGACGCCCGATATGACCCGGTGAATCTTGAGCGTTTGTAACCGCCTCAGTTTTGCGGGCCATCCATGGCCTGGAATGGCCTGCTAGCGGCGGGACAACTTGCTCCACAAGCTGGCAAACACTGAAAGCACAGGGCTGGGCGCCGACTCTTCCATGAACACCCGAGAGCCTTTGTCAAAATCTTCGGCGGTGGGCGCCTTGAAGCTGAACTTGGGCGAGGATGTGAGGTTGAGCCCCTGCAGCTGGGACGCTCTTGGGCTTTCTGCCTCCTGCGTAAGCCCGGCCCGGGCCGAGGCGTTGTACTGGGAATGACGGGATTCAAATGATGTCGAATTCATGGTCCAGACCTAATCCGGTAGATGAAGGCCCCCACCGGTAATCAATGACCGGTGGATATTTTCTTGGTGGTGCATTTCCGTAAACGGTTCCTGCATGCCAGGTTTGTATTTACTGCATCAAACGCCTGTCAACTTCTGCCGCGTGTGCACGGCAGAAGACAGCCCAGGTCTAACGAAGCAGTGCGTACAATTCCTGTCGAGAGATCTTGCCATCGCGTTGCCAACTGACGATATTGTCCATCGCCGACCTCAGATCTGAACGGGACATGATTTCCCTCGACAGCTGGGTGAGATGGTCGGTGTAAGGGTTGCCCGTCAACGGCTGCATGGCGCGTGCCTTGAGCTCCCTGAGCTTTATCGTGCTGCTGAAGTAGCCACCCTTCAATGCGTTGAAATTATTCAGTACGTCTTGGACGATCTGTTTGTCGTCATTCAATTTCAAGGGGTTATCTGAACGAACAAAGCTCCGGATATCGTTCTTGGACAAACGGCCATCCAATGCACCGGTGCAGCCATTTCGGTCAAGCGATTGCAGCAACCCGGGACGCCGCAGCAACTCGTTCGCCAATCGGATGTTTGGGTCCTTGTAGGGGTTGCCCGTTAACGGTTGATTGGCCATTTTCTGCAAGCTCTGGCGCGTGACCTCGCGCGAAGGCCAGCGGCCCTTGAGCGCGTCATAATTATTCAAAAGCCCCTGGGCCAGTTGCTCGTTGCTTTGCTTGGAGTAATAAGGGTCGGGCAACGTGGGGGTCGGGCGCGGAGGTGGGCCGGGATTAGGGCACACGTTTCCTGGGACTGGCCGCGGCGGCGGGCCGGGATTGGGGCGCACGTTTTCTGGGACTGGCCGCGGTGGCGGGCAACCGAAAACTGGGCCGCATTGACCAGGATGAGAGGTGAAATTGACGCCTATCGTGACCTGGGCACTGGACGCGGTAGCAGACCGCTCGGTGCTGGGCTTTGCATCTGCGAGAGAGGCGTTATCGAGGGAAGGAGCGACGCTCTGATTGTATGCTGATACCGACATTCTAGTTCTCCAGTTCGGTGTATTCAGGTGCCTGACCTCACTGTTCCAGCTACCCCGGCGCTTAAGGAGGCGTCAAGGAAACCCGTGGAGGCAGGCATATCCTATGTGGCAGAACTGTGGGAGCCGGTTCCTGAGGCGGCTGATAGTTTCCAGAATCGAGGTAGGAAGAACGTCTGAAGGCGTGAGAGACAAACCACACCATGGGCATGGTCGCCGCCCAGCCTGGCCAGGATGAGCGGACATGTCGAGTCAATGCTATCGAGGTTACCCAGCGAAATCGGCGCCATCGACAGCTGTGGCTGGCCGTACGGCGCGAATGCAGCCGATACACCATCGATCAGCACGGTGGAGCGTGGTGACAGGTGCGACGTCAGGCCACGTACACCGACGTTGAGGGAGGGATCGTTGCGGGGGCACGGGTGAGGCGGGCGTGAATAGTAATGTTTCCTATTAAGTGGCGCAATTGCTACCCGCCATATGACCTCGAAACTATTGCGCGCCGCCAACCTGCTTGAGTCGGCTGAGTTTCTCGCGGCTGCCGCACACGCTCATCTGACACCATTTGCGCTGTTTGTTCTTGGAGACGTCCAGAAACACCCAATCGCAGTCAGTCGAGGTGCAACTGCGCAACGTCTGCAAATCACCCGATACCAGCAATTGCGTGGCGTCTATCGCCAGGCGCCCCAGCACCGTGGCCGTCAGTTCCTGTGCCGTACTGCAGGGCTTCCACTCCCAGGCAGGCTTACCGTCGACAGAACGCAGCACGCGCCGTGCGACGCCGTGCTGGAACGTTTGGTTAATCTGCTGCAACGCCTCATCGGGTGCAGCGCCGCGCAACGACAACGGATAGAACACCTCGTACAGGCACTCCCTGAATGCAATAACGGCATCCAGGTCCGGTTGGTAGGCGATCGATGACTCAAGCACCATCGGCTTGTAGTCAGCAAACTCCTGGGCCGAGATCAACGACGCATGGAATGCCCATTCAAAGAAGAACTGAAAGCTGGTGAGTCGCTCTTCCAGGACCTTGAGTGCGGTGCCGGGACGACGACCATTGGTGGTATTGATAAAGTCCAATACCCGAGCCCCACCAATCAGACGGATCGATTTTGCAGTGCCCGTAAAATGTGTCATGCCTGCTCCTGAAAAAACGCATTCTCCTTGCGATGGCGCAGATTACCTTGTTTTTTTGAAGGGCAGACATTGCGATCCCGGCGCAAACCTGACGCAAAGACAGACGGCTAGGTGCGCTCGTCGTTATGCGCCACCCAATCAAGGATAGCCGCCACAGACTGCGCCACGGAAAGCGCCTGGGTGTTCACGTGCACTTCCGGAAACACCGGCACGTCATAATTGGAGTCAATACCGGTGAAGTTCTTGATCAACCCCGCGCGAGCCTTTTTATACAGGCCTTTAGGATCACGCTGTTCGGCAGTTTCCAGCGGCGCGTCCACATGCACTTCCACGAAGTATTCATTGCCGATAATAGAGCGCGCGTAGTGCCGGCTGGCCGATGAGGGTGAAATCAGCGCGACAATCACCATCAGCCCCGCGTCGAGCATCAGCCGCGCGACCTCGGCGACCCGGCGGATATTCTCATCGCGGTCGCTGTCGGTAAAACCCAAGTCCCGGCACAGCCCACCACGTACCGAGTCGCCATCAATAATGGCCGTGATCCGCCCTTGTTCCTGCAGGGCAATGTCCAGCGCATCAGCGATGGTCGACTTACCGGAAGCAGAGATACCGGTCATCCAGATGACGGCGGGCTTGTGGTTCGTCCGCCTGTGTTCGGCGCGCCGGTGGCTGAATGCGAACGCATGCAGATTCTGGTTTTGACTGTCTGGAAAATAACTCATGACTGCTCGCCCTCCTCGACCGAAACAGGCTGTTTACCCAACATGAACACCATCACGCATTGCACGAACAACAACAGCGCAACACCCCAGTAGACCGTCGAGAACGACCCGGTCAGGTCCTTGGAAAAGCCGCCCAGGAAGTTGCCGCACACCCCACCCAAGCCGATCAGAACGTTGGCGATGCCAAAGGCCTGGATCAACCGGTTGACCGGCACGATTTGCCCGATGTAACTGGGGACCAGCCCAAAGATGGGGTAAAACGCCAGTGCAAAGAGAAACGCCGCCAGGTAGAACAGCGGGAGGCTGTTGAAACTGAACACCAGGGTGGCGGCCAGCCCGGCACTGAGAAAACACATCGCCAGCGACGCCCGCACACCGACCTTGTCGGCAATCCACCCCACCAGAAAACCCGACGCCATGCCCACGGCACCGATGGTGGTCCAGATAAACCCGGCGTCTTGTACCGACACACCCAACTCATCACGCAGGAACGGCGCGAGGTACGTCTGGAACGGCAGCAGCGCCATGCCATTGAGAAAGGCGATGGCCCACGTCAGGTACAACGAACGGCTGAGCCAGGGTCGTTGACTGTCAAATGCAGCGGCGCGCTCCTCGGAAAATTCGGTGTCGCGGCTCGTGGCCAGGGTGCGCAACAGAAACCACGCCACCACGCACAGCACACCCGATATCAGGCCAGCGGTAAGCCAGATCGAGCGCCAGCCGCCATTCAATGTCAGGAACGACACCAGCAAGCCATTGATAAACACGCCGTAGCTGGTGCCACTGGAAATCAGCCCCATGACCCGGGAGCGATTACCCGGGCTGAAACCCTTGGTGACGATTTCCACCAACGGTATGTACACCGAGGCGGAACAGCCACCGAGCAGGATCAAAAGAGCGCCCGACAGCCAGATACTGTCACTGATACTCAGGCCCAGCAGCGCCAGGGAGGTCATCACCGTAGACACCAGGCTGATTTTCCAGCCCTCGAAAAACCGGCTGATATAGCTGGTCACTGACGAGAACAACAGGAATCCGATCTGCGCGCCGCCGGTGATCAAGCCCACTGTGGTGTAGTCGAAGCCGATGTCGCGGCGCATGTCTACCACGAGGTTGGCGAACAGGTACACGCCAAACCCGTAGGTGCTGGCCACGAAGCCAGTGAGGACGACCGCCAATACGACGCTGTCCAAGGGGCGGGTATTGCTCTGAACAAGTGTGCTCATCATCGACCTCTCATTCAGCGCGCGCGGTGTGGATGACGAAATCACAATTCATCATGTCGTAGACAGACTTGAAATCACCGTAGCTCTCATGGGCTCGAAACCCGGAAGCGAGCATTTCAGTGGCCAACTCACCCGGCAACAACGGGTAAACCTTCAGCGTGTACCGTTCTTCGTTATCAAAGTTGTAGATGAACTCACACAGGTGCTCATCGACCTGCCCCAAGCTCACGGATGCGTGTGTACCGCAATAATAATAATTCCCGCTGGCTTTGAAGTTACCCGCGCGAATGGCCAGGAAATTACGCTGATCCACAATCAACAAGCCACCCGGCTTGAGCAATGCCCTGAACTTCGCCAACACGCTCAATCGGTCATGAGCGGCGAACACATGGCACAGCGAACTGCCCAGGCACACCACGGCGTCGAATTGGCCCAGCTCCTGCGGGTCCAGTGAGTGCCAGTCGCGGTAATAGGACTCGATGTCCAGCCCGTGTTTGCGAAAGTTCGCCCGCGCCTTGGTCAACATCGTGCTGCTGCCATCCGTGGCGACCACATCAAAGCGCGCCTGCTTGAGCTGCACCGCATGAAAACCACTGCCCGTCGATACGTCGATGACCGAGCGCACGCCGTGCTTGTGCAGCAGGTTTTCAAAGAACCCGCCCTCCCCTGCCTTGCGTTTTTCCCAGTCGATCAACTCATCCCAACGCTCGACGAAATCCGCCGAGTACTGCGTGGAATAACTGGCCACTTCGTTGTGCTTGCGCTCGGAAATCTGATTCATCACACACCTACCAGGTTGAGTTCTTGAAGGACAGGTACTTGCTCGCCAACTCGAGGGCGAACTCGGCGGACTGCTCGATAGACATGGTGTTCTTGGAATACCCCAGCATCGATTGCATGACGGCCATGCATTGCGGGTTGTAGCTGACTGATCCATCACAATGGATTTCGTCAATGCCATCCTGGCCCTGGCAAATGGTATTGATGCGCACCGCTTCGTCCTTTGGGCAAGCCTCGGAGAACTGCACCTCGATCCGCCCCTCGTGCAGCAACACCGGGTAACCGCCCGGAAGCCCGAGCGGGCCTGGCGCATGCACCAACACTGGCGTGGGTGAAAACAGCCCTTCGATGACCGTGACGGCGGAACATGCCGTGAGGAACTGGCCATCCACCCCGCCCAGGCGGCGGAGTTCGGATTTCACCGTAGAGAAAATCGCCTCGGCGGCCGGACCAGCCAGTTCCGGCCGGTCGCGCACCTCATACAACAGCCGGTAACTGGCACGCGGGGGCAAGCCACCACGCGGCACGTAGTGGCTGAAGTAATGCTGGGCATACAGCTGCACTTGCACATCAGCGGGCGCGCATTCGAGCAAGCGGGCGATGGAAAAACGCACGGCAGGAACCAGGTTGGCCACATTGCCCACGCCGATATCCGGCGCCAGGCCAATGCGCGCCAGAATCGGATTGACCGCATCGGGGAACGCCGCATTGATGGTTTTAGTGGTGATGCCCGAGGCTTTTACCGCTCGCATCAGGCAATGCATCAGCGTCAGGTGCATGGGCAGCCAGGGACCGAACTGGGCTTGGTCAAGCTTCTCGAACGAAAGCTTGGGTAACCCGGTAATAACCCGCCAGGACTGCAGCGACGCGCAGTTCACCAGCATATCCGGCGCTTCTTCACGCAGCAGTTGCGCGACTTTCGCGATATTTGTCAGGTCGGCGACCACCGGTTTGATGGCAATGAATTGCCCCAATTGCGCACACGACAGTGCTACCAGGTTACACAGCCGAATCGTCGCCTCTTCATTGCGGCCCAATACTACAAAGTCGAAAGCGTTTTTGGGGCCGAGAATCTTGAGGATCTGCAGGCACAGGTTGCCGGCGCCGACCACCAGCAGTTTTTTCCTGGGCATCGACTGGCTCATCGTGGGTAGGCTCCGTTATCGACCGGAATGACCCTGCCGGTGATGTGGCGCATCGCATCGCCGACCAGCAGCATGATGACCTCGGCAACGCCGCTCGGCAGGATGGGGTCCTTGAGGACTTCCTGGCGCGCGTACTCAGCACGCCGGTATTCGGGGATGGTGTCGTAGATGGCGGTTTCGTGGATCAGCGCCGGGGACACCGCGTTCACCCGCACAAACGGTGCGAAATTCCAGGCGTTGGCCTTGGTTAGGCCGATCACCGCCGCCTTGGTGGCACCGTAGAGGGCGTCGCAGCTGCCGACTTCACCCGCCACCGAGGCGATATTGACGATACTGCGCGGGGCCTCGTGCTTCATTTCCCGTTCGGCGAAGTCTTTGGAGAGATAGACCAGCGCCTTGAGGTTGACGTTGAGGATCTCGTCTATTTGTTCATCGGAATAGGCGTAGACACTTTTGCCGTGGTAAATACCCGCATTATTGACGAGTCCAAAGAAGGTCGCGTGACGCTCATACAAGGCGGGAATAAAACCCTTGATAACTGCCTTATCGGAAAAGTCGGCACTGTGCGCTTCAAACACATCAGCATCATAGAGATCCTGCAGCACTTTCAGGCCGTCGGCGTCCTTGTCGGCACCGATAACGAAATAACCCTGCTGAATGGCCATTTCAACAGTCGCCCGACCAATTCCGTTGGCCGCCCCGGTGACAATTAACTTCTTCATACAACAATCCTTATCGGCAAAATTCATTCATGCGCGCGTAAAACGTCCGGTGGTACTCATACATTTCCTTTAACTTCGAATGTCGGTCGAACGCCTCGATATCAATGTGCTGCTCGTGCGGCGGAACAATACGCTCGCTGTTTTCCGCCGCCACATGCCAACGCCGCCAGGTGTTCCATTGTTGTGGACACGCTCGCTTCCACGTCATGGCGTGCGGCAAGAACTCAATACCCAAGTGATCACATAACTGGCGAATCACCCGCTCCGGTTCGGCGGCCAAATCATCTGCATTGATCACGTAAGGCACGTTGCCGGTGAGTTTAGTGACCACGCAGAATATGTCGTAGAGCGCTTTATGCCCGATGGCCTGCAACGGCATATCGGGGTGGACCCGATGATGAGAAATAATGCTGCTGGCAGGTTCGCGAATAAGAAAGATATTGTCCTGTTGCGCCAGAAAGCCGACATCAACTTTCAAATCATCCAAACAGTGGTAACACATATCTTTATGAAAAACGTTAGTGCGTTCGCGCGCAGTGACTAAGTGTTCTTTTATGCCTTGGTAAGTGGTGGGGAAACTGTGATCCCACTCATCCGAAGGGATCGCCGATTCCTCTGAAAACGCCATATGCGCAAAGGGCTCGTGAAAGACCTCGAAATCCCCTCGCTCGATAAACACGCGCTCCAATACGGTGGAGCGCGAACGTGGGTGGGCCCACAATCCGATCATCCGGTTCATGCGATCACCCCGAATTCGGCGGCCAGCAGCGCGTTGAGCGCGCGTTTGAAAAGTTTGGTCACCGGGCACAACCGTACGCAGTAGTCCGCCAGGCGTCGGTGCGCGCTGTTGGCTTCATTGCAGGCGTTGATAAACGCCTCGTGGTTGCCAAAGTCGTACGGCTCGATGCTGTCGATGAAATAGGCTTCGTAGAAATACGGGATGCGGATCAGCTTGGCGAAGGTCGACGCAGGCGGCTTCTGAGGGCCCACCGCAGGCATTACCGGCTTGCCGTGGCTCTCGCGCTCGATCAGAAACTCCACCACCTCCGGCGTCAGCGTGTAGCACGTCGCCGTCTGTCCGGTTTTTTCCAAGTGCCAGCAGTGTTTGTTGCCACGCTCGTCCACGTCGACTTTTATGCTGGAGAGCAAGGTTTTGACCGGCACGGTCGAGGCCGCGACCAGCGCCTGCACCTGCTCGTAGATCATCAATTCGGCCCAGCGCAGCTCCTCGGCACTCAAGACCAGGCCACGCTCCGCCGCCTGCAAGGTGAATTCGGGCTGGCAGGCGAAACGCCCGATCATGAAGGTGATGACGTACTTGCAGCGACGGGTGTCGAGCCCGTTGCTGTGTGCAGTCGCCATGCCGCGCTCGATGGCTTGGATACCGGCCTGGAACTGCGCCACCGTGAAGCAGAAGGTGATATTCACCGACGCGCCCAGGGCTACCAGCTGTTCGACAGTCGCCAGCCCCTCCAGGCTGCCAGGCACCTTGACCATCACGTTCGGTGCGAGGCAATGCAGTTCCAGGCCCCTGGCGGTCATGCGCTCGGTGCATCGCACATCCACCGGGTCTACCTGGGCGGAAATCCAGCCCTCGACCTGCGCCGACTGAACCCACAGCGGCGTGAGCGTCGCGGCGCCTTCGAGGATGACTTCGTTGTACAACTGCTTGCGCAACTCCCTGGGAGACAGGCTCGCGAGATTGAAACGCGATGACCAATACTCGCGCTTTTCGAGGATAACGGCCGTCACCAACCGCGGGTTGGTGGTCACGCTGCACACGCCCCTGGGCTGGGAGATATCATCCGGCATCAACGCATCTATATAAGGCGTCGCCGCCGGGTACTTTTCCAGCAGGTGCAGTTTATAAGGCAGGTACACGGCAGGCGATGAATCCCACCACACTTCTGAAGTGTGATCGTTGCGTTTAAGCCGTTCTACGTAACCACGTGTATTCACGACGCCTCCTCCCTGAGTAATAAGATCAATTAAAAACGGCCAACATTTCACGTATATCGGCAATCGGCAGTGCACCAGCAGCCACTAACTGCGGATGCCGATGCGCAGGGCCAAAACCCAGGACACGTAGATGGGCGGCAACAGCAGCCTGAATACCGGTAACACTGTCTTCAACAACCAATGCATCACTCACGTCAATACCGTAAGTGTCGCACGCTGTCAGAAACACCAAGGGGTCAGGTTTCCAACGGCCCAACTCATAACAGCTGAATATTCGCCCTTCGAAATAAGAGAACAGCCCGGTGAGGCGCAGACAGTGTTCTATCTTGTCACGTGGCGCACTGGACGCCACGCAAAAGGGAACCGTCAGCGCTTGCAGTACTTCAATCACGCCTTCAGTGGCTTTTAAACTTTTTGTCAGTGCGTCCAATGCCTGCTTGCGAAAGTGCTGTTCAAACTGACTGTTTAGACGAATATTTAAAAGCTGTTCCGCTTCGCGTAAACATTCAACGATCTTGCGCCCACGGAAGTGCTCGATAAAACGTGTGACATCCAGCATCGCGTCGTCCGGCACTAATGCATTTAGCCGCGCAATCAACACCGACAGGGTTATTTCTTCGCTTTGGACAAGCACACCGTCGCAATCAAAGATAACTAACTTAGGCACACCCACTAAGGCCGCGGCTGTTTCCTGAACGGGCAGTTCCCCTGTATCGGCCAAGCGGCACATAGATATCTCTTATCGCTGGCCCCGCGATGACTTCCGAACTACCAACGGAGCGGGTTGAGGTGTGCCTATAAAACACGGGGCGAAAAATCCTGTCAAACGCTTTTGAACGGTTTTTTAGTATCTTATGGTTATTTTTTATAGTTCTGTTATTCCATTTTTCACCATGGTTGTAGTCGCTCATTTCACACGGGTGAACTTCCCTTGCGCGCTATCAGTCAGCTACTTGAACTCACGAATTTAGGGCTGGGTGAGCAATGCGTATTTCGTTGGAACAACAAGTGGCACTGGTGACAGGCGCCAGTTCGGGCATCGGTGCCGGCGCGGCCAAGGCTCTGGCACAGGCCGGAGCGGCCGTGGTGCTGAATTACAACACCCAGGCGGCGCCCGCCGAATCCCTCGCCGCGCAGATCAATGCCAGCGGCGGCCGGGCGATTGCGATCGGCGCCGACGTGTCTAAAGAAGCGGACGTGGAGCGGCTGTTTGCCCAGACGCTGGATGCCTTCGGCCACCTGGACATCCTGGTAGCCAATTCCGGCATGCAAAAGGACGCCAACCTGGTCGACATGAGCCTCGACGACTGGAATGCAGTGATCGGCGTCAACCTCACCGGCCAGTTTCTGTGTGCGCGGGCGGCTGTGCGGATCTTCAATCGCCAGGGCGTGCGCGAGGGTGTGTCGCGGGCGGCAGGCAAAATCATCCACATGAGCTCGGTGCACCAGTTGATCCCCTGGGCCGGGCATGTGAATTACGCGGCGTCCAAAGGTGGCGTGGAAATGCTGATGCGCACACTCGCCCAGGAGGTCAGCGAACAGCGCATCCGCATCAATGGCATTGCGCCCGGCGCGATTCGTACGGCGATCAACCGTGCGACCACTGAAGGCGCCGCAGAGAAGGAACTGCTGAAGCTGATTCCCTATGGCCGCGTCGGCGATGTAGAAGATGTAGCCAGCGCCGTGGTGTGGCTGGCCAGTGATGCTTCCGACTACGTCGTGGGCAGCACGCTCTTTATCGATGGCGGCATGAGCCTTTATCCGGAGTTTCGTGGAAATGGTTGATCAGAACGAGCAACAAAGCGCCATCGATGCCCACGGCATCATCGGCGATATGCGCAGTGCGGCCCTGGTAAACGATAAAGGCAGCATCGACTTCTTTTGCTGGCCGGAATTCGACAGCCCGTCGATCTTCTGCTCGCTGCTGGACACCCCCGACGCCGGCATTTTCCAACTCGCGCCGGACCTGCCCAACGCGCGGCGCGAACAAATTTACCTGCCCGACACCAACGTGCTGCAAACCCGCTGGCTCAGCGACGAAGCCGTGGTGGAGATCACTGATCTGCTGGTCATCAGCGAAGAAATCGAAGACCTGCCGCTGCTGATCCGCCGAGTGCGCGTGGTCAGTGGCAAGGCCACCCTTCATCTGCGTTGCGCGGTGCGCCACGACTACGCGCGTACGCCTACCCACGCCAGCCTCGACAACGGCAAGGTGTGCTTCAGCGCCGACGGCCAACCTGGCCTGCGCCTGGCCAGCAGCCAGCCGTTGCAGATCAAGGACGGCGAAGCCGTGGCCAGTTTTACCCTGGACCAGGAAGAAGGTGCCGAGTTCGTCTTGGGCGGCCAGGAGGATGAACGCGTCGACGGCGGCTGCACCGACCTGGCGCTGGCCCACACCTTGAAGTTCTGGCGCGGCTGGATCGCGCAGTCGAACTACCGTGGCCGCTGGCGCGAAATGGTCAACCGCTCGGCCCTCGCGCTCAAGCTTTTGACCTCGCGCAAACACGGCGCAATCATCGCCGCTGCCACCTTCGGCCTGCCGGAAACGCCGGGTGGCGAACGTAACTGGGACTACCGCTACACCTGGATCCGCGACGCCTCGTTCACCGTCTACGCCTTTATGCGCCTGGGGTTTGTCGAAGAAGCCAACGCTTACATGAGCTGGCTCAAAGGACGCGTCAGTGACTGCTGCGGCCAGCCGACCAAAATCAATATTCTCTACGGCATCGATGGTCGCCAGGAGCTGCCGGAAGCCCAACTGGACCACTTCAGCGGCCACGGCGGCGCCAAGCCGGTGCGCATTGGCAACGAGGCGTTCGACCAGATTCAGCTCGACATCTACGGCGAACTGATGGACGCGGTGTACCTGGTCAACAAGTACGGCGAAGCCATCTCTCATGAGGGCTGGAAACATACGGTAGAAGTCACCGATCAGGTCTGCGAGATCTGGAACACCAAAGACGTAGGCATCTGGGAAATGCGCGGCGAGCAGCATCACTTCCTGCACTCGCGACTGATGTGCTGGGTCGCGCTGGACCGCGCCATCCGCCTGGCGTCCAAGCGTTCGCTGCCGGCGCCTTTTGCACGTTGGGACCAGACCCGCCAAGCGATCTATGCCGACATCTGGAGCAACTTCTGGAACGAGGAACGCGGACATTTTGTGCAGCATATCGGCAGCACCGCGCTCGACGGTTCGATGCTACTGATGCCGTTGGTGCGCTTCGTCGCGGCGACCGATCCACGCTGGCTCTCAACGCTGGAAGCCATCCAGAAAAGCCTGGTGCGCGACGGCATGGTCTACCGCTATCGCAACGACGACAGCCAGATCGACGGCCTGCAAGGCACCGAAGGCGCATTTGCGGCCTGCTCGTTCTGGTACGTCGAATGCCTGGCCCGCGCCGGGCAAGTGGAAAAGGCCCACCTGGAATTCGAACAACTGCTGCGCTACGCCAACCCGCTGGGGCTGTACGCAGAAGAGTTCGACAGCCAGGCCCGCCACTTGGGCAATACGCCTCAGGCCTTGAGCCACTTGGCGTTGATCAGCGCAGCGACGTTCCTGGACCGTAAACTCAGCGGGGAAAAAACCACCTGGCAACCCTGAGGTCGCCGAGCGGCGCTGACCTCGGGCCACACACGTCAGCCCATTACCTTAAATTCCACCCCTTCCGTTCACGGCTTTCGGCTAGAGTTCCAGCACCTCTGGCCAGCCGATGAACGCTCACCATGACCACCAATGCCCCGCTGCTTTACATCCGTACTTCCATGCTCGATGTGGCGTATGAAGCCCACGGCCCCGCTGACGGAAAACCTGTAATCCTGCTGCACGGTTTCCCCTACGACCCTCGCGCCTATGACGCGATAGCGCCGGTACTGGCCGGGCATGGCTTGCGAGTGCTGGTGCCGTACCTGCGCGGTTACGGTCCGACGCGTTTTATCAACGAACACGTCATGCGCTCCGGACAGCAGGCGGCATTGGCCAAGGACCTGCTGGACTTCATGGATGCGCTGGGCATCCCACAGGCGACCCTCGCCGGCTACGACTGGGGTGGACGTGCCGCGTGTATCGTCGCGGCGCTGTGGCCCGAGCGCGTCAGTGGATTGGTGACCGGTGACGGCTACAACATCCAGGACATCGCCAAGTCGCTGGCGCCACAGGCACCCGAGACGGAACATCGCTTGTGGTACCAGTACTACTTTCATACCCAGCGCGGTGTCGACGGCTTGACCGCCAACCGCCGCGAACTCTGCGAACTGCTGTGGTCACTGTGGTCGCCGTCCTGGACCGAAGGACCGGGGCTGTATGAGCAGACGGCGCCGTCGTTTGATAACCCGGACTTTGTCGAGGTGGTGATCCATTCCTATCGCCACCGTTTCATGTATGCGCCTGGCGACCCCGCACTCGAAGCCATCGAGCAGGCCCTGATGTTGCAGCCGGCGATTTCGGTGCCGAGCATTTCGTTGTGCGGTGCCGATGACGGGGTGGGCCCGCCCCCCGAAGAGGATGATGACGTGGCGCATTTCAGTGGGTTTTACCGGCGCCAGGTGTTGCCCGGCGTGGGCCACAACATCCCTCAGGAAGCGCCGCACGCCACGCTTGATGCGCTGCTGGAATTGCTCGCCTAAGTCACCGGCGCGAAGCGTTCACGATAAGCCTGGGGCGTTACCGACAAGGCACGAAGAAAGCTGCGGCGCAGGGTTTCCTCGCAGCCAAACCCGCACTGCACGGCAATGCGTTTGATCGACGCCGTGCTGTCGGCCAGTTGCCGGCGCGCGGTTTCGACGCGGATCAATTCGACGGCACGCGCCGGGGTCTGACCCGTCTCGGCGCGATAGTGGCGTACAAAGCTGCGTTCACTCATGCCGGCCTGGGCGGCCAGTGTCGGGATGTTCAAATCCAGGGTAAGGTTTTCGGCCATCCAGGCGTGGAGGTCCGCGAAACGGCTGCCCTCTTTTTGCAGGGAGAGGGTTACGCTGAATTGCGACTGGCCACCGGGGCGCTTAAGGAATACCACCAGGTGCCGCGCCACTTCCAGGGCCACGGCGCGGCCCAGGTCTTGTTCCACCAACGCCAGGCACAGGTCAATGCCAGCGGTGACGCCGGCAGAGGTCCAGACGGCGCCCTGCTGGATAAAGATCGGGTTGGATTCCACCGTCAACGAGGGGAACTGGCGCGCCAGCTCTTCGCAACGCGTCCAGTGGGTAGCCACGCGGCAGCCGTCGAGCATGCCGCTGGCGGCCAGCAGGAACGCACCGGTACACACCGAAGTCATGCGTCGGGTGTGCTTGGCTTTCTCACGCACCCAACCCACCAGGGCCGGGTCTTCGGCAGCGCCGTACACGCCCCAACCGCCTGCGATCACCAGTGTGTCGCACGGTGCATCGACGGTAGGCAGCGGCTCGGCCACCAATGCCAGGCCAGCGGAGGTCATCACCGGCGGCGTTTGCGCGGCGATCACCGAGACGGCGTAAGGCAAGGGTTCGCCACGCTGGCGCGCCAGGTCATTGGTAGAGGCAAATACCTGCAACGGCCCGGTCACATCAAGCACCTGGGCATTATCAAAAGCGAGGACATGGACGATTCTGGGCATAATTGGCGTGATTCGTGGGCTCAATGGCGTATTCGCCAAAGCCTAGGCCTCTAGAGTGAAGCCGTCCACCCTTTTGACGGAGCGCTATTCATGACCTTGCAGATCGGCTTTGTGTTGTTCCCCGGTATCCAACAACTGGATCTGACCGGCCCCTATGACGTACTCGGTTCGCTGCCGGACGTGAAGTTGCACCTGGTGTGGAAAGACCTGCAACCGGTCACCTCGAGCACCGGCCTGGTGTTCACCCCGACCATGACTTATGCCGACTGCCCGCGCCTGGATGTGGTCTGCGTACCGGGCGGCTCCGGCGTCGGCGCGTTGATGGAAGACCCGCTCACCCTGGACTTCCTCAAGGCCCAGGCGCAAACCGCACGCTATGTGACCTCGGTGTGCACCGGCTCGCTGGTACTGGGCGCGGCGGGTTTGCTGCGCGGGCGCAGGGCAACGACTCACTGGGCTTACCACGACCTGCTCGCCCCGCTCGGCGCGACCCCGGTGCAAGAGCGCGTGGTGCGTGATGGCAACCTGTTCACCGGTGGCGGCATCACCGCCGGCATCGACTTCGCCCTGACCCTGGCGGCCGAGTTGTACAGCGACGCGGCGGCGCAACTGGTGCAGTTGCAGATTGAATATGCGCCAGCGCCACCGTTCGACGCAGGCCGACCGGACACTGCGCCCAAGCACGTGTTGGAGGAAGCCAACAAGCGCACGGCCGAATCGCGCAGAGTTCGCGGCGAGATCGTCGCACGCGCAGTTGCACGCCTGGGCTGACATCGTGCGTTGAATCAGCTTGGGCGAGACATCAGCGCCAGGCGCACGGCCAGCACCATCAGCACCGTCGCCAAACCCCATTTCTGTAGCCAGGCGCCTTTTGAGCGCCTGGCGAAGAATCGGCTCAGCGCACCACCAAAAATGCCCAGCACCGCATGAAACACCCCAGCGATTAACGTCAGCACACCCCCGAGCACCATCAACTGCACGGCAATTGACCCCCCCTGCGGCCGTATAAACTGCGGCAAAAACACCACGAAAAACAGCAATGCCTTGGGGTTGAGCAGGCTGTTGAACATGGCCTGCAGAAACACTCGTCCAAGGGGCACGTGATTGACCTGGGCCGCGCCCAGCCCTGGATTTTTCTGCAACGTCTTGACCACCAGCCACAGCAGGTAGACCACTCCCGCATAGCGGATCAAATCGAAGGATGGCGGCCAACTGGCGACCAACGCCGTCACCCCCGTGGCGGTCAATGCGGTCAGCAACAGGTCGGCCACGCTGATACCCAAGGCTGATGCCACTCCCCCGCGCCAGCCATGAGTCACGCCGTGGCTGATCACAAAGGCCATGTTCGGCCCAGGCGATAACAGCAGCAACAGCACAGCACCCGAAAAAACCGCCAGGGTTGCAAGGTCAATCATGCTCAAGCCATCCACCGGAAAAGCCTGCAGACTAATCGGCGTACCGTGTGCGAACAAAAAATTGTGATGGATACATTGTTTCTGGTAATCGCGAATGGCCGCACGCTCGTGGTGTGAATACCCGCTGGACACCGCACTGTCGAAATGGAACGTAGGCGTAGCTTCTGCGGCAATTTCCAGGGTGAACCGCGTCATTTTTTTGATTAGTTTGAAAGGTAACTTCTGAGCGGGCGCAAACCCGATGGGCAGGGCACTTAGTGCGCCCTGCCACCTCTCTTTTGTCCCTCTTTCCCAGCGCACTGCAAAAAAGCTTTTTCCTTAAAGCAGGAAAAATTCCTTATTTGTTCCTACACTCAAAAACATACCCAATCACCTAGTGCCCAGACAAGGAATGTCAATAAAATGCCACTAAAAATAATGATAGAACTCTCTAGTATGGGGGCCTCGCATAACAGTCAACTTATTGACTAAGCAAATAAAGGGAAAACGCCTTTAGTCACTACCCCGCAAAATCAATTCAAATGAATCGCTGTGTTTGGAGGGTGCATTTGAATTGGAAAGTTGCGTATTACCCAGTGCAGTCAGTTCGAGCTGAACGCTAAAGCGGCCCGCTGCTTTATTGAGCGAACAGTCGAACAGTGCCGCTTGGCGTGCAATGAGGGATGGTTTATGCGAGAGAAGTCGTCAGTCGACAGCTTGTTTTTAACGCGTGCTGGTTTTGTTGAATTCTTTGTTGTCTTCGTCAAATTGATCCACGGCCTGTCGGCCATTTTGCCTCCACTGGTCCTGGTGCTTTTCCTCGACCCGATTGACCCTGAACTGCGCGCTCATTTCGTGGGCATGTTGGTGTTTTTCGCGGTCCTGACCATTATTCTCTTTCAGGCCCTGGGCATATATTCCGAAGAATTGTTCAGCAACCGGCTGCGCTTGAAAACCAAGATCAAAGCCTGGTCGGCGGCGTTTTGCATTCTGTTGTTCATGTACCAGATCCTGCACATGTTCCCGCAATTAACCCCGCGTAACCTGGCGACGTGGTATGTCGCCAGCCTGACGTTGTTCTGCCTGGAGCGCCTGGTGATGTTGCGCCTTTATCGCAGGCTGATGCGGGCTGGCAAATACCTGCAACGCACGGTGATCCTGGGCTTTACCGACACCGCTGTGCACGTCGCCGATCACCTGCAGCGCCACGGCGATATCCGTTCCGGCCTGGTCGGTTTTATCGACGACCGCACCGAGCGCATTCCCAAGGAGCTGAGCAAGCTGCCCCTGCTGGGCAATACCCGCGACCTCGAAAAACTGATCCGTGCCGAGCAGGTCAACCAAGTGATGATCTGCCTGCCCTGGGCCGCCGAGCAGCGCATCCACGGCTTGGTCAACCGCCTGCGGCAGCTGTCGGTGAACGTCATGCTGGTGCCGGACATGGCGGCCCTGCGCTACGGCCACAGCAAAATCACCGATGTGGGCGGCATCCTAATGTTCAACACCTCGCAGTTGCCATTGCGCGGCTGGTCGCCAGTGATCAAGCGCTGTGAGGATTTCCTGCTGGCCAGCCTGGCGTTGGTGTGCCTGTCACCGCTGATGGTGGCGACAGCGATTGCGATCAAGCTCGACTCCAAGGGCCCAGTGCTGTTTCGCCAGAACCGCTATGGCTACAACGACAACGAAATCCGCGTGTTCAAGTTCCGCTCGATGTACACCGACCAGAGCGACTTCACCGCCGAGCGCCAAACGACGCGCACAGACCCGCGCATCACGCGCGTGGGCCGCATCATCCGCAAGACCAGCATTGACGAGCTGCCGCAACTGTTCAATGTGCTGCTGGGAAACATGTCCATGGTC
The DNA here is from genome assembly GCF_963970525.1 of Pseudomonas sp. EA_65y_Pfl1_P113. Taxonomy (NCBI): domain Bacteria; kingdom Pseudomonadati; phylum Pseudomonadota; class Gammaproteobacteria; order Pseudomonadales; family Pseudomonadaceae; genus Pseudomonas; species Pseudomonas sp. EA_65y_Pfl1_P113. Next base: position 25,400 of record NZ_CAXAQM010000038.1, read on the forward strand.
GGCCCGCGCCCGCACGCCACGGCGACCAAGGCGGCGGGCGTGCCCTTCGAAGTGGCGGTCAGCGAATACAGCTCGCGTCACCGAGTCAAGCCCGGTATCACCGGCTGGGCGCAGATCAACGGTTACCGGGGGGAGACCGACACCCTGTTCAAGATCCAGAAACGCGTCGAGTACGACCTGGAGTACATCTCCAAGTGGTCGGTGTGGTTTGACCTGTACATCGTCTTCATGACGATCCCGGCCGTCCTTTCCACCAAGGAAGTCTATTGATGAACACCCTCAACGGATTGATTCCCTGCATCATTTCCGGTGGTTCGGGCACGCGGCTGTGGCCGGTGTCCCGGCAGAACATGCCCAAGCCGTTCATGCGCATGCGCGATGGCATAAGCCTGCTGCAGAAAACCTTTCAGCGGGCGGCCAAACTGCCCGGCGTGGAAAGCGTGTTGACGGTGACCAACCGCGACCTGCTGTTCCGCACCCTGGATGACTACCGCCTGGTCAACAAGGCTCACCTGCCCCTGGACCTGCTTCTGGAGCCGTTCGGGCGTAATACGGCAGCGGCAATTGCGGTGGCGGCGTTGCACGTACAGGAACATTTTGGCGGCGACGCGCAGTTGTTGGTCATGCCCGCCGACCATTTGATCCTCAATGAAGTGGCGTTTGCCGAGGCCGTGACCCAGGCCCGCGACCTGGCCGAAGCCGGTTACCTGGTGACGTTTGGTATCCAGCCGGATCACCCGGAAACCGGCTTTGGCTACATTGAACAGGGTGAGCCGCTGAGCACGGGCAACCGGGTCAAACGCTTCGTCGAAAAACCCGACCTGGTCATCGCCCAGGGCTATCTCGACGGCGGCAAGCACCTGTGGAACGCCGGCATGTTCTGCTTCAAGGCCAGCACCCTGGTGGACGAACTCGCCACCCATGCGCCCGACGTGCTGGAAGCCGCCCGCACCGCGCTGGACCATAGCCAGAGCCTGCAAAACAAAACCTCGCGCCAGTGTGAGCTGGACTCGGAGGCCTTCGGCAGCGCGCCAGATATTTCCATCGACGTGGCCTTGATGGAAAAGTCCAAGCAAGTCGCCGTGGTGCCCTGCGACATCGGCTGGAGCGATATCGGCTCGTGGGAAGCCCTGCGCCAGCTCACCCCCAGCGACGCGCATGGCAACCAGGTCAATGGCGAAGCGATTTTGCATGACGTGCACAACTGCTACATCGACTCGCCCAAGCGCGTACTCGGCGCGGTAGGCGTGCGCGACCTGATTATCGTCGACACGCCCGACGCGCTGCTGATCGCCGACGCCCACCGTAGCCAGGATGTGCGCTACATCGTCGCCGAACTCAAGCGCCAGAACCATCCGGCGTACAGCCTGCACCGCACCGTCACCCGGCCGTGGGGTACCTACACCGTGCTGGAGGAAAGCAGCCGCTTCAAGATCAAACGCATCGTGGTCAAGCCGCAGGCGTCGCTGTCACTGCAGATGCACCACCACCGCAGCGAACACTGGGTGGTGGTCAGCGGCGCAGCGCAGATCACCAACGGCGAGCGCGAATTCCTGATCAACGCCAACGAGTCCACCTACATCCCCGCCGGGAATAAACACCGGCTGACCAACCCCGGCATTATCGACCTGGTGATGATCGAGGTGCAGAGCGGCGAGTACCTGGGCGAAGACGACATCGTGCGCTTCGACGACATCTACGGGCGCGCCCCGGCTGAAGTGAAAAAATGACATGCGTACGTCTCTGATCATCCCGACCCGTAACGCCTCCAGCCACTTGGCACGCCTGCTGCCGGCGCTGGAGATGCAAACCCTGCAACCTGACGAGTTGCTGGTGGTGGACAGCGCGTCCAGCGACGACACCGTGGCGCGCTTTCGCGCGTTCGGTGCACGGGTTGAGGTGATCGACGCGCGTGATTTCAACCATGGCGGTACGCGGCGCTGGGCCAGCGAACAGGTGGGCGGTGAGGCGCTGATCGTGATGACCCAGGACGCGATCCCCGCCACCCCCGAGACCTTCGCCAACCTGCTCGCCGAATTGCAGCAGGACCCGCTCAATGGCGTGGCCTACGGGCGCCAGCTGCCTCACCCCGATGCCGGTGTGTTGGGCGCGCAATCGCGGCACTTCAACTATCCGGAACAGAGCCGCAGCAAAAGCCTGGCCGATGCAGCGGAATTAGGGATCAAGACCTGCTTCAGCTCCGACTCGTTTTCCGTGTACCGGCGCAGCGTGCTGGAGGCGGTGGGCGGTTTCCCGGCAGACGTGATCGGCAGCGAAGACGCCTTCGTGGCCGCACGCATGCTGCTCGAAGGCTACAAGGTGCGCTACGCCGCCACGGCGCTGGTGCACCACTCCCACGATTACAAACTCATGGATGAGTTTCACCGCTACTTCGACATTGGCGTGTTCTACGGCCGCGAGCCGTGGATCAAGCAGGCCTTTGGCGATGCGGGTGGCGAAGGCAAGCGCTATGTGCTGGCTGAACTCAGGGCCTTGCGCAAGGCCCGAGCCTTGCACCGCATTCCCGAAGTGCTGGTACGCAGCGCGTTCAAATTGCTCGGCTACCGGCTGGGCCATCTGGAGCGCCGTCTCCCCCTCTCCCTAAAGCGGCGCATCAGCATGTTTCCCGGTTATTGGAGGTGAGCATCATGACCTACAGGAAGTCCCCCTTGATGAAACGAACCCTGCTCGTGCTCGCCCTGCTGACTGCGGCAGGCTGTAACACGCCTGCGCGCATTGTGCCGCCGGACGGCAAGACCGTCGAAGAAGGCAAGCGCGCCCTCGAGCAGCTTGCACAGCTACCGCCGGCGATGGAACGTATCCGCATCGGCGACCAGCTGCGCATCGTGCGCGATGCCGGTGAGATGCCGACGCTGTCAGCGTTCAACGTCAGCACCATCTATGAGCTGACGCTATACACAGTGCAGACCGACGGCAAGATCAACTACCCGTTCCTGGGGCCGATCCAAGTGGCCGGGCGCCAGCCTTCGGAATTGGCCACGGAGCTGACCACCAAGCTCGCGCCGATCTACCGCGAACCGCGCGTGACCGTAAACATCAACCAGGCACCGGCCAGCTCGATCATCGTCGGCGGCGCGGTGAACAACCCGACGGCAGTGCAGATTGCCACGGCCAACACCCTTGAGCAGGCAATCATCGGTGCCGGCGGGGTCAGCCCGGCGGGCAATGCCAGCATGGTCGCCCTGCTGCGTGAAGACGCACAGGGTGCCTATCGCGCCTACTTCCTGGACTTCAGCCAACTGCTCAAGACCGGCCCCAACGGGCGCAAGCCTGTTCGCCTGCAACGCGGCGATGTGGTGTTCGTGCCCAAATCCAACGTGGGCGAGCGCATCCAAGGGGTGGATACCTACCTGAACCAACTAATCCCCTTCACCAAGTCCATTGGGGTTGGCTACAACTACACACGAACCAGCGGCGGCAGTAACTAAAGGAGCGACATCCCTATGATCGAGATCCGTTCTTTTCGTGATCTTCTGCGTCTGTTCTTCATTTTCCGGCGCGAGTTCAAACTGGCGGCGATTGCCGCGCTGGTGATCATCCTGCTGGGGGCTTTCTTGCTGCCGGCCAAGTACGAATCCACTGCGCGCCTGCTGGTCAAGCCTGGGCGGGATTCGACCCTGCCCATCGAGATCAGTAACCGCCAGGCGCTGGTGATGCCCAGCACGCAGCGAGACCCGATTGTCGACGAAGAACGCCTGCTCACCGGTCGCCCGATCGTGCGCGCGGTGGCGGAGCACTACCTGGAAGTGATCGACAACGCGCCACCGCCGGAAGGCTTCTGGAAGCGCACCAAGTACTACGTCAAGAGCGGCCTGGGTGCGGTATTCGATGGCCTGCGCGTGGTGCTGGAAACCGTTGGCGTGGTTGAAAAGACTACCCCGGTTGAACGCCTGGCCGTCAGCCTGGAGAAGAACTTTGAAGTGAGCCACGCCGCCGGCTCGACGGTGATGGATATCAGCTTCAAGTGGGGCGACCCGGAGATCGCCCAGGCGGTGGTCAAGGATTGGGTCGAAACCTATATCAACGAACGCACCCAGGCCTTGGGGCGCAAGAGCCTGTACGCCTTTTATGAAGGCCAGGCGGCCAACAGCGCGACCGAGATCAAGAGCTACAAGCAACAGATCCTCACGCACCTCAACGAGATCGGCGCAGCGAGCATCACCGATCGCCTGGAAGACTTGTCCGAGCGCATCAACGTGCTGCGCGGCGAGACCTTCAACACTACGCGGCTGATCGCCTCGTCCGACAGCGCAATCCAGAGCACACGCAAGCAACTCAAGAGCCAGCCGAAGGAAGTCACCACGGTGCGCCAGATCGCTCTGAACCCGCAGCAGCAGGACTTACGTCGCCTGCTTAACCAGAAGCTGCTGGAAAAGGCCGACATGATGCGCACGTACACGGACAATGCGCCGCCGGTCAAAGCCCTGGACGCGTCGATTCGTGCCATGCAGGTCCAGGTCGCCAGCGAAAGCAACACCGTTCAAGCCTCGGAAAACCGTGCGCCGAACACCCTGGAAATCCACTTACAGCGCGTGCTGCTGGATGAAACCAGTAACAACCTGGCGCTGCGCACGCAGCTGGTTCAACAGCAGAAACAATTGGTGAACCTGGAAGCGCAGCGCAAGCAAGCCCTGGAGATAGAACCGGAGCTGGCCCGCCTCTCCCGAGAGCTGAACACCACAGAGCGCAATTACGCGTTGTACGTGGATAACCTGGAAAAATCGCGCATCGACCGTGAGCTGGACAACAGCCAGATCAGCAACATTGCCGTGATCGAAGAAGCAACCCTGAACCCAGGCCGCATCTTCCCGAAAACCCTGGTGATGCTAATCCTGGCGATCCCGTTTGCGATCGTCGTCGGCTTGCTGGTGATCTACCTGTGCTACCTGCTCGACCAGCGTATTCACGACGGTGGCCTGGTGGAGCGCAAGTTCGGCCTGCCGCTGTGGACCACCCTGCCCGAGCTGGACACCACCACCGCGCAAAGCGCCAACGCGTTCAATGCGAGCATCTACCGGCTATACAGCTTGCTGCAGCCCGACCGTATCGCCGAGAAGGGCCTGACACTCGGGCTGACCTCAGCGCGTCACGGCGAGGGGGTGACCTTTGTGGTCGAGCAACTGCGCCAGTTGCTGGCCGAAAACGGCATCGATGTGCGGGTCGGCGGGCTTGAAGCGGCGGCGCCCGGCGAGGTGGTGCTGCTGGATGCCTCGGCGTTGCTGGCTAACCGCGATGCGTTTGTGACCCTGCGCTGCGCCGACCTGATCGCGCTGGTGGTGGAGGCGCGCAAAAGTACCGTGCCGGTGGTGGAGCATGCGCTGTCGATTCTCAACACGGCGTTCGGCAAGGTGGACGGCATCATCATCAACCGGCGCAAGTTCGAAGTGCCGAGCAAGGTGCTGCAGACCATTGGCAAATACCGGGGAGCGTTCTGATGCGTATCGCCCTGCTCGCGCCCTTGCCGCCGGAAAAAAACGGCATCGCCGACTACGCGAACCATTTCCGTACGGCGCTGGAACAACTCGGTGTGACGGTGCTGACGCCGCTGGCCGGGGTGGCGGGCAACTCCAAAGCGATAGAGCAGGCCGTCGCCGGCTTCGATTGGCAAACCGTCGACTTGGTGCACGCCGAGCTGGGCGGCGGGCGGCTGGGGGAGTTCCTGGCCCTGCGCGAGCTGCGCAAGGCTTACCCGCAACTGCCACTGACCGCCACCGTGCATGACCCGGAACGCTTGGTGTGGCGGCGTGAGCATCTGCCGTTCCCTTTGAGCCTGCTGGAGCGTTTGCCCAGCCCGTTACCCCAAGCGGCCGTGGTGCTGGCCGACCCGCTGACGTTGCGCGAAGAACGCCAGGTCGCCAAAGGGTTGACCCGGCTGGTGACCCTCACCCGCCTGGGTGCCAAGTGCTTGAGCCAGCGCATGCAATTGCCCGCCGCCAAAGTGGCGGTGATCAACCATGCCAACCTGGCGATTACACCGGCACCGCTGCCATCGCTGGACACGCTGCACCTGCTGTACTTCGGCTTCATCTACCGCGGCAAAGGCATCGAAGACCTGGTGCAGGCCCTGGCGGATGTGTTCAAACACGCCCCCGAATTACGCGATCGCGTGCGCCTGACCCTGGCCGGCGGCACTGCCCCGGAGATGGCATTTGGCGCGGGCGGTAATTACCTGGCGCAACTGAACGCGCAGATCGCGTCACTGGGCCTGACCGCGTCCATCGACTGGCGGCTGAACCTGCCCGCCGATGAAATTGCCCATACCATCCAGGCCCACCATGCGATGGTGCTGCCGTACCGCGAATCGAAAAAACTTGGCCTGCTCGGGCGCCAGCGCGGCACCAGTGGGGCGTTGTCCTGGGCGACCGCCTGCGGGCGCGGCGCGATCACCTCCGATGCGCGCGCGTTTGCCGAGGAAGTCGCCAGTGGCAACGGCGCCATTTACCCAGAGGGTGATGTGGCTGCCCTCGGCGAACAACTGTTGCGCCTGGCACGCACGCCGCTGCTGGCGCGGGATTGGGCCGAGCGCGCCGGGGAAATTGGTCGCGAACGGTTGTGGCCGTTGACGGCGCAGAAATTTGTCACGCTGTTTGGCGAGGCCATCGTCGGAGCCCGCCATGTCGCGTAAACGCACTTACCTGGTCACCCTGGCGGTAGTCGCCGCCCTGGGCCTCAGCGCGTTTTTGTGGGGGCGCCAGGCCGATGCCGAGAACCCTGTGCTCAAGGGCAGCAAAGTCGTGGTGTGGAAGGATTTCCTGGGGGTGAACGCGCAATTCCTGTGGTTCAGCCCGGTGCGTTACCAGATGCAGATCGACCGCCTAAAGGCCCTGGGCCTGGAATGGGTGCGCCTGGACCTGCACTGGGATCAGCTTGAACCCGCCGAGAACCAGTACCAGGTCGCAACCCTGGATCAGTTGGTCGGCAAGTTGCAGGACAACCAGCTCAAGTCGGTGTTCTACCTGGTCGGCTCGGCGCCCTTCGCTACGACCGCGCCAGCCGGGGCGCCGTATCAGGATCAGTACCCGCCCAAGGATCCGAACGTGTTCGCCAATCGCATGGCGCTGTTGGCCCAGCGTTATCCCAGTGTGGATGCCTGGCAGGTGTGGAATGAGCCGAACCTGCTGGGCTTCTGGCGCCCGGTAGCGGACCCGGCCGGTTATGCCGCCCTTTTGACGGCCACCGCCAATGCCTTGCGCACCGTGAACCCGAACACACCGGTGGTGGCCGCTGGTATGGCGTTCTTCAGCGAAATGCCTAATGGGCAGACCATGCTCGCGGCCCTCGGTGCGCTGGGTGTAGCCAGCTTGAACACGGTAATTTCCTACCACCCCTACACCCAACTGCCTGAAGGCAACGATCCGGCGAACCTGGACTTCATCGCCAAGACCACCCAACTCAACCAGGCCTTGCGCAACGGCGGTGTACAAACCCTGTGGAGCACCGAGTGGGGCTGGTCGACTTACCACGGGCCAAAAGACGCCCAGGACATCATCACGCTACAAGCCCAGGCCGATTACATCGTGCGGCGTGTGGCGCTGATGAGCGCGATGGATTACGACAAAATCTTCCTGTTCACCCTCAGCGACCTCGACCAGCGCGCCAGCGTGCGCGACCAGTCGTATGGCCTGCTCGATATCGACGCCAACCCCAAGCCCGCCTACACCGCGCTGAAAAACTTCCTCGACGTCAGCGGGCCGCAACTCACGCCGGGCGATCCACCGGTTGCCGACCAGTTGCCCGGCGGTTTGTTCAGCATCGGCTGGACCCGTGCGGACGGGCGCAAGCTGTGGTTTTTCTGGTCTGCCCAAGGCGGCAACGCGCATTTGCCGGGCCTGGCCAGCGCCACCCTGTACGACCCGTTGCGCGGCACCCAGACCCCGGTGAGCGGCACCAACGGCCTGACTGTACCGGTCAAGTCGAACCTGCAAATTCTGCTATGGGATTGAGGCCTGCGATGCGCATTTTATGGATCCTGCCCTACTCACCCTGGCCCGCCACCAGCGGCGGCAAGACGCGCCAGTTTCACCTGCTGCGCAGCCTGGCCGCGCGCGGGCATCGGATCACCTTGCTGCTGCATGACAAGCACCCGGTGTCGCTCACAGACCGCAAAGTGCTGGAAGCATTTCTCGAACAACTGATCATCCTGCCGCGCCGCCCACTGCGCAGTGTGAAGACCCTCGTGGCCGGGCTGTTTGCACCCTACCCGCTGCTGGCCAGTGTGAATGGCCTGTCGAATGAACTGCAGGAAACCTTCAACGGGTTGTTGGATGACCACTGGGACGTGGTGCAGATTGAGCACAGCTACAGCTTCCAGCCTTACGAGGACGCGCTGGCGCGTAAATCCCAGCCGTTCGTGCTGACCGAACACAATGTCGAGTCGGCCCTCGGCGCGGCCACCTATGACCGCTTGCCGGGCTGGGCGCTGCCCTTCATTCGCTACGATCAATGGCGCTACACGCGCTGGGAGCGTCGTGTGATGCGCCAGGCCACGCAGGTAGTGGCGGTGACTGACAGCGACGCACAGACCCTGACCAAGATCGCCGGCAAACCGGTGTCGGTGGTGGTCAATGGCGTGGATTGCGATCACTTCGCGGTGGCCCATCCCGATCCATCGGCACGCCGCGTGCTGTTCCTGGGCAATTACGAATACGCCCCCAATGTGGACGCTATCGAGTGGGCGCTGGATGAGATCCTGCCCAAGGTCTGGGAACGCTGCCCGCAGGCACGCATGAGCGTGTGTGGTTTCGGCATGCCAGCCAGCTGGCGCGAGCGCTGGCAGGACCCACGCATTGAGTGGCAAGGTTTTGTGCCTAACCTGATAGACCTGCAATCGAGTTGCTCGGTTTTTCTTGCGCCGTTGCGCCATGGCGGCGGTTCCAAACTCAAGGTGCTTGAAGCCTTGGCCGCCGGCCTGCCGCTGGCAAGTACCGAGCAAGGTGTCTCGGGGCTCGACCTGATAGAAGGCCTGGACTACCTAGGCGGCCAAACCGCCGCGAGCCTGGCAGACGCCGTGGTGCGTCTGCTGCAGTTCCCCGACGCCGCCGGGCCCATGGGTGAAGCGGGCCGCGCGTATGTGCGTCGCGCCCATGACTGGAGCGTCGCCGCCAGCCAGCTAGAGCAGGTGTACGCGAGCCTTTCGCCGTTGAATCAAAAGGAGCCCGCATGCGTGTAGGCCTGGATTACCGCACCGTCGGCACTTCGCCGCAATCGGGCATCAGCCGCCAGGTGTACGCGCTGGAAAGCGCCCTGCACAGCCTGCCGGGCATTGAGCTTGAGCGGTTTACCGTGGCGCCCCTGGGCGATGAAACCCGTTTGCAGGCCCACTGCCCAGCCTGGGGCTGCGCGAAGACCGCCATGCACCAGCCGCAGAATCGCCTGCGTTTCGAGGCCGGTTTTCTACCGCGCGCGTTGCGTGAGCAGCCTATCGATCTGTACATCAGCACCTTTAACATGGGCCTGCCGTTGCCGCCCAAGCCGAAAGGATTGCGTACCGTGGTGCTGCTGCATGACCTGTTTCAGATCACCTTGGACAACTACCACGCCAACCGTTTGAAGGCGCTGATCTACAAGACCAGCGATCGCCTGTCGATTGCCTACGCGGTGCACAGCGCCGACCGGGTGTGGACGCCGTCGCAGTACAGCGCCGACGAAACCGCGCGGTTGTTTCCCAAGTCGGCGGGCAAGATTCGCGTGCTGCCCAACCAGGTCGACGGTTTTTCCGAACTGGCGGCGGACCTCAGCGCCCGCCAACTCCCCGAGCGCTACTGGCTGCTGGTGGGCACCCGCGAGCTGCGCAAAAACGTGCCATTCCTGGTGGAGGCCTGGCAGAAAGCGCGACGCCAATCCCCTGCCGTGCCGGATTTGGTGCTGGTGGGCAGCCTCGACCATTTGCCCGAAGCCCTGCGTGCCCTACCGGGTATTCGCGCGCTGAGTGGCGTGTCGGATGCCGAATTGCACTCGCTGTACCGCCGGGCATTACGCTTGTGGCAACCTTCGTATGCCGAGGGCTTTGGTCTGCCTGTGATCGAAGCCCTGAGCGTGGGCACCCCGGTGGCGGTGGCCAGCGGTACGTCGCTGGATGAAATCACCCCGCCGTCGGCACCGCGCTTCTCGCCCACCGATGGCCCGGCGCTGACGCAGTTGATGGTCAGCCTGGGCGAGCGCGCCAATGAGGAATCGCCCGAGCAACGGCGCCAGTGGGCGGAGCGCTTCAACCATCACGCCTATCGCCGGCGCCTGGGCGAACTGATTGAGGAGCTGAAGTGAAAATAAATTTAACCAGCCTCTTCGCGATCCTCTTCGGCCTGCTGTTTGGCGCCCTCGCGCTGCTGCTGTCACCGGCCAAGGCGTTCCTCGCCGTGATCGGCCTGGCCGGGGCCGTTACCATCCTGCGCTTTCCGTTCTGGGGCTTGTTGCTGTTTGCCCTGATCGCCACGTTCATGCCGTACTCCACGGTCAACCTGGGCATTCGCAGTACCGTCAGCGAAGCCATCCTGGCGCTGACATGGGGCGCGGTGCTGTGGCACAACTTCCTGGCGCGCCTGCCCGACACACCGAGCCTCTCCCGCCGGCCTACCGACCAGATGCTGCTGTGGCTGATGCTGTTCAGTGTGTTCCCGTTTATCGTCGGCCAAGTCACCATCCACGCCGACACCAGCGGCGTGGCCAACTGGTTGCGCTGGTTGTTGAGCCTGTCGGCGGTATTCCTCTGCGCTAAATTGCTGGTGGATCACAAGCACCGCGAATCGCTGGTAATCGCCCTGCTGCTGGGCAGCCTGGCGATGCTGGTGCTGTCGATTGCAGTGTTTGTGCGCACGCGATCCGCGGCCGGCATTGCGCCGATCCTGGGGCTGTTCAACTATGCCAACTTCGACATGTTGAAGTTCGGCCTGGAGGCCATGTCTTCGCGCATGGGCTCGCCGTGGATGCACCCGAATGCCATCGGCGGGATCATGGCGTTGCTGCTGCCCCTGGCCTTCTGTTTTGGCATGACCGAGCAAGGCTGGAAGCGCGCGCTTGGCCTGAGCGTGGCGTGCCTGGGCGCGGCGGCGCTGCTGTTGGCCAGCAGCCGCGGTGCGATGGTCAGCCTGGCATTGGTGCTGATGTGGATGGCCACGCGCCGGGTGCCCTACACCGGTCGCCTGCTGATGATCGGTGCGGCGCTGACGGTGGCGTTGGTGATGGCTTATCCACCGTTGCAGGAGCGCCTGGCGACGATCTTTTCGTCGGATAACGCCAGTACCGAAGTGCGTTTCGACGAGTACCGCATGTTCCCGCAGGCGGTGGGGTCCTACCCGTTCGGTATTGGCTTCAAGGTGGATCCACCGGTACCGGGCACTCAGTTGCTGGGCATCTCGAACCTGTGGCTGAACTTCGTCTACAAGACCGGCATCGTCGGCATGCTGTTTTTTGTGGCGGTGACGGTGCGCTGGTGGCGTGAAGCGCGCCCGGACAGCGGCCCGATCCGCCTGACGAAAGACAATGCGCTATGGCTGGGCACCACCGCCGGGATTCTCTCGGCGCTGGTCAGCGGCCTGTTCGACCACTACTTCAGCTTTGCGGTGGTGATGGTCGCGCTGTTCTGGCTGATGGTGGGGATCAATGTGCTGGAGGCCCGCCGACTGTTTCCGGCGCGCCTGCCACAGGTAAAAAGCGTGGCGTTGCGCAAACCGCTGATTGATGGTGCGCAACCCTGATGCTGGGCTCCGCGGTCTGGCTGACCCTGGCGACGCTGCTGGGCTTGTGCCTGGGCTTCGCCCGCGAATGGTTGCTGGTGGCGGCCTGGGGTGCGAGTGAGCGCAGTGATGCGTTCCTGATCGCGCTGTTTTTGCCGGAGGCGCTGCGCATGTCTCTGGCTGGCGGTGTGCTGAGCGCCGCTGCGCTGCCGCTTTATCTCGCGCGCAAAGACGACGAGCGGCAGGGCTGGTTGACGGAGTTGTTTCCGACGTTGCTGCTGATCGCGCTGGTCATCAGCCTGCTGCTGACGCTGTGGGCGCCGTGGCTGGTGCAACTGCTTGGGCCGGGCTTGGCGGCCAGTGCGACGGCTTTGGCGAGCAGCAACTTGCAGATTGTCGCGTGGTGCGTGCCGGGGCTGATGCTGCATGCACTGTTCAGTATTCCGTTGCAGGCCAGCGAGCGTTTTGTGCTGGCAGGCTTGGGCTCATTGTTGTTCAATCTGCCGCCGGTGACCTACCTCGCGTTCGCGGGTACCGCCACCCAACCGCACTCCCTGGCACTGGCGTGCCTGGCCGGCAGCCTGTTGATGGCGTTGGCGCTGCTGCCGTCGATGTGGCGTCAGGGTTGGCGGCCATGGCATTGGCAATTGTCGTTGGCGCCACTACGGGAGTTGGGCCAGCGCATCGGCCCACTGTTGTTGAGCAATGGCGCCAGCCAGGGCCTGGCGCTGATCGAGCGGCTTGTGGCGTCGTTGCTGGGGGAAGGCGCGGTGACCTGGATCAACCTGGCGCGCAAGCTGATGAACCTGCCGCTGATTGCGCTTATGAGCCTCAACCAAGTACTGCTGGGCATGATGAGCCGTCGCCAGGGCGATGAACGCCTGGCCCTGCTCAAGCGCGGCCTGGAAACCGCCAGCGTGCTGACCCTGCCCGCTGGCGTTGGCCTGGTGGCGGCGGCACCGAGCCTGGTGGCGTTGCTGCTGCCCAGGCAATCGGTGGACTCGCCGTTGCCACTGTTGCTGGCCTGGTTTGCTGTGCCACTGGTGTTCGGCGCCTGGAACGCCTTGCTCGCGCGCTATGCCTATGCCGCTGGCGATACACGCCAGCCACTGCGCTGCGAATTGCTCGGTAGCTTGGTCAATGTGCTGCTGCTCGGCGCCCTGCCTTTTATGTTCGGCCTGGCCGGCATTCCTCTGGCTGCGCTGGCCGGGGTGATCTGCACCGCGTTACTGCTGATGCAGCGCCAAGCCTTGCTTGGCGCCCTGCCCTGGGCCCGGCATTGGCTGCTCAGTGCAGTGCTGATGGGCGTGGTGGCGCTGTTTCGGGTTGAAGGCGTGTGGCTGCAACTGGGGCTGAGCACCCTGACCGGCGCGGTGGTGTTGCTCGGGATGGGGCTGTGGCTGAAGCCGTGGCGCAAGGCATGAACGATCAATCGGGACAACTCAGATGAAACATCGCTGGATTCAAATGGATATTGCCAAGGGTATCGGCATCCTGGTGATCGTATTTGCCCACAGCTGGTTCGTCGCCACCTCGCCGGACTTGCTGTACCCGGTGCTGGCGTCGTTTATTTTGCCGTTGTTCTTCTTTTTGTCGGGGGTGTTCTTCAAGCCTGAACAACCGTTCGTGGAGATGGCGGTGCGCAAGGCCGATGGCCTGCTCAAGCCGTTTCTCTTCACCATGCTCACCTATGTGGTCGTGCGCAGCATTCTGCGCGGCCAGCCGCTGCTACCGGATGTGGGTGGCGTGCTGTATGCCTCGGTGGACACCCTCCCGTGGCAGGCGCTGTGGTTTCTGCCGCACTTCTGGGTGGCGATCCTGTTCAGTTGGGTGATGCTGCGGTTGATCCAGCGCTTGAAGCTGTCGCTGTGGTTGAGCCTCGCGCTGGTGGCACTGCAATTGATCCTAGGCGCCTGGATGCTGCCGTGGTTCTGGCAACTGCCGGTCACCTTCGGCGAGCATACGTGGGTGCTGCCCGGCCTGCCGTTTAGCCTGGATATCACGCTGATCAGCAGCACTTACTTCATTGTCGGCTACCTGTTGCGCGATTGGTTGCGCCGGCACTCGGGTTCCTGGCTGACGCTGTTGATCTCGATCGCGCTGTTCGCCCTGGTGTTCACCTTCACCTGGGACACCATGGACCTGGCACAGCGACGCTACGACCATTGGTTCTGGACCACACTGCCGGCCGCGATCGGCGTTTATGCCTGCTGGGCGCTGGCGCGGGTGCTGATGGTCTCGGCCTGGGTCACCCGGGCCATGACCTACATCGGCCAGAACACCTTGATCCTGCTGATCTTCCACGGCGAGATCCAGCACAAGTCCTTCGACCTGATGGAGCGCTTGGGGCTGCCTGCACTGCCGGCGGCGTGCGTGGGGTTTGTGGTGGCGGTGGTGGTGCCGTTATTGATCGGGGAAGTGATCAAGCGGGTGGCGTTTTTGCGGTTTCTCTACTTTCCGTTTCCAGTGCGTAAGGCGACCGGGGAGAAGGCGGCAACGTAAGGAACACTTGAAGATGCGCAGCATTGGTATCTACACATCTCGAGAGCAACCTGTGTGAGCGGGCTTGCCCCGCCCCCTACAGGGTTGTGCAGATACTTATAGCCATCGCGGGCAAGACGGACGACGGACGCCCACAAAGGGTTATGTATTTCAGTCGTCGAGTTGTTGCGAAGCTGGCTTACTGCCGTGCTTGGCCGGTTTGGCACCCTTGGTCGGCGCAGCAGCGGGTGCTGCTGGTTCAGGCTCTGCGGCCGCGGCAGCTTCTTTTTCCGCCATCGGCATTTGGTCAATAGCCGCGAAAAACTCCTTCAAGTCGAGGGTATCCGGTGGCACGGTCTTCTCGACTTTCTTCTCACCGTCCTTGCCCACCAGGATCACTTTAGTGCCACTGCCGGCGCCCAGTTTGAGGGCACGAATCAGCGCATTGGTTTCGGGCGGCGTGAGCTTTTTGTTGTCCTTTGGGTCCTTGGCGAACTTCTCCCCTTCGGCACCAATGCTGCCGAATTTCACGGTGTAGAACACCATGCTGCGCTCTTCAAAGGACTGCTTGGTCGCAGGCTCGTCCAACTGTTTCTTTAGGGTCGCCAAGGTGTCGTTGCCAGCATCAAGCTCCACCACCACCAGCGGCCGGGCTTTGCCCAAGTCCTGCTTGAGCGGGTTGATATCATCAGCAGCCAACAGCGGCCCCGTTAAAGCCATCAAGGTAGCCAGGGTCAGCGACCGGATGAGCATGCGCACCTCCTTTGAATTCCATGCAGGGTTCTTGAGTTTCATGTCTGCGACAGTCAAATTCAAGGATGATTCCTACATCACCTTAATAAAGCGTAGGTCAGGACGCCCGCTACGCAAGGGTTTGGTGGGTTCAACTGTCATTGTTTCCACTGATTGCGGAAACTTCATGAGACCTTCCACTCCGGCCAATGCCTCGCCAATACGGGGGCGACGATGGGGTCGGCATCCACTTGCGCCAGACTCTGGGCAAAGCTCGGCGCCAGCCCGTTCAATGCGTCCCGTGCCTCGTCCCAGCGCGACACCGCTGCGGCCATCAAGCCCAGTGCATTCGGAGTGTGGTTCGGGCCAAACAAATGCCCGGCAAACTGATCGGCAAATACCACCCAGGCCTGGTGCAGGTAGCGCCGGGTGCCCGTAACAAGCTGCGCCTGCACCGTTTCGTTGACGTCGCCGATCCAGCGTTGGGGGTAATCGATAATGCCGATCGCCGAATAGCAATTGGCCGCGATATACACCAGGCCGCGAATGATCTGCGCACGGTTGCCGGCCAGCAGGTCGGAGCCGGGAAACTCCAGGCCCAGATGGATCAGGATCGCTGCGCTTTCCGTCAGCACCTGGCCGTCGGGGGTTACCAGGGTGGGCACCTGTTTGAGCGGGTTGATACGGGCCAGTTCCGCACTGCCCTCACCTTCCGCCCAGGAGGCCGCGTCTACCCTTCGCCACGGCACCGCACATCGTTGCAGGGCGATTTCAATCATGCAGGAACCGGATTCGTCGATGCCGTAGAGCGTGTACATGGGCCTGTCCTCCTAGCGGTGCCTGCGCCCAAGAGTGCAAGTAACCACGGAGTCGAATCAAGTGTTTTAAAACAAGCCCATTTGCCCGCCGACCAGCGTGCTGAAATCGTCATTCACAAACGGCAGGATAGCGTCGGCCACCGGCTGCAATTGCCGGGTGACGTAGTGGTCGTAGTCGATGGGTGCTTGCCGCACTTCGAGGGGTTCCGGGCCGTTGACGCTGATCACGTAGCTGATCCAGCCACCGCGCTGGTATTGACGGGGGCGGTTCAGCCGGTCGTTGTATTCGTCCGCCAGGCGCGCAGCACGCACATGCGGCGGCACGTTGCGCTCGTAATCGTCCAGCCGTCGGCGCAGGCGTTTGCGGTAGATCAGCAACTCATCGAATTCGCCGCTCAGGGTACGGCGCACGTAGTCGCGTATGTAGTCCTGGTGGGGCTGGCGATGGAAGATGCGCTGGTACAGCTCCTGCTGGAATCGGCGGGCCAGGGGCGACCAGTCGCTGCGCACGGTTTCCAGGCCTTTGTAGACCATTTCTTCGCTGCCATCGCTACGCACGACAAGGCCCGCGTAGCGCTTCTTGCTGCCCTCCTCCGCGCCACGAATGGTCGGCATGAGGAAGCGCGTGAAGTGGGTTTCGTATTGCAGTTCCAGGGCGCTTTGCAGGCCGAACGCCGTTAGCAGGTGCTCGCGCCACCAGTCGTTGACGTGCAGTACCAACGCCCGTCCAATGCGGCTGGCCTCTTCCTGAGAATGCGCGCTGCCGAGCCAGACGAAGGTGGAGTCGGTGTCGCCGTAGATCACCTCATAGCCTTGGGCTTCGACCAGTTCGCGGGTCTGGCGCATGATCTGGTGACCGCGCAGGGTGATTGACGAAGCGAGCCGTGTATCGAAGAAACGGCAGCCGCTGGAACCGAGTACGCCGTAGAAGGCGTTCATGATGATTTTCAGGGCCTGGGACAGCGGCGCATTGTGTTCGCGCTTGGCCACTTCGCGGCCTTCGGAGACCCGCGCGACGATTGAGGGCAGGCAGTGCCGGGTGCGGGAAAAACGCGCGCCGCGAAAGCCTTCCACCGACGCACTGTCATCGGGGTACTTGAGGCCTTCGATCAGGCCCACCGGGTCGATCAGGAAACTGCGGATGATCGATGGGTAGAGGCTTTTGTAATCGAGTACCAGCACCGATTCGTAGAGACCGGGGCGCGAGTCCATGACAAACCCGCCGGGGCTGGCCTGGGGCGGTTTGTCGCCCAGGTTTGGCGCGACAAAGCCCTGGCGGTGCATCAACGGCATATACAAATGGGTGAACGCGGCGACAGAGCCACCGTTGCGGTCAGCCGGCAACCCGGTGACGCTGGCGCGCTCCAACAAGAACTTGAGCAGCTCAGTCTTCTTGAAAATCCGCGTGACCAGCTCGCAGTCCTTGAGGTTGTAGCGTGCCAGGGCGGGCTTGTCCTCGGCGAACATGCGGTTGATTTCGTCCATGCGCTGGTACGGCGTGGAGATGTCCTTGCCCTCGCCCAACAGGGTTTGCGCGACGTTTTCCAGGCTGAAGGATTCGAAGCTCCAGGTGGCCGAGCGCAGGGCCTCGATGCCATCGATGATCAGCCGCCCCGCCGCCGCCGCGAAGTAGTGATTACGGCTACCGTGTTCGCGCCAGGCCATCGGCTCTTCGCCACGCCCAAGCATCAGCGGCACGTTGAGGCGCTGGGCGTGTTCGTGGAGGACACGCAGGTCGAACTGCACCACGTTCCAACCGATGATCGCATCGGGGTCGTGCTGGGCAAGCCATTGGTTGAGTCGTTCGAGCAATTGCGCGCGGGTGTCGCTGTAGTCGAGCTTGAAGTCCACTGCGTCGGTGTTGTTCGGCGGGCCGAGCATGTACACCTGGCGCTCGCCGCAGCCTTCGAGGGCGATGGAATAGAGATCCCCCTCGGCGGTAGTCTCGATGTCGAGGGACACCAGTTTCAGCGGCGGGCGGTAGTCGGGCGCGGGTTTCATCTGCGCGTCGCAGAGCACGCCGTTTGCGTCGGGAGTGCCACCGAACCACACCGGTGCGGTGATGAAACGCTCCATCATGTAGCGCTCGGGTGGGCGCACGTCACCTTCGTAGACATCCACACCGGCAGCGCGCAGGCGTTTTTCCACGTCCATCGCCTGGCGGTGCTGGCGGGTGTAAAGACCCAGGACCGGGCGGTGATGGAAATCGCACAACTGCAACGGGCGCAATTCGATGTCGCGCTCACCCTTGAGCAGCCAATCCAGCGGCTTGCGATGGGCTTCGGGGATAAACATCACCGAGGTCTGCACGGGGAGGCGGATAAACCTAGGGCCGTGGTCGGTCGCCAGCCAGAAGCTCACCTCCGTGCCCGCCGGGGTATCACGCCAATGCCGGGTCAGGACAAAACCCTGCTGTAAATCCACCGTAACGCACCTCAGGAATCGCTTTCAGGGCGTGATTCTACTCGGCATCGCACGAGTGCGGCACGTTAACGCTCATGACGGCTGCCCCAACAATCATGATGCTGTTTAGGGCCCAGCCTGGCTCAGATAGGTTTCGATGTTGCTCATCTGTTCGTCCCAGCCACGGGAATTCATTTTGAAGGCTTTTTGCCGCCTCGCCTCAGGCACTGCGTCAAAACCCGATTCGACCACCCGTAGCAGAATGCCCGGAGCACGGTCTTCAATGGTGAACTCCACCAACGTCGGGGTCTCCTGGTCATAGTCGACGCCCTCTTCTACCGCGAACGGATGCCACCAGAAAGAGAACAGTGTTTGCGGCAGGATGCGTTCGATTTTCACCTTCCAGATCACATGTTCGTAACCTGGGTAGGTGATAGGCGCTTCAACGGTTTGCCCCGCGACAAACGCCTTGCCCGTGAGTGCAATCCGAAACCATCGGCCGAATTGTTCGGCGTCTGTCAGTGCTTCCCACACCTGTTTACGTGGAGCATTGAGCAGTACTTTTCGTTCTATGCGGTCCAATACGTGCATACGTCACCTCCTGCATTGACAGTAGGCGACATCGACTAATGCGCAACCTTTCGGTCACGCATTGGTGTTGCTACTTACTTCAGAATTTCCATTTGGCGTTGACCATCGCATTGCGCGGATCGCCGTAGGAACCTGAGTTGAATGTGCCCATGCCGTCGTAATATTTTTTGTCGAACAGGTTGTTGACGTTCGCCGTGAGACTCGCGGGAGGTATAGCCGCCGAACACGTTCCAGCCTGCGGCCAATTCACCGGAAATCTCAGTTTCGACACCGCGCGTGGTGGTGCCAGCGATGGCCTGGAGGTAGGCGTGCTCAAGGGCTTTTCGGCGAAAGCTGTATCATCACGCGCTTGGCAATCGTCACAAGAAAGTGCCGGGCCTCCTTCAAGTCAGCGGCCACCGGCTTCGCGCGCTCGGCCAGCAACAAACGGATAAGGTGTCTTGAGCCAGGTCTGCAGCCTGATGGGAACAACCCAGGCGCGCAGGTAACCAACTGACCAATCAGCGGGGGTGGCCACTGTAGAGTTGGCCAATAGGTTCGTGGGTAGGATGAGGCCCAGCGGACAACGGCATAGTGATATTGCGTAAGAATGAGAACGCTTCGCAATTTAGCACTAAGGCAAATGGCTTGTATGACAGTGATGCGCAACGCGGCGGCAAAAGGTAGATTCTCCCACCTCCCCCCCCCTGAGGTGACGCACCATGACTGAACAGCTCCATGGAAGTTGTTTCTGCAAAGCCGTGCAGTATCAGCTAGACAGCTTGGATATGCCCGTCAGTCACTGCCATTGTTACAGCTGCCGCAAGGTGCATGCGGCGGCCTTTGTGGCGACGGCCGGCGTGATGCGCGAACACTTTCGCTGGACGCGGGGCGTGGAGCTGCTGGCGTCTTTCGAATCTTCGCCAGGCAAACTCAGGCATTTCTGCTCGCGCTGTGGCTCGCATCTGATGGCAGAGCGTGTGCATCAACCCCATGTCATTGTGCGGGTGGCGACGCTGGATGATGATCCGGGTGTCACGGCCACCGCGCATATCTGGACAGCCCATGACGTGCCCTGGCTTACCTACCAAGGCGTAGAGCAATGGGACGAATGGCAAGTATGATTTAAACCTTTGGGTCGCCAGGCGCCTTAGTCGGCGTCGCATATTGCGGTTTCAGGTGGCCTTCCTGATCGAGCAACCAGGCATCCATAATCTGACGTACTACCGGCCCCGCGACGCGGCCTCCGGCCTCGCCGTTTTCGATCATCACCGAGATCACGATTTTCGGATGCTCCGCCGGAGCGAAACCAACGAACAAGGCGTTGTCACGGTGGCGCTCCTGGGTCTTTTCGCGGTTGTAACGCTCACCCTGCTTGATCGCCACGACTTGCGCTGTACCACTCTTGCCGGCAATGCGGTATTGCGCGCCTTGTGCCGCCGCGCGTGCAATACCGCGTGGATCGTGCATGACCAGTTGCATGCCGTGGTTGACCTGCTCCCAATCGCGCGGGTCCTTAAGGACCACGTTAGGCATCGGATTTTCATCCACGGGCGGCACGCCGTTGATGGTCTTGGCCAGATGCGGTCGGTTCCACACACCTTTATTGGCGATCAAAGCAGTGGCCTGGGCCAGTTGCAACGGCGTGACTTGCATATAGCCCTGGCCGATGCCGAGGATCACGGTTTCGCCCGGGAACCACGGCTGACGCCGGGTGGCGCGCTTCCAGGCCTGGGATGGCATCAGGCCAGCTGACTCTTCGAACATATCCAGCGACACTTTCTGGCCCAGGCCGAATTCCGCCAAGTAGTCATGCAGGCGGTCAATGCCCAGCTTGTGGGCCAGTTCGTAAAAGTAGGTGTCGTTGGAGCGCATGATGGCGGCGTCCATGTCTACCCAGCCGTCGCCGCTGTGGTTCCAATTGCGGTATTTGTGGTCAAAATCCGGCAGTTGGTAGTAACCGGGGTCGAAGACACGGGTTTGCGGCGTGACGACACCGCTGTCGAGGCCGGCAATGGCGACTTCAGGCTTGATGGTCGAGCCCGGCGCGTAAAGTCCTCTAAGGACGCGGTTGAACAGTGGCCGGTCGATGGAGTCATGCAACGCGGCATATTCCTTGAAGCTGATGCCGGTGACGAACAGGTTTGGGTCGAAACTCGGCTTGCTGACCATGGCCAGCACTTCCCCGGTTTGCGGGTCGAGGGCAACCACCGAGCCACGGCGATTACCGAGGGCTTCTTCCGCCGCTTCCTGAAGGTGCACGTCGAGGCTCAGCACAATGTTTTTGCCCGGGATCGGATCCGTGTGTTTGAGTACGCGAAGTACGCGGCCCTGAGCATTGGTCTCGACTTCTTCATAGCCTACGTGACCATGCAGCTCGGACTCGTAGAAGCGCTCGATACCGGTCTTGCCGATGGATTGCGTACCGCGATACTCCACAGAGTCGAGGGCTTTGGATTCTTTCTCATTGATCCGCCCCACATACCCGATGGAATGGGCAAAGTGGGCGCCCAGAGGATAGTGGCGAACGAATTGCGGTTCTACGTCTACCCCAGGCAGGCGGAATTCGTTCACAGCCAGCAGCGCGATCTGTTCTTCGGTCAGCTCGTAAAACAATGTCACAGGCACGAAGGGGTGTCGTGCTTGTTTGAGCGCCTTGTCGAACACAGCACGTTCTTCGGCGGGCAGGTGCAGCAAACGAATGATGGCGTCCAGCTCACCTTTGAGGTCAGTGGTGCGCTCACGGGTGATGATCAGGTTGTAGCTGGGGCGGTTGTCGGCAAGCACCACACCATTGCGGTCATAGATCAACCCGCGCGTTGGTGTGATGGGCAACACGTGGACACGGTTGTTTTCAGAAATCGTGGAGTGATAGTCGTACTGCACCACCTGCAGAAAATACATACGGCCTACCAAGGCGCAGGTGATGCCAATCACTAACAGTGCGCAGGCGAGCAGGCGCTTGTTGACAAGGCGGTTTTCTTTTTCGTGATCTTTGATCGGTATCGGTTCAGGCATTTCTACAGCATCTCGTTAAAGAAGGTCGACGCCGCGTCCTGCGGATTAAAGATCAATCCCTGTGAAAATGTGCTGCACCATACCAAAAATGCAGAAACACTTTGTATCGTTTTACCCAACGGTATGCCGGATGAGGGATTTTTCATGGAGGCTCGGATTACGGTAAGGGGAACGGTGACAAGCCCTTCCTCCTGGGA
Source organism: Pseudomonas sp. EA_65y_Pfl1_P113 (assembly GCF_963970525.1). Lineage (NCBI taxonomy): Bacteria > Pseudomonadati > Pseudomonadota > Gammaproteobacteria > Pseudomonadales > Pseudomonadaceae > Pseudomonas > Pseudomonas sp. EA_65y_Pfl1_P113. The sequence continues at coordinate 47,312 of NZ_CAXAQM010000038.1, forward strand.
CTTTCCAACCGCCCAAAACAAAACCCCTGTTTGCGTTAGCAAACAGGGGTTTCGGAATTTAATCTTGACGATGACCTACTCTCACATGGGGAAACCCCACACTACCATCGGCGATGCATCGTTTCA
>NZ_CAXAQM010000039.1:0-47248 GCF_963970525.1 Pseudomonas sp. EA_65y_Pfl1_P113
GTTGAAAAGGTCGCCGAGGTCGAGCAGGTGCTGCTGAACAGACATAAAAAATCCGATGCCAGATATCTGGCATCGGATTTTCTAGGAACTTCGACGTGAGCTCAAATGCTTAAGTGAACAGCATTACACTTCACGGTGGGTTTTTTTTCGGCTCGTCAAACTGAATGGTGCGATTCGTATCCTCGGCAGGCATTTCAATCTTTGCGCTGGCCGGCTCATCCATCCGTTGATCGCGCTTGTACCTGCGAGCGGCTTCCTGTTCCAGCGCCACATGCTGTCTTGCCATGGCCAACATGTTTTCCAATACAGGAATATGTATTTTCATCCTCGACCCAATCTGAGTAGGTTGCACCATTTTATGTGGGAGTTTGAGTCGAAACGGTTCCAGACATTTCCTCCGCAAGTGTCCCCGGCAACGGCGTGAGCTGCCGCGCCACACGTTACACCGCCCGCTCCGTTGCTGGTTGTCGGTTTGAATCAACATGAAAAAACCGCCCGATAGAGGCGGTTTTTTGAGGGCGCGCGAATTAAACGCCGACCTTGCCTGAGCCCTGTGTCTGCGGCATTTGGATTTGGCCCTGACTGCCAGCCTGACCATCTTGTGCGCCTTGATCGCCTTGCGCGCCCTGAGACTTTTGTGCCAGCAGCTTCTCCAGCAGTTTCATCAGTTCATCGAGGCCACCTCCGCCCTCGCTACCCTGACCGCCTTTAGCACCTTGTGCCTGCATGTCTTTGATTTTGTTTTGAACGTCTCGAATCTGCTGATCGAGGCCTTGGTTTGATTGGGAGCCCCCGCCAACATTGGCACCAGCGCCCATGCGCCCTACGCCCGACACTCCGTTTATACCAGCCATATATGCTCACTCCAGACTAATGAAAAAATGGGCTGATCAGCATTGCCAATCAGCCCATAATCTGTGGTGAGCGCGCCAGACTGGTTCCAGCCGGCTGAACGCCTGACAGGCGTTAAATCATTAATCGGTACGTAAAATGGACCTTTCCCACAGCGCTGAAAACAGCGTTCACTGCTGCAATTGCGGGGTTTCTTGCCCCATGCATCGCACGGCCTGCTTCTTGTTGTTCACCAGCACACCGCTGAGGCCTTTCTGCTCGGTGTCGAACATCACCAGCACGCCATCCACGCATTGCGCGACTTGCGCGGCCGGGGTCAGGGAGATCTTGTAGTCCTCGCCGGGCACGGTCTTGAGCATGGTGAAATCGCTGAGCAGCAGCGCATCTTCGGGTTTGGCAAAGTGCAGGTAACCGTAGAACCACAGGCAACCGACGGTACCGATGATAGTGCCAATACCGGTGAGGATCAGCGGGATCATATTGCGTTCTTCGCTCATTGCGGGCTCTCTGATGAATCCACTCTTGGAGTGGGATAGTTCGGAATTTCGCCCAGGCGGCGTAGGCCGTTGAAGTGCCGCGGGTCGTCCAGGTAGCGCAGCATCACGGTTTGCCAGGTCTTGTCGGCAAAGGTTTGCACATGGCCGCCCCGGGTTAACTGCAGCACCCTTGGCGGCGGCGCGGCTTGGTACAGGCGGATGCCATTGGCCACTGGCACAACCGGGTCATCCAGGCTGTGAAACAACAGTTTCGGCACACCCGTCAGCTGAGGCATGGCGCGGATAGCACTGTCGGCGTCCGGTACCAGCCAGGACAGGGGCACTTGAAACAGCCATGTTAACCAGGAGGTACTTAGGGCGAATTGTCCTACGTCACGATAACTGGCGGGCACGCCGTCCAGCACCAGCCCCTTGAGCCGGGATTGGCGTTCCGGGTGGGCTGCCAGGTAGTGCACCGCCAGCGCGCCACCCAGGCTTTGGCCCAGAACGATCAGCGGCTGGCCCTGGGTTTCGGGCGCCTTGTCGATCCAGCGGAACGCCGCATCAACATCCTGATAGACCGCGGGTAATGATGGCGTGCCTTCCGACAGCCCATAACCGCGATAGTCCAGCAGCAGCACTTGGTAACCCTGCTCAGGCAACCACCAACTGCCGCCCAGGTGCCAGGCCAGGTTGCCGCCGTTGCCGTGCAAGTGCAGCACCGTACCCTTGAGCGGCACGCCGGGCTTGGCCGGTAGCCACCAGGCGTGCAGCTTCACGCCGTCGGCGGTGGTCAAGGTGACGTCGCGGTATTGCAGGTGGGCTTTTTCCGGTGTGAAAGGCAGGCCGGGCTCGGGGTAGAACAGCAGGGAGCTGCAGCCGTTCAAAGTGAGTAGCAGGCACAAAATGCCGAGGATTCTCATCCGTTGAAGCCTCGCTGGAAGGTTGTACTCATTTCTCAAGAACAAATGAGATCAAATGTGGGCGCTGGGGTTGCCTGCGATAACGGTGTATCAGTCACAGGTGTTTTCACTGAATGACCGCCATCGCAGGCGACCCAGCTCGCACATGTTTGGCGCGGTTTCTTCAAAGGATATTCGAATAATCCGCCTCAATCCGGTCCAGGCTCAAATGATTGAGGAAGTTGGAAAAGCACATCCATGCCGCCAGTGCATTCATGTCGCGGAACTGCTCCGGCAGGTACTTGGGCGGCACCACGAGGCCTTCGTCGACCAACTGACGCAGGGTTCGCATGTCTTCCAGGGTGGTCTTGCCGCAGAACAGCAGCGGCACTTGCTCCAGCTTGCCTTTACGCACGGCGAGCTGAATGTAGTTGTAGACCATGATAAAGCCCTTGAGGTAGGACAGATCCTTGGTAAACGGCAGACCGTTCGGCACCGAGCCACGGAATACGCGACTGGCGTTGCCATAGCTTTCGCCCATCTCAAAGCCTTGCTCGCGGAAGAACTCAAACACCTGCAGGAAGTCGGCGCCCTCCTCCACCATGTGAATGGCACGGGTGCGGTTGGTCAGTTTGCGCAGGCGGCTCGGGTAGGAGGCAAAGGTGATGATTTCCATCAGGATCGCCAGGCCTTCCTGAGTCACGGTGGAGGACGGCGGGCCCTTGGACAGGAACGTGCAGATCGGTTGGTTCTGCCCGTTTAGCGTGGTGCCAACATGCACCAGGCCTTCATGCACTTCCAGGGCCCGCACGTCGCGGTCATTGAACATCGCGTCGGCGCGGATCTTGATGTAGTCGGCGCCCGCCGCGGCGTCAGCGACAATACCGTCGGACTCAAACACGCGGATAGTCTCTTCGGCCTCGCCAAATACCTTGTTCAGGCGTGTTTGCAGCAGCGCCACGGCGTCCTGGGCGGTGAGGGTCTTGGCTTCATCCTTCAAATCGCCACGGCCGTCGATGTTGTTCAGATAGTCAGAAAGCATCAGGCCCAGGTCCGCCAGGGTCGGGTCGCCCGCGTGGAACGCATCGGAGGCGGCGCCATAGAGTTCCTGGGATATCAGGCCGAAATCCTCGGTACCGCGCGCTTCAAGCATGCGCACCACCATGCGATATTCCCGGCACATGCGGCGCATGATCTGCCCCACGGGGCTGAACTGGCCGAGGCGACGGGTAATGTCGCGCTCGATGTTCTGGAACTCCAGCTTTACCGCGCTGGAGTCGAACGTCAGTGGCCGATTCAGGTAATAGTCGCGGTCCACGGCGGGCATTTCCTTGCCCTTGGCCTTGAGGAATCCCTGACGAATGTTGTCGTCCCACTTCACGGCGTCGAGGACGCGAATCGGTGTCTGCGCCAGCACAATGCGATCAGACAAGGTGCGTATCGTCTGCTGGTAATCGTCCACCCGGTGCTTCCTCTTTAAACGTTATTTGCCCGTGCGCTGGTAGCGCACGGCTTCCACGAATACATCGGCGTTGGCCGGGTCATCCAGGTAGGCAAACACTTGGTCCATGGGGCTGTCGACCAATACGCCGTCGCCTTCCACGGTTTCCACAGTACTGCCGTGCAACGTCTTTTGGCCTATCGCTTGGTGGATCTGCTCAAGGTCCAGGTTATAGACCACCAATTCATGTTTTTCGCCGCTCTTACCCTCAAAGTCAAACCCCGCCAGGATGAAATGCCCGCCCAGTTTGGCCGGCAACGGCGCCGACAAGTACCAGCGGCTACCATGCCGGGAAACAGTAAACAGGTACTCATCACGCGGGCCCGGCTTGGCTGTAGGGTAGCTCACGGCTTTATAACGGTGGTCCCCCACGCGAGTGATGTGCAGGTTGAGCGGCTCGCCCCAGGCGTTTTTGCTCGACCATTTCCCCAGCAGGGCCGGCAGCGCGGCCTCATGGGCCGGCAGCGGGTCCTTGAAGGTCACCAGGCAACCGCTGAGCAGCAGGAACGACAAGGCAATTACCGCGATTCGCCAGGCTTTCATCGTGTACTCCACTGAATATCGTGCATGGCACCCGTTTATGTGGGAGCTGGCTTGCCTGCAATGGCATCAACCAACCGTGCCTGATTTACCGAGTTGTCTGCAGCGCAGGCAAGCCAGCGCCCACATAAAGCAGCGTCGACTTGTGACTACACCGAGGCCAACACCAAATGCATGTAACGCTTGAGAATTTCAAGCATCTCTTCACCGGTCAGAGGCTCTGCGCCGCTCAGCAGGCCCTGATATTCCATCCGACTGATTATCGCCGTCAACACTTTGGCATCCTGTTGCGGTTCGCGGGAGCCCAGTACCTGGAAAAACTGCTCAGTGCCCTGCAACAGAATCTGCTGATGGGAACGCACCAGTTCTGCCAGCCGCGGGTTCAGAAGCGCTTCCTGGCGAAAGGCCTGCTCGGCCATCAGGTGCTCACGGCGGTTGGTCAGTTGGCGCAACACGTAGTCAGCGGTCAAACGCGCAATATCATCGGCCAGTTGTGAACGCGACTGTGGGCTGCCATCGCCATAGGCGACCATTTCGCGCAGCAGGCCCTCGTTACGTACCCATAGCTTGCCCATGAACGCGGCACTGCGTTCGACGTATTGAGCGAAGGTATCGGTGAGCAAGTCGTCGATATCCTTGAAATAGTAGGTCGTGGCCGACAACGGCACCCCCGCCTCTGCCGCGATTGCACGATGGCGCACGGCCCGTACGCCATCACGCACCACGATGCGCATCGCCGCATCGAGAATGTCTTGCCTGCGTTGCTCACTGCCTCGGCGACTGGCCTTACGGCCCTGGTACTGGACGCTTTCAGCCACGGCAGCAGCAATGCCGGCGGCGCCTTCTTGAGCCATTACGCGGTTCACGACACACATCCTTGAATAGATCAAAACCTGGCGCTGTTTGCTTGACGCTTATAAACGCCGCATAAAAAAGCCGCCTTATAAAAGGCGGCTCTGGATTTCGCTAAGGTTACGCTTGTGGCCGCATGTGCGGGAACAGGATCACATCGCGGATCGACGGCGAGTTAGTCAACAGCATCACCAGGCGGTCGATGCCGATCCCTTCACCGGCGGTTGGCGGCATGCCATATTCCAGGGCGCGCACGAAGTCGGCATCGTAGTGCATGGCTTCGTCGTCGCCGGCGTCCTTGTCGGCCACCTGGGCCATGAAACGCTCGGCCTGGTCTTCCGCATCGTTCAACTCGGAGTAGGCGTTGGCGATTTCGCGGCCGCCGATGAACAATTCGAAACGGTCGGTGACGTTCGGGTTGTCATCGTTGCGACGGGCCAGCGGCGATACTTCGAACGGGTACTGGGTAATGAAGTGCGGCTGTTCCAGCTTGTGCTCCACCAACTCTTCGAAAATCATCACCTGCAATTTGCCCAGGCCTTCGAAGCCCAACACTTTTGCGCCGGCTTTCTTGGCAATGGCGCGTGCCTTGTCGATGTCGGTCAGGTCGTCAGCGGTCAACTCGGGGTTGTACTTGAGGATCGAATCGAACACCGACAGGCGCACGAACGGTTCGCCAAAGTGGAACACCTTGTCGCCGTACGGCACGTCAGTGCTGCCCAGGACCAACTGCGCCAGTTCGCGGAACAGTTCTTCAGTCAGGTCCATGTTGTCTTCGTAATCGGCGTAGGCCTGGTAGAACTCCAACATGGTGAATTCTGGGTTGTGACGCGTCGAAACGCCTTCGTTACGGAAGTTGCGGTTGATCTCGAACACTTTCTCAAACCCGCCAACCACAAGGCGCTTGAGGTACAGCTCAGGCGCGATACGCAGGAACATTTCCAGGTCCAGTGCGTTGTGGTGGGTTTCGAACGGCTTGGCTGCAGCACCACCGGGGATGGTTTGCAGCATCGGGGTTTCAACTTCCAGGAAGTCACGCTGCATCAAGAAGCTGCGGATGTGCGCGATGACTTGCGAACGCACGCGGAAGGTGTGGCGCACGTCTTCGTTGACGATCAGGTCAACATAGCGCTGGCGGTAGCGCTGCTCGGTGTCGGTGAGACCGTGGTGCTTGTCCGGCAGCGGGCGCAGGGATTTGGTCAGCAGGCGTACGCTGGTCATTTCAACGTACAGGTCGCCCTTGCCGGAACGGGCCAGGGTACCCTCGGCGGCGATGATGTCGCCCATGTCCCAGGTTTTCACCGAGGCCAGGGTATCTTCAGGCAGGGTCTTGCGGTTGACGTAGACCTGGATGCGACCGGTCATGTCCTGGATCACCATGAACGAGCCGCGGTTGAGCATGATGCGACCTGCCACCTTGACCGGGATCGCCGCTTCCGCCAGCTCTTCCTTGGTCTTGTCCGCGTATTGCTTCTGCAAGGCATCGCAGTAGTTTTCGCGGCGGAAGTCGTTGGGGAAGGCATTGCCCTTGGCGCGCTCGGCAGCCAGCTTTTCCTTGCGCAGGGCGATCAGGGAGTTTTCTTCCTGTTGCAGGGCTTGGTCGAGTTGTTGGTCGCTCATGTCTTTAAATATTCCATCAGGTTCGTTGCCCCCGGCCTGCGGCCGGGGATCGCCGGCGTGCCGGCTCCTAAAAAAGGGTTACAGGCCTGACTTCAGGCTGGCTTCCAGGTATTCGTCGATATCACCGTCGAGCACCTTGTCGCAGTCGCTGCGTTCGATGTTAGTGCGCAAATCCTTGATCCGCGACGCATCAAGCACATAAGAACGGATCTGGTGACCCCAGCCGATATCCGACTTGGTGTCTTCCAGCGCCTGGGAAGCGGCGTTGCGCTTCTGCATTTCCTGCTCGTACAACTTGGCCCGCAGCATTTTCATGGCGGTGTCCTTGTTCGCGTGCTGGGAGCGTTCGTTCTGGCAGCTGACCACGGTGTTGGTCGGTACGTGGGTAATACGTACGGCCGAGTCGGTGGTGTTTACGTGCTGGCCACCGGCACCGGAGGAGCGGTAGGTATCGATGCGCAGGTCGGCCGGGTTGATCTCGATCTCGACCTTGTCGTCGATCTCTGGCGAGACGAAAACAGCAGAGAACGAGGTGTGGCGACGGTTGCCGGAGTCAAACGGGCTCTTGCGCACCAGGCGGTGCACGCCGATCTCGGTGCGCAGCCAGCCAAAGGCGTACTCGCCCTTGATATGCACGGTCGCGCCCTTGATACCGGCGACTTCACCGGCGGACAGTTCCATGATCGTCGCTTCGAAACCGCGCTTGTCAGCCCAGCGCAAGTACATGCGCAGCAGGATGTTGGCCCAGTCCTGGGCTTCGGTACCGCCGGAACCGGCCTGAATGTCCAGGTAGGCGTTGTTCGGGTCCATTTCGTGGCTGAACATGCGGCGGAATTCGAGCTTGGCGAGGTTGTCCTCGAGACGGGCCAGCTCGGCGACGACATCGCCCACTGCGCCTTCGTCGTCTTCTTCGACGGCCATGTCCAGCAGGTCACGGCAATCAGCCAGACCGGTGTTCAGTTCATCGAGGGTGTCGACGATCTGCGCCAGCGCAGCGCGCTCGCGGCCCAGTTCCTGGGCGTATTCAGGTTTGTTCCAGACAGCAGGATCTTCAAGCTCGCGATTGACTTCGGTCAGACGCTCATGCTTTTGATCGTAGTCAAAGATACCCCCGAATAGTTTCGGAGCGCTCGGACAGGTCCTTGATGGTGTTAAGGATCGGGTTGATTTCCATGGCGGGCAGCACTCGTTGGCGAACTTTTGAAAGCCGACGAGTATAACGGCAAACGGGGGGGAACGGCAGCCCGCTGGGCGAAAAGGCGCGGGCCTTGTACACGATCCATAGAACGATACGGATCAAACTCGTGAGCAAGCCCGCTCCCACATTAGATTTCCAGCGCCTTCAGGTCACTCAATCCCCACCTGATTGCGCCCATTATGCTTGGCCATATACAACCCCTTGTCCGCCGCCATGATCAACTGTCGGCAGTCCGTGCCCTGCACCGGTGTCATGGTCGACAGGCCGATGCTGATGGTCAGGCTCGCCCCCTCAGCCGGCGCTATGTGTGGGATTTTCAGCGCGGCAACGGCCATGCGTAGCTTTTCAGCCACCAGGCGTGCGCCGCCCGGCGAGGTGTTCGGCAGTACCAAGGCGAACTCTTCACCGCCGTAGCGCGCCGGCAGGTCCGAGGGGCGACTGCTGGCTTCGCGGATGGTGTCGGCGACCTTGCGCAAGGCTTCGTCGCCTTCGACGTGGCCGAAGCTGTCGTTGTAGGTCTTGAAAAAATCCACGTCGATCATCAGCAGCGACAGTTGGGTCTGGTCGCGCATGGCACGACGCCATTCCAGTTCCAGGTATTCGTCGAAGTGGCGGCGGTTGGACAGCCCGGTGAGGCCGTCGGAGTTCATCAAGCGTTGCAGCACCAGATTGGTGTCCAGCAGTTGCTGCTGGCTGACTCGCAGCGCTCGATAAGCCGCGTCCCGTTGCAACAAGGTCATGTAGGAGCGCGAGTGATAGCGGATGCGCGCCACCAGTTCGATATTGTCCGGCAGCTTGACCAGGTAGTCGTTGGCGCCGGCCGAAAACGCCGCGCTCTTGATCAGCGGGTCTTCCTTGGTGGAAAGCACGATGATCGGAATGTTTTGCGTGGCCGGGTGGTTGCGGTATTCGCGCACCAGCGTCAGGCCGTCGAGGCCAGGCATCACCAAGTCTTGCAGGATAACGGTCGGTTTGATGCGGATCGCCTGGGCAATCGCCTGGTGCGGGTCGGCGCAGAAGTGGAAGTCGATGTTTTCTTCATGGGCCAGGCCACGTCGCACGGCTTCGCCGATCATGGCTTGGTCGTCGACAAGCAACACCATGGCAGCATTTTCATCGGTCTTGATGTCGTCGATCTGTAAATCATTCATGTGCAATCACCTGAATTACTTTCCTGCTGGCCAGCACCCTGGAGGGTCTTGATCATTTTGCGAAGACCTCCAGTAATCGGGGCGCAATTGTGTCCAGTGGGCGAATTTCAACAGCAGCATCAATCGCCGCCGCCGCTTTGGGCATGCCATACACCGCCGAGCTCTGCTGATCCTGGGCGATGGTTAGATAACCTTGTTCACGCAGCAACTTGAGGCCTTGGGCCCCGTCGCGCCCCATACCAGTCAGCAAGACGCCAACGGCGTCACCATTCCAGTGGCTCGCCACGCTTTCGAAAAACACGTCGATCGACGGCCGGTAAATCTCGTTCACTGGCTCTGCGGTATAGGCTAGCGTGCCATTCTTCAACAGACGAATATGGTGGTTGGTGCCGGCGAGCAGCACGACACCGCTTTGCGGTGGCTCACCCTCGCGGGCCAGGCGCACCGGCAGGCCAGAGGCGCTGCTCAGCCACTCGGCCATGCCGGCGGCAAACACCTGGTCCACATGCTGCACCAGTACGATGGCGGCGGGAAAGTCTTGAGGCAAACCCTTGAGCAGGATTTCCAGGGCCGCCGGGCCACCTGCCGAGGAACCGATAGCCACCAGACTCTGGCGCTTGCCGGTGGCGCGCGGCGGGGCGGCGTCGGCACGCAGGCGGCTTCCACGCTGGCCGATCAACCAGCCGATATTGAAGATCTTGCGCAGCAGCGGCGCCGCGGCATCCTTGGGGTTGCCCACGCCCAGCGGCGGCGTGTCCACCACATCCAGGGCGCCATGGCCCATGGCTTCGAACACGCGGCTGACATTGGCTTGGCGGTCGACGGTGACGATAACGATGGCACACGGGGTCTCGGCCATGATCTGCCGAGTGGCTTCCACGCCGTCCATTACGGGCATGATCAAGTCCATCAGGATCAGATCCGGGGTCAGCTCAGCGCAGCGCTGCACCGCTTCCAGGCCATTGGCTGCCACCCACACAACCTGGTGAGCAGGTTCGAAACTCAAGGCACGGCGAAGGGCCTCAACCGCGAGGGGCATGTCATTGACGATTGCGATCCTCATGCGCGCGCGCCTCCGATCAGTTCCACCACCGCGTCCAGCAACGCGTCATCATGGAAACTGGCTTTGGCTAAATAATAGTCGGCGCCGGCATCCAGTCCACGACGCCGGTCTTCTTCGCGATCCTTGTAGGACACCACCATCACCGGCAACGATTGCAGGCGACTGTCACGGCGCAAGAGTGTGACCAATTCAATACCGTCCATGCGAGGCATATCAATGTCTGTGATCAGCAGGTCGAAGTCTTCGGAACGCAGGGCGTTCCAGCCGTCCATGCCATCGACCGCGACGGCCACTTCATAGCCACGATTGAGTAACAATTTGCGTTGCAGCTCACGCACGGTCAGCGAGTCATCCACCACCAGCACCCGTTTACGCGGCGCCTCGGTGGTTTGTTGACTGCGCCGGGCAATACGTTCCAAACGCCCGGTGTTGAGCAACTTGTCCACCGAACGCAGCATGTCTTCAACGTCGACGATCAACACCACCGAGCCGTCGTCGAGCAAGGCGCCGGCGGAGATGTCCTGGACCTTGCCCAGGCGATCATCCAGCGGCAACACCACCAGCGTACGCTCGCCGATAAAACGCTCCACGGCAATCCCGTACACGGCATCGCGCTCGCGGATCACCACCACTTTCAACGTGTCTGACTGACTCTGCCCCGCCGGGCGCTGCAACAACTGGCTGGCGGCAACCAGGCCGACATGCCGGCCCTCGTGCCAGAAATGCTGGCGGCCTTCGAGTTGCACAATATCGTCGGGCGCCAGGTCGCACATGCGCTCGATATGGGCCAGCGGGAACGCGTAGGCTTCTTCGCCGACCTCCACCACCAGGCTGCGCACCACCGACAAGGTCAACGGCACTTCCAGGTGGAAACGACTGCCCTGCCCCGCCGCCTGCTCCAGCACCACCGCACCCCGCAGTTGGCGGACCATGTGTTGCACCGCATCCAGGCCGACCCCGCGCCCGGACACTTCGGTGACCTTGTCGCGCAGGCTGAACCCCGGCAGGAACAGGAACGTCAGCAGCTCTTCTTCGCTCAGGCGCAGGGCGGTTTCCAACGGCGACAGATGTCGATCGACGATGGTGCCGCGCAAGCGCTCCAAGTCGACGCCATTGCCGTCGTCGCTCAACTCCAGCACCAACAAACCGGCCTGATGGGACGCGCGCAGGCGGATCAGGCCTTCAGCCGGCTTGCCCGCGAGCAGGCGTTGCTCAGGCATTTCGATGCCGTGGTCAACGGCATTGCGCAACAAATGGGTGAGTGGCGCTTCGAGCTTTTCCAGCACGTCGCGGTCGACCTGAGTCTTTTCACCCTCTATCTCCAGGCGCACCTGCTTGCCCAGGCTGCGGCCAAGGTCGCGCACCATGCGCACCTGCCCAGCGAGGACATCGGCAAACGGTCGCATACGGCAGGCCAGGGCGGTGTCATACAGCACCTGGGCACGCTGCCCGGCCTGCCAGCCGAACTCGTCCAGCTCGGCATGTTTTTCCGCCAGCAAGGCCTGAGCTTCGCTCAACAAGCGGCGGGTGTCGGCCAAGGCTTCCTGGGCTTCGAGGTTAAAACCCACGGTTTTGAGCTGGCCGTCCAACGTGTCGAGGGCGCGCACGCTTTGGCTTTGAATGCGTTTGAGGCGCTGTAGGCTGGCCAGGTAGGGCTTGAGCCGCTGGGTTTCCACCAGGGATTTGCTCGACAGGTCGAGCAAGCTGTTCAAGCGCTCGGCGGTCACCCGCAGTACGCGCTCGCCGCCTTCGGTCATGCGTTTGTTCTGGCGAGGCGGCTCGGCGGTAATCGGCGGAGCGGGCTCGGGTTCCGGCGGCAGTTCTTCAACGACCGGCTCCGGCGCTGCCGGCGGCGTTGCCTTGACCGGCGCCTGGGACGGGCCCAGCAGGCGCTCCATCAACGCCACATAAGCTTCGATGTCCGCCGGCCCCACGTCATTGCCCGGCGTGGCGATGCGCATCAGCAGATCAGTGCCTTGCAGCAGCGCATCAATATGTTCGGGTTGCAGGTACAGGCGGCTTTCCTGGGCGCTGACCAGGCAATCCTCCATGACGTGGGACACGCTGACTCCGGCGTCCACCCCAACGATGCGCGCGGCGCCCTTGAGCGAGTGCGCCGCGCGCATGCACGCTTCAAGCTGGTCAGCCTGGGTCGGGTTGCGTTCCAGGGCCAGCAGGCCCGCGCTGAGTACCTGGGTCTGCGCATCAGCTTCCAGGCTGAACAGTTCCAGCAGTGAGGCGTCGCGCATCTGGTCGGGGGTCATGTGAGGCTCCGGGTCACGGCGGACAACAATTGCGCCTCGTCCAGCCAACGCAGGCTGCGGCCTTTCCACTGCAGCACACCCTGGGTAAAGCGGCCGCTGGCCTGGGTGCCGGAGGCCGATGCGGCCTTCAGGGTGCGCTCATCAACAGCATGGATACCGTCGACTTCATCCACCGGCACCACCACCGGACCATCCTGGGCGGCGATGATCAACATGCGCGGCATGATGCGCCCACCGCTGGCGCTCTGGGGGGTGGCGTCCAGGCCCAGCAACTCCACCAGCGACAGGCACGCCACCAGCGCGCCGCGCACGTTGGCCACGCCAAGCAAGGCGCGGGAGCGTTGGTGTGGCAGGGAGTGAATCGGTTGCAACGGCGCCACTTCCACCAGGCAACGGGTGGCAATGCCCAGCCATTCTTCGCCGAGGCGGAACATCAGCAGGGAATGCGTGACCACCTCCTCGCCCAATTCGACCGCGTTGTACGCGCGATGCGCGTCCTGCTGCAATGCGTAGCGATCCAGCAATCGCGTGGCCGCAGCCGAGTACACCGAGCAGTTGCGGCAATGGATGTGGTCCGCCAGCAACGGGCAGGACTTGTCGCCATGGATGCCGATGCGGTTCCAACAGTCATCGATGGCTTGGGTGTCAGCCAGGGTCAGGTCCAGGCCTGCGGTATCGAGCGCCTCGGTGTTATTCATCGCTTGGACTCACTGTCAGCTCGCTCGCTCCGCGCGGCGCGCGCCTGCAAGCGGCGCGCCCCCGCGCTGTCACCCTGGGACTCAAGCAACGCGGCCAGGTGCATCAACGCCTGCGGATGCTGGGGTTCCAGGTACAAGGCTTTTCGATAATAGCCCTGGGCCTCCAGGGCACTGCCGGCCACGTCGCTGAGCAGCCCAAGCCAGTAGAACACTTGGGCGGCCGGCGGGTGGTTGTTCAGGTATTGCTCGCAAGCGGCGCGGGCATCAAGGCTTTTGCCTTCGTTGGCCAGGGAGGCGATCCGACTGAGCAGATCAGCCGCGTCGGAATGCGCCACCTTGATTGGCAACACTTGGGCGCTGACCGCGCTGAAGGGCCGCGGCCTGGTGGGAATCGGCGCCGCACTGCGCTGCGGGAAGGGCGCGGCGATAGGCACAAACACCGGCTCCGGCTTGACCGGCTCAGCCTGCCGACTGAACGCAAATGACTGCGGTACACCAATCGAACGCATGCCATGGCGCCCCAGCAGGCTGCCCTCGGCCGGGCCGATAAACAGCACGCCCTCCTCATGGGTCAAGCCTTTGAGCACATCAAACACTTGCTTCTGGGTCGGCTGGTCGAAATAGATCAACAGGTTGCGACAAAACACAAAGTCGTAGCTCGCCTCATTGGCCAGCAGCGCCGGGTCAAGCAGGTTGCCGACTTGCAGGCGCACCTGTTCGCGCACGCGGTCGGCGATGTGGTAGCCGTCACCGAATTCGGTGAAATGTCGGTCGCGAAACGCCAGATCGCCGCCGCGAAACGAGTTCTTGCCATACACCCCGCGTCGCGCGCGCTCAACCGACAGTGGGCTGACATCCAAGCCCAGCACCTTGAACTGGTGCGGAGCCAAACCGGCATCCAGCAGCGCCATGGCAATCGAATAAGGTTCTTCGCCGGTGGAGCACGGCAGGCTGAGGATGCGCAGGGCGCGCATCTGCTTGATGTCGAGCAGGCGGGCCTTGGCCAAGCGGGAGAGGGTTGCAAAGGATTCGGGATAACGGAAAAACCAGGTCTCGGGGACGATTACCGCCTCGATCAGCGCCTGCTGTTCATCCTCGCAGCTTTGCAGGTGCTGCCAGTATTCGCCGGCCCCTTGGGCATTGACGGCCTGGCTGCGTTGGCGCACCGCACGCTCGATAATGGCTTCGCCCACAGACGCAACGTCCAGGCCGATGCGCTCTTTCAGGAAGGCAAAAAAACGCGGGTCGTGGCTCATACGCTCGGCTCTGCAGAAAACAGCAAGGCGCGCACTTCGTCGGTGAGCAATTCGTTAACCCCAATCCACTGCATCAAACCCAAGGTGTCTTCACGCACCAGCCCCAGGTAAGGCGCCTCGCGGTTATCCAGGCCATAAGGCTTGAACTCGCCAAGGTCGCAACGCAGGGTGTCGGTGGCTTGTTCCAGGATCAGCCCCAGCCAACGCGCTTGAACCCAAGACTGCGGTTGATAATTGACCAGCACCAGGCGCGTGCTGGTGCGCGCCTGGGCCGGCGTGCCGAAGGCCAGGGCGCTGAGGTCGATGACCGGCACCAGCGCGCCACGATGGGCAAAAATGCCCGACACCCACTGCGGTGCATGGGCAATCGGTTTGAGTGGCAGGCGCGGCAGTACCTCGGCGACTTCCGTGGCCCTGAGGGCAAAACGCTCGTCGCCGATGTGGAACACCAGGAACAACGCCTTTTTCGCTGCCGGGACGACACCGTGTCTAGCCGCGTGATCGCTCATCAGACTTTGAAACGCGACACGCCGCTGCGCAGACCGACCGCAACCTGGCTCAGCTCATCAATGGCAAAGCTGGCCTGGCGCAGCGAGTCGACAGTCTGGCTGCTGGCATCCCCCAGTTGCACCAACGCGTGGTTGATCTGCTCGGCGCCGGTAGCCTGGGCCTGCATGCCTTCGTTGACCATCAACACCCGCGGCGCCAGCGCCTGTACCTGATGGATGATCTGCGACAGCTGCTCGCCCACTTGCTGCACTTCGAACATGCCGCGACGTACTTCTTCGGAGAACTTGTCCATGCCCATCACACCTGCGGACACCGCCGACTGGATCTCGCGCACCATCTGCTCGATGTCGTAGGTGGCCACGGCGGTCTGGTCGGCAAGGCGGCGAACTTCGGTGGCAACCACGGCAAAACCGCGACCGTATTCACCGGCCTTCTCGGCCTCGATGGCCGCGTTGAGCGACAGCAGGTTGGTCTGGTCAGCGACCTTGACGATGGTCACCACCACCTGATTGATGTTGCCGGCCTTCTCATTGAGGATCGCCAGCTTGGCGTTCACCAGGTCGGCGGCGCCCATCACCGAGTGCATGGTTTCTTCCATGCGCGCCAGGCCTTGCTGCCCGGAACCGGCGGCGACCGACGCCTGGTCGGCAGCGGTGGACACTTCGGTCATGGTGCGCACCAGGTCCTTGGACGTGGCAGCGATTTCGCGGGACGTGGCGCCGATCTCAGTGGTAGTCGCAGCGGTTTCAGTGGCGGTGGCCTGTTGCTGCTTGGACGTGGCGGCAATCTCGGTGACCGAGGTGGTCACCTGCACCGACGAGCGCTGGGCCTGGGACACGAGGCCGGTGAGCTCGGTCATCATGTCGTTGAAGCCGGTCTCCACCGCACCGAATTCGTCCTTGCGCTCCAGGTTCAGGCGTTTGCTCAGGTCACCGGTGCGCATGGTTTCAAGGATCTCGACGATGCGCTGCATCGGCGCCATGATCGCGCGCATCAGCAGCAGGCCGCAAAGGCCGGCGGCAAGGATGGCGATAAGCAGCGACACAGCCATGCTGATCTTGGCCGACAAGACTGCCTCGTCGATCGCCGCCGTGGCGCGGTCAGACACGTTCTTGTTTTCAGTGATGATGTCGTTGAGTTTCATGCGCCCTTCAGTCCAGATAGGCGTCAATTGCTCCTCGACCAATACGCTAGCCCCTGGCAGGTCGTTGGCTTCGATGCGCTCCAGCACCTGGGCGAGGACTTTGTTGTACGTCGTGTGCGCCGCCTTGAAGTTATCGAATTCCATGCGGTCAGCCTGGTTATGAATGGTTTTTTCATAGTTGGCCATCTGCTGTTCGATACGCGCTTCGAAGGACTTGTAGTGCGACCTATCGTTGTTGCTGAGCGTTTTTCCGTCGCGCAGACCAATGATATCGACGGTTTCAAGGTAGCTGTCGACCCACGCGCTGCGGATCATCGAGCTGAGGTAAACGCCCGGTACCGCGTCGTCACGCACCACCTCCTGGCTGGTTTCGATCTTCAGCAACCGTGAGTAGGAGACCACAACCATTAACAGCATGATGGCGATAATGACCGCAAAGCTTGCCAAGATCCGTTGGCGCAAGGTCCAGTTCTTCACAGTAATTCCTCGAAGGGCCATTCAAATGGGGGGAGTATAGCTGAGCAGGTGCCCTCATTTATCAATGGGTTTTTATGCAGCGCGCACGAAATGCAAAAACACCCCGGGCTGCTAAGGCAGCCGGGGTGATTGTATTAACAAGCGCGTTTAAAGTGTGGCCTGGCGCACCTGTTTTTCCAGCTCCAACTTCAACCCAGGCTCGAGTTTAAGCTGACGGGCCAGTTCATCGAGGTAGGACTTCTCCATGAAATTCTCCTCATCCACCAGCATCACACTGGCGATGTACATTTCGGCGGCCATTTCCGGAGTGCCGGCCGCCCGCGCCACATCGGCAGGGTCCAGGGGTTTGTTCAGTTCGGCATGCAGCCAGCTTTGCAGCTCGCGGTCGTTATCCAGCTTGGTGAACTCGCCTTCGATCAGCGCGCGCTCGCGCTCGTCCACATGGCCGTCAGCCTTGGCTGCCGCGACCAGCGCCTTGAGAATGCCTTGGCTGTGTTGCTCAACCTGAGCCGGTGGCAGGCGGTCGATGGTTTGCGGCTCACCCTGGGGTGCATTGGCCTGTTGCGCTTGCCAGTTACCGTAAGCTTTGTAGGCAATCACCCCCAACGCCGCCAACCCACCGTAAGTCAGGGCCTTGCCGCCGAAATTGCGCGCCTTCTTATTGCCCAGCAACAGGCCCATCGCGCCGGCTGCCAGCGCGCCGCCACCCGCACCACCGAGCAGGCTGCCCAAGCCGCCACCGCCGAGCAAGCCGCCAAGAGCGCCTTTATCGTCCTGTTTCCGCTGGCCGCCGGCCTTGTTTTGCAACATGTCCTGGCCAGACTTGAGCAACTGATCGAGCAATCCACGGGTATTCATTCAAAGCCTCCAGACACTTGGGTTCGTAGGACCCATAGGCCTCCAGCGTAAAACTAAGAGCCAAAAAGCCTTTGCTTAGAGTGCTTCCAGATGTAACGCAGCGCTTGCGGCTTGAAGCTTGCCACTGCCCTTCGCTTAAATCGATATACACTTGAGCAAATCTATAAAAACACCCCACTGGTAATTCCAGCATGATGACCTTGCGTCAAATCCGGCACTTTATTGCCGTGGCCGAGACCGGCTCGATCTCCGCCGCCGCGCAAACTGCGTTCATTTCCCAGTCCACACTGACCCTGGCGATCCAGCAACTGGAGCAGGAAATCGGCGTAAACCTGTTCAACCGTCACGCCAAGGGCATGACACTCACGCATCAAGGCCATCAATTCCTGCGCCAGGCGCACCTGATCCTCGCCACCGTCGACAACGCCAAGCGCAGCCTGCAACAGAGCACCGACCCAGTCGCCGGGCAGTTGGTCATCGGCGTGACCAGCCTGGTGGCCGGCTATTACCTCGCAGATTTGCTGACACGATTCCAGCGCGCCTACCCCAACGTGGAAATCCGCGTGATGGAGGATGAGCGCCCGTATATCGAGCATTTGCTGGTCAGCGGCGAGATCGACGTGGGCGTGCTTATCCTGTCCAACCTCGAAGACCGTCACGCCCTGCAAACCGAAGTACTGACTCATTCGCCTCACCGGTTATGGCTGCCGGCGCAACATCCGTTGCTGGAACACGACAGCATCAACCTGGCCGATGTGGCGCGCGAGCCGTTGATTCAGTTGAACGTCGACGAAATGGGCCATAACGCCCAGCGCATGTGGACCGGTGCGGGCCTGCAGCCGCATGTGACCCTGCGTACCGCCTCCACCGAAGCCGTGCGGAGCCTGGTAGCGGCCGGCCTGGGCGTGTCGATCCAGCCGGACATGACCTACCGCCCCTGGTCCCTTGAAGGCGACATTATCGAAGCGCGGCCGATTGCCGACCTCAGCCAAACCCTCGATGTAGGCCTGGCTTGGCGCCGCGGCACGGCGCGACCGGCACTGGTCGACCCGTTCCTGACGGTTGCGCGTGAACAGCCGCACCCACGCAAGCCATCTATTTAATCGAATGCTGCATTCAGTATTTAGTATTTGTTGACCTCGCGCCTGACCTCTACTCTCAGCTCATCCATAAGAGAAAGGTCAGGTGCCTCGTAAGAGAACGCCCATGGCCATCCAAGAAAAGAGATCGCGAAAAATGTCCGGCGCGCCCACCCCGCTGCTCACTGCGTTGCTGATCGACGGCGAACTGGTCCAGGGCCAGGGTTTTGTCGAGCCGATCCTCAACCCGGCCACCGGTGAAGTACTCACCCAGATCGCCGAAGCCAGCACCGAGCAGGTGGAGGCTGCGATCCTCGCCGCCCACCGAGCCTTTACCGGCTGGTCACGCACCACGCCGCAACAACGTTCGAACATCTTGCTGGGCATCGCCGATGCCATCGAAAAACAAGCCGACTACCTGGCCCGCCTGGAATCCCTGAACTGCGGCAAGCCCTTGCACCTGGCGCGCCAGGATGACTTGAGCGCCACTGTCGATGTGTTCCGCTTCTTCGCCGGCGCCGTGCGCTGCCAGACCGGGCAACTGAGCGGCGAATACCTGCCGGGCTACACCAGCATGGTGCGCCGCGACCCCATCGGCGTCGTGGCCTCGATTGCACCGTGGAACTACCCGCTGATGATGGCCGCGTGGAAAATCGCTCCAGCCCTGGCCGCCGGTAATACGCTGGTGTTCAAACCATCGGAGCACACGCCGCTGTCGATCCTGGCGCTGGCCCCTGTGCTTAAAGAGCGCTTGCCACGCGGAGTGATCAACATTCTGTGTGGCGGCGGCGAAGGCGTCGGCAGTCATCTGGTCAGCCACCCCAAGGTGCGTATGGTGTCGCTGACCGGCGATATCGTCACCGGGCAGAAAATCCTGCAAGCGGCCTCCAAAACCCTTAAACGCACGCACCTGGAACTGGGCGGCAAAGCGCCGGTGATCGTGTGCAACGATGCTGACCTGCATGCCGTGGTCGAGGGCGTGCGTGCCTATGGTTATTACAACGCCGGCCAGGACTGCACTGCCGCGTGCCGCATCTACGCCCAGGCCGGCATTCACGACAAGTTGGTTGCCGAGCTTGGCGCAGCGGTCAGCAGCCTGCGCTTTGCCGGTAAACGCGACGCGGACAATGAACTGGGCCCGTTGATCAGCACACGCCAGCGCGACCGTGTGGCCAGTTTTGTCGAACGCGCCCTCGGCCAGCCGCATATCGAACGCATCACCGGCGCGGCTGTGCATTCCGGCGCGGGCTTCTATTACCAGCCCACCCTGCTCGCCGGCTGTAAACAGAACGATGAAATCGTGCAGCGCGAAGTGTTCGGCCCGGTAGTGACCGTGACCCGCTTTGACGAACTGGAACAGGCGGTGGACTGGGCCAACGACTCCGAATACGGCCTGGCGTCCTCTGTGTGGACCCAGAACCTGGACAAGGCCATGCAAGTGGCGGCGCGCCTGCAATACGGCTGCACTTGGATCAACAGCCATTTCATGCTGGTCAGCGAAATGCCCCACGGCGGCTTGAAGCGCTCGGGGTATGGAAAAGACCTCTCGAGTGATTCATTGCAGGACTATAGCGTTGTCAGGCACATCATGGCCCGGCACGGAAATACACTTTAGCCGCAAGGTTCAAGCTGCAAGCTCCAAGTAAATACGGATGGGTTTTTCTTGCGGCTTGCAGCTTGAAGCCAAGGGCTACGCTAAAACAAAAAACAACACGTACAACTGCTTTTACTGCCCCGACCATAATTAAAGAAGAGGGAACCCCCATGTCCGCGCATAAGACCGCACTGCTCAGTGCCCTGACCACCGCGCTGCTCGCCAGTGCCAGCCTACAGGCCGCCGAACCGCTCAAGGCCGTTGGCGCGGGTGAAGGCCAACTGGATATCGTCGCCTGGCCCGGCTATATCGAACGTGGCGAAAGCGACAAGGCCTACGACTGGGTCACAGGTTTCGAGAAGGAAACCGGCTGCAAGGTGAATGTGAAAACCGCCGCCACCTCAGACGAAATGGTCAGCCTGATGGCCAAGGGCGGGTATGACCTGGTCACCGCGTCGGGCGATGCCTCGCTGCGGCTGATCGTCGGCAAGCGGGTGCAGCCGATCAACACCGCGCTGATCCCCAATTGGAAGAACATTGACCCGCGCCTCAAGGATGCGCCGTGGTATGTGGTCGGCCAACAGACCTTCGGCACCCCGTATCAATGGGGCCCGAACGTGTTGATGTACAACACCACGGTATTCAAGACCGCCCCCACCAGCTGGAACGTGCTGTTCAACGCCCAGAACCTGCCAGACGGCAAGCCGAACAAAGGCCGCGTGCAGGCGTATGACGGCCCGATCTATATCGCCGATGCGGCGCTGTATCTCAAGTCGACCAAGCCAGAGCTGGGCATTCAAAGCCCGTATGAACTGACCGAAACCCAGTACAAGGCCGTGCTCGAAGTGTTGCGCGCCCAGCAACCGCTGATCCACCGCTACTGGCACGACACCACCGTGCAAATGAGTGACTTCAAGAACGAAGGCGTGGTCGCCTCCAGCGCCTGGCCGTACCAGGTCAACGGCTTGCAGAACGAGAAACAGCCGATCGCCTCGACCATTCCCAAAGAAGGCGCCACCGGCTGGGCGGACACCACCATGCTGCACACCGACGCCAAGCACCCGAACTGCGCCTACAAGTGGATGGACTGGTCGCTGCAGCCCAAGGTCCAGGGCGATGTCGCCGCGTGGTTCGGCTCGTTGCCGGCGGTGCCGGCGGCCTGCAAGGAAAGCGAACTGCTCGGCGCCGAGGGCTGCAAGACCAATGGGTTCGACCAGTTCGAAAAGATCGCTTTCTGGAAAACCCCGCAGTCTGAAGGCGGCAAGTTCGTGCCGTACAGCCGCTGGACCCAGGATTACATTGCGATCATGGGCGGGCGGTAATTTCTACCAAACGACATAGAACCAATGTGGGAGCGGGCTTGCTCGCGAACGCGGTTGAACAGTGACAGACATGTTGACTGACACACCGCATTCGCGAGCACGCCCGCTCCCACAGATGCTTTTTTGGAGCACCGCACCATGACACTTGCAGTCCAATTCACCCACGTTTCCCGTCAGTTCGGCGAAGTGAAAGCCGTTGACCGGGTTTCCATCGATATCCAGGACGGCGAGTTCTTTTCCATGCTCGGCCCTTCCGGCTCGGGCAAGACTACCTGCCTGCGCCTGATCGCCGGGTTCGAGCAACCGAGCGCAGGCTCGATCCGTATCCACGGCGAGGAAGCCGCCGGCTTGCCGCCGTATCAACGCGATGTAAACACTGTGTTCCAGGACTACGCGCTGTTCCCGCATATGAATGTGCGCGACAACGTCGCCTACGGCCTCAAGGTCAAGGGCGTGGGCAAGGCCGAACGCCTCAATCGCGCCGAAGAAGCCTTGGCCATGGTCGCCCTCGGCGGTTATGGCGAGCGCAAGCCGGTGCAGCTTTCCGGTGGGCAGCGTCAGCGCGTAGCCCTGGCCCGCGCCCTGGTCAATCGCCCACGCGTATTGCTGCTGGATGAGCCGCTGGGCGCACTCGACCTCAAGCTGCGTGAGCAGATGCAGAGCGAGCTGAAAAAGCTGCAACGCCAGCTCGGCATCACCTTTATTTTCGTGACTCACGACCAGACCGAAGCGCTGTCGATGTCTGACCGTGTGGCGGTGTTCAACAAGGGTCGCATCGAGCAGGTCGACACCCCGCGCAACCTGTACATGAAGCCCGCCACGGCCTTTGTCGCCGAGTTTGTCGGCACGTCCAACGTGATTCGCGGCGAACTGGCCCAGCGCCTCAGCGGCAACCCGCAGCCCTTCTCGATCCGTCCGGAGCACGTGCGTTTTGCCGAAGGCCCGCTGGGTGCCGGCGACGTGGAAGTCAGCGGTTTGCTGCACGATATCCAGTACCAGGGCAGCGCCACGCGCTATGAGCTGAAGCTGGAAAACGGCCAGACGTTGAACATCAGCCAGGCCAACAACCAGTGGCTGGACATCAGCAGTGCCCATCAGGTCGGCCAGTCCATCACCGCCCGCTGGGCGCGGGAAGCCATGACACCGCTGACCGATATCGCAGGCGAGGTGTGACATGAGCCTGGCCCTAACCCAACCACCGATGCGCAGGTTTTCCAACCTGCTGTACCGCAAGCCCAACCTCTACCTGGCGATGCTGCTGGTGCCGCCGCTGATCTGGTTCGGCGCGATCTACCTGGGTTCGTTGCTGACCCTGCTGTGGCAAGGTTTCTATACGTTTGACGACTTCACCATGGCGGTCACGCCGGACCTGACCCTGACCAACTTCGCCGCGCTGTTCCAGCCGTCGAACTTCGACATCATTGTGCGCACCTTGAGCATGGCGATTGTGGTGTCGATTGCCAGTGCGGTGATCGCGTTCCCGATTGCTTATTACATGGCGCGCTACACCACGGGCAAGACCAAAGCGTTTTTCTACGTCGCGGTAATGATGCCGATGTGGGCCAGCTACATCGTCAAGGCATATGCCTGGACATTGCTGCTGGCCAAAGGTGGCGTGGCGCAGTGGTTCGTGCAGCACTTGGGGCTGGAGCCCGTGTTGCAGCTCGTGCTGGGCATTCCCGGCGTGGGCGGCAGCACCTTGAGCACCTCGCACCTGGGGCGGTTCATGGTCTTCGTTTATATCTGGCTGCCGTTCATGATCCTGCCGATCCAGGCGTCCCTGGAGCGTTTGCCGCCGTCGCTATTGCAAGCCTCGGCTGACCTTGGGGCCAAACCGCGCCAGACGTTTATGCAGGTGATATTGCCGCTGTCGATTCCGGGGATTGCCGCCGGTTCCATCTTCACGTTCTCGCTGACCCTGGGCGATTTCATCGTGCCGCAACTGGTGGGCCCACCGGGTTACTTCGTCGGCGGCATGGTTTACGCCCAGCAAGGCGCCATCGGCAATATGCCCATGGCCGCAGCGTTCACGTTGGTGCCCATCGTGCTGATCGCGGTTTACCTGTCCATCGTCAAACGCCTGGGGGCCTTCGATGCACTCTGAAAAATCCAGTTTGAGTTTGAAGATCGCAGCCTGGGGCGGGTTGGTGTTTTTGCACTTCCCGATCCTGATCATCTTCCTCTACGCCTTCAACACCGAAGAAGCCGCGTTCAGCTTTCCGCCCCAAGGCTTTACCTTGAAGTGGTTCAGCGTGGCCTTCGCCCGGCCGGACGTGCTGGAGTCGATCAAGCTGTCCTTGCAGATCGCCGCCATCGCCACCCTGATTGCGATGGTGCTCGGCACGTTGGCGTCGGCCGCGTTGTATCGCCGCGAGTTCTTCGGCAAGCAAGGCGTGTCGTTGATGTTGATCCTGCCGATTGCGCTGCCGGGGATCATCACCGGTATCGCGCTGCTGGCGACGTTCAAGACGCTGGGCATTGAGCCGGGGATGTTCACCATTATCATCGGCCACGCGACGTTCTGCGTGGTGATTGTCTACAACAACGTCATTGCCCGCTTGCGCCGCACCTCCCACAGCCTGATCGAAGCCTCGATGGACCTGGGTGCCGACGGCTGGCAGACCTTTCGCTACATCATCATGCCCAACCTCGGCTCGGCGCTGCTGGCTGGCGGCATGCTCGCGTTTGCGCTGTCGTTCGACGAAATCATCGTCACCACCTTCACCGCCGGCCACGAGCGCACCTTGCCGCTGTGGCTGCTCAACCAGCTCAGCCGCCCACGCGATGTGCCGGTGACCAACGTGGTGGCGATGCTGGTGATGCTGGTGACGATGGTGCCTATTCTCGGGGCTTATTACCTGACGCGCGGTGGTGAAAGCGTGGCGGGGAGTGGCGGTAAATAACTTGGCGACTGGAGGAACGCGGTTTAAATGTGGGCTTGCTCGCGAATGCGGTACATCAGATACACATGTGCCGACTGACACACCGTATTCGCGAGCAAGTCGAATCGTCGCACCGCCGCTCCCACATTTAGAGCCAGTTTCTTCAGAGAAATAACACGCGTTTTTAGGAGAGCTGAACCATGCAGACCAAACTTTTGATCAACGGCCAACTGGTAGAGGGCGAAGGCCCGGCCCAGGCCGTGTTCAACCCGGCACTCGGCCGCGTACTGGTGGAGATCAAGGAAGCCAGCGAAGCCCAGGTCGACGCCGCCGTGCGCGCAGCGGATGCCGCCTTTGAAGGCTGGTCACAAACCGCGCCCAAGGATCGCTCGCTGTTGCTGCTGAAGCTGGCGGACGTGATCGAAGCCCATGGCGAAGAGCTGGCCAAGCTGGAATCGGACAACTGCGGCAAGCCTTACAGCGCCGCGCTGAACGATGAAATCCCGGCGATTGCCGACGTATTCCGCTTCTTTGCCGGCGCCAGCCGTTGCATGAGCGGCTCGGCCGGCGGTGAGTACTTGCCCGGGCACACCTCGATGATCCGCCGCGACCCGGTGGGTGTGATTGCCTCCATCGCACCGTGGAACTACCCACTGATGATGGTCGCCTGGAAAATCGCCCCGGCCCTCGCCGCAGGTAATACCGTGGTGCTCAAGCCGTCGGAACAAACCCCGCTGACCGCGTTGCGCATGGTCGAACTGGCCGCTGAAATCTTCCCGGCCGGTGTACTCAACTTGGTGTTCGGCCGTGGGCCAACCGTCGGCAGTCCACTGGTGAATCATCCGAAAGTGCGCATGGTCTCGCTGACCGGCTCCATCGCCACCGGTGCAAACATCATTTCCAGCACCGCCGACAGCGTGAAGCGCATGCACATGGAGCTGGGCGGCAAGGCGCCGGTGATCATCTTCAACGACGCCGATATCGATGCTGCCGTAGAAGGCATTCGCACCTTTGGCTTCTACAACGCCGGCCAGGATTGCACCGCTGCATGCCGGATTTATGCGCAAGCAGACATCTACGATGCGTTCGTCGAAAAGCTCGGCGCCGCGGTCGCCAGCATCAAGTACGGCTTGCAGGATGATCCCGCTACCGAACTGGGGCCGCTGATTACCGCGCAACACCGCGATCGTGTCGCCGGGTTTGTCGAACGCGCCGTGGCACAACCGCACATTCGCCTGGTCACCGGCGGCAAGGCGGTAGAAGGCAATGGTTTCTTCTTTGAGCCGACCGTGCTGGCCGACGCGCAGCAGGACGACGAAATCGTGCGTCGCGAGGTATTCGGGCCGGTGGTGTCGGTGACCAAGTTCACCGATGAAGCCCAAGTGCTGGGCTGGGCCAACGATTCGGATTACGGCCTGGCGTCATCCGTGTGGACCGCCGATGTAGGGCGCGCCCATCGTTTGGCCGCGCGCTTGCAGTACGGCTGCACCTGGGTGAACACCCACTTCATGCTGGTCAGCGAAATGCCCCACGGCGGTCAGAAACTGTCCGGCTACGGCAAGGACATGTCCCTGTACGGGTTGGAAGACTACACCACCGTTCGCCATGTGATGTTCAAGCACTGAAGCTTTTACCCCTGCGAATGCGGAGAATCAGTCGGTAGATCCTGTCACTGACACACCGCATTCGCGAGCAAGCCCGCACACATTTGATCTTCATAAAGATCAAGTACTGTGTTGGCATCAGAGCCGGAAATGTCTTGTCGCACTTGCAACTCAATCACCCCGCTATCAATCAATTTTCCTACGTCATCGAACCGCTTAAGCTATCCGGCGTCTGTTTAATGTCCGTTGCGTTTGGCCGAAGGCATGTCCGAACCGTAATTTCTGATCCGCTACGTGCCAGGAACGGCGCGGGATTTGCTCACGACAGGTTGTCTCTATGCACCGTAGGAATTTGCTCAAAGCGTCCATGGCCATTGCGGCTTACACTGGTTTGTCGGCCAGCGGCCTGCTAGCCGCCCAGGCTTGGGCCGGGAACCGTGCCGCCGATGGCAAGGCCGTGGCGTTCGATTTCGAATCGCTGAAGGCCCAGGCCAAGCAACTCGCCGGGACCGCTTACAAAGACACCAAACAAGTGCTGCCGCCCACCCTGGCGACCATGACCCCGCAGAATTTCAACGCCATCGGCTACGACGGCAACCACTCGTTGTGGAAGGAATTGAACGGCCAACTCGACGTGCAGTTCTTCCACGTCGGCATGGGATTCAAGACGCCGGTGCGTATGCACAGCGTCGACCCCAAGACCCGCGAAGCCCGCGAGGTGCATTTCCGCCCTTCGCTGTTCAACTATGAAAAAACCACGGTCGACACCAAACAGCTGACCGGCGACCTGGGTTTCTCCGGCTTCAAGCTGTTCAAGGCGCCAGAACTGGGCCGCCATGATGTACTGTCGTTTCTCGGCGCCAGCTACTTCCGCGCAGTGGATTCCAGCGGCCAGTACGGCCTCTCCGCCCGTGGCCTGGCCATCGACACCTACGCGAAAAAACGCGAGGAATTCCCTGATTTCACGCAGTTCTGGTTCGAAACCCCGGACAAGAACGCCACCCGCTTCGTGGTCTACGCCCTGCTCGACTCGCCGAGCGCCACCGGCGCCTACCGCTTTGATATCGACTGCCAGGCCAACCAGGTGGTGATGGCGATCGATGCACACATCAACGCGCGTACCGCCATCGAACAACTGGGTATCGCGCCGATGACCAGCATGTTCAGCTGCGGTACCCATGAGCGCCGCATGTGCGACACCATCCACCCGCAAATCCACGACTCGGACCGCCTGGCGATGTGGCGCGGCAATGGCGAATGGATCTGCCGCCCGCTGAACAACCCGGCCAAGCTGCAGTTCAACGCGTTTGCCGACACCGACCCCAAAGGCTTTGGCCTGGTGCAGACCGACCATGAGTTCGCCAGTTACCAGGACACCGTGGACTGGTACAGCAAACGCCCGAGCCTATGGGTCGAACCCACTACGGCCTGGGGTGAAGGCTCCATCGACCTGCTGGAAATTCCTACAACCGGCGAGACCCTCGATAACATCGTGGCCTTCTGGACCCCGAAAAAACCCGTAGCAGCCGGCGAATCACTGAACTACGGCTACAAGCTGTACTGGAGCGCCCTGCCACCGGTGAGCACGCCGTTGGCCCAGGTTGACGCGACCCGTTCAGGCATGGGTGGCTTTATCGAAGGTTGGGCGCCGGGTGAGCACTACCCTGAGGTGTGGGCGCGCCGTTTCGCCGTGGACTTCAAGGGCGGTGGCCTGGACCGCCTGCCACCCGGCACGGGGATTGAGCCAGTGGTGACGTGCTCCCATGGCCAGGTCAAGGATTTCAGCGTGCTGCTGCTGGATAACATCAAGGGCTACCGCATCCTGTTCGACTGGTACCCGACCAGCGACAGCGTAGAGCCGGTGGAACTGCGCCTGTTTATCCGTACCCAGGACCGCACCTTGAGTGAAACCTGGTTGTATCAGTACTTCCCGCCGGCACCGGACCAGCGCAAGTACAGCTGATACCGGTGGGAGCTGGCTTGCCAGCTCCCACCTTGTTTAACGACGATCCTCAGAACCGCGACACACTCTTCATCGCCCCAATCAAATAGCGCATTGCCATCTGATCGTTCTCGGTCAGGGCGCGGTACTGCGCCAGCAATTCCATTTCATCTGAGCTCAACCTTCGGCCCCGCAACGACATCCTGCGGGTCAGAAAAGACGTCACCACACCCGCTACACCATCGGACTTGGCCATGGACTGGTTCTCCTGATATCCATCGAATACTCCTGTTGCCCATTACCCGCCTCCCATGAAGCGCAATGCCTCAGTGAGCAAACCCACTGACTTCCTGGGCCAGAAATCAGGCTCACCCTAAGCGTAGAAAAAAACTGCTCTCGTGTGGGATTTTTTTAGAGTATTAACTTAAATAAATTGCTTAGGTAACAAATACCTACAGACATATCCGACACCTGCGCGCGTAAAAAAACCCACCGGGTCAGGGTGGGTTTCAGTCAGCGCCAACAGCGGATTAGTCGCGCAGATCAGACTCATGAATCGGCTGGTCGCGATGGGTCGCCCTTTGATACTGCGCCGGCCAGATCGCCTTGCGCCCGCCCAGGTCGTCGTCGGCATGCAGCGGCCAGTAAGGGTCACGCAGCAGCTCGCGTGCCAGGAAGATGATATCGGCCTGGCAGGTGCGCAGGATGTGCTCGGCCTGGGCCGGCTCGGTGATCATGCCAACGGTGCCGGTAGCCATGCCCGACTCTTGGCGCACCCGCTCGGCGAAACGGGTCTGGTAGCCGGGGCCGGTGGGGATCTCGGCATTAGCGGCCGTGCCACCGGACGATACGTCAATCAGGTCCACGCCAAGGGTTTTCAGGCGACGCGCCAGTTCCACGGTTTCGTCGGGGTTCCAGCCATCTTCCACCCAGTCGGTGGCCGACACCCGCACAAACAACGGCAGCTCCTGAGGCCAGGCTTCACGCACGGCCTCTGTGACCTGCAGCACCAGGCGGATACGGTTTTCAAACGAGCCGCCGTACCTGTCCTGACGCTGATTGCTGATCGGCGACAGGAATTGATGCAACAGGTAACCATGCGCCGCGTGGATTTCCACCACTTCAAAACCCGCGGTCAACGCACGCTTGGCGGCGGCGACAAAATCGGCGATGACTTGTTGGATCTGCCCCTCATCCAACTGTGTGGGTTGAGTGTGCTGAGGGTCGAAGGCAATCGGCGAGGGCCCTACCGGCACCCAGCCGCCCTCCTCCGCCTTGACACCGCCATGCTTGCCGATCCAGGGCCGATGGGTGCTGGCCTTGCGCCCGGCGTGAGCCAGTTGAATGCCGGCCACCGCGCCTTGGGCTGCAATAAAACGCGTGATGCGTCGCAGCGGTTCGATCTGCGCGTCGTTCCACAAGCCCAGGTCCTGGGCGGTGATGCGGCCATCAGCGGTGACAGCGGTGGCTTCGGTAAAAATCAGCCCCGCACCGCCGACCGCACGGCTACCAAGATGCACCAGGTGCCAGTCGTTGGCCAGGCCGTCGACCGCCGAATACTGGCACATCGGCGAAACCGCGATGCGATTGAGCAGGGTTAATTGGCGCAGGGTATAGGGTTCGAGCAGCTGACTCATGGCGCACCTCTTCTGGGTTCTATGGGCACTGTTCAACAGTGCTTAGAGCCTAGTCGACAACGCTGGATTGCACAGGGTTCAGAAAGAGAAGCGGGAGCCGATTACCGGCTCCCGCGTTGCAAAAGCTTACATTTCGACCTGGGTGCCCAGCTCGATCACTCGGTTTACCGGGAGTTTGAAGAAGCGCAGGTTGCCGCTGGCATTCTTCAACATGAACGCGAACAACGCCTCGCGCCAGCGCGCCATGCCCTTGATGCGAGAGGCGATCACCGTCTCGCGGCTGAGGAAGTACGTGGTGCGCATCGGGCTGAAATCCAGGTCATCCAAGTGACACAACTTCAGCGCTTCGGGCACGTCCGGCTCGTCGGTAAAACCAAAGTGCAGGATCACGCGGAAGAAGCCTTCGCCGTAGGAATCCACTTCGAAGCGCCGTGCCGCCGGCACGCGAGGAATGTCTTCGTAGACCACCGTCAGCAACACCACTTGTTCATGCAACACCTGGTTATGCAGCAGGTTGTGCAACAGCGCGTGGGGCACAGCGTCCGGGCGTGCGGTGAGAAACACGGCGGTACCCTGCACCCGGTGGGGCGGCTGGACGCGAATGCTGCTGATAAAAATCGGCAATGGCAGGCCGCCTTCGTCGAGGCGCTCCACCAGCAATTGTTTGCCGCGCTTCCAGGTGGTCATCAGCACGAACAACACAATCCCCGCCAAAACCGGGAAGGCACCGCCCTGGATGATCTTCGGCACGTTGGCAGCGAAGTAGAGCCCGTCCACCAGCAGGCAGCAGACCAAGACCGGCACGGCCAGAATCGGAGGCCATTTCCATAGCAGCAACATCACCGCCGACACCAGGATGGTGGTCATCAGCATGGTGCCGGTTACCGCCACGCCGTAAGCTGACGCCAGTGCGTTGGAGGATTCGAAACCCAGCACCAGCAGGATCACACCCACCATCAGCGACCAGTTCACCGCGCCGATGTAGATCTGGCCCTGCTCGGCACTGGAGGTGTGCTGGATATGCATCCGCGGGATGTAACCCAACTGGATCGCCTGGCGCGTCAACGAGAACGCACCGGAAATCACTGCCTGGGACGCAATCACCGTGGCCAGGGTGGACAACACCACCAGCGGGATCAACGCCCAGCTGGGTGCCAGCAGGTAGAACGGGTTACGCGCGGCTTCCGGGTCACCCAGCAGCATCGCGCCCTGGCCGAAATAATTGAGTACCAGCGCCGGCAGCACCAGCATGAACCAGGCGCGGGCAATGGGTTTGCGGCCGAAGTGGCCCATGTCGGCGTACAGTGCTTCGGCGCCGGTCAGTGCCAGCACCACCGCGCCAAGGATAGCCACGCCAATGCCCGGGTGAGCCTCGAAGAATCGCACCGCCCACATCGGGTTCATGGCACTGAGCACCTCAGGATGCAGGGTGATGCCATACACACCGAGACCGCCCAGGACCAGGAACCAGGTCACCATCACAGGCCCAAACAGCTTGCCGATGTGGTCAGTGCCGTGCTTTTGGATCAGGAACAAGGCCACCAGCACGACAAGGGCGATGGGCACGACCCATTTTTCCAAGCCGTCGAACGCCAGCTCCAGGCCTTCGATCGCCGATAACACGGAAATCGCCGGGGTGATCATGCTGTCGCCGTAGAACAGCGCCGCGCCGCACAGGCCACACACCACCAGGAAGCTGCGCAGCTTCTTGCGCTCCCCCGCCGCCCGTCGCGCCAGTGCAGTCAGGGCCATGATGCCGCCCTCGCCTTGGTTGTCGGCGCGCAGCACAAACAGCATGTATTTGATCGAAACGACCCAGATCAGCGACCAGAAGATCAGCGCCAGGATCCCCAACACACCGTCATGGTTGACCTGAACCCCATAGCCGCCGCTGAACACCTCTTTAAGGGTGTAGAGCGGGCTGGTCCCGATATCGCCGTAAACCACCCCGACCGCTGCCACCAGCATGCCAATCGGCTTTGCGGTGGAATGCTCGGCGCCTGCCGCCGGACTACTTGCCTGACCCATCAACCACTCCTGCCCTTCTGACCTGCGGTCTTTATAAACAACGCCTCTAAGCGGACCCTAGCATGC
Organism: Pseudomonas sp. EA_65y_Pfl1_P113; assembly: GCF_963970525.1. Lineage (NCBI taxonomy): Bacteria > Pseudomonadati > Pseudomonadota > Gammaproteobacteria > Pseudomonadales > Pseudomonadaceae > Pseudomonas > Pseudomonas sp. EA_65y_Pfl1_P113. Next base: position 31,517 of record NZ_CAXAQM010000039.1, read on the forward strand.
GCTGTTTTACTTCTCGTAACAGACGTTTTGTTGACCTTAGGATTTTACCTACGCGCAACGGCGCGAAGCATAGCGCAGCACTCGTCGCTTTTCGCTGCATAAAGCTGGTCAAGTGCGCTGCCCGTCGCTAGAATTGCGCACTTTTTGATCAGAGGCACACTTCAAGTGCCCATCCGTTGTCTCGTCGTGCACGACCGGCAGCGTCATTCAATACCGAGGTTAGACATGTCCACCACCATCGCAAAAGCCAACCCCAAGGTTGGCTTTTTTTCCCTGGGTTGTCCGGGGGACTCAGATAGAATCCGACCACATCAATGACCTTTTCGGCGAAGTGCGGATCATTGCTGACCTTGAATGTCTTCAGTAGGTGCGATTTGAGATCGGGCGCCGCCCAGATTTGTCGAACTCGCCAGGTGGTAACGTGCGCGTATTTGGCCATCAACCGAACGCTCCAATGCGTTGCCTCCTTCGAAACCCGCTGAGTTGTCAAGATCAGGATTTATTTGACTTTCTCAGCGCCCGGTTTCAAGGGCTGACCGCTACGCGGAAGGTCGCTCAGCCCCCTCGATTTCCTACTCAAGGTAGCGTTTTTTGCCACTTGAACACCGTCGGCGAAGTGATCTGTAGCTCCCCACAGATGGCCATGGGCGTCACCCCGTCAGCGAGCAAAAGGAGTATCCGCGCCCACCGACCGAGGCTTTGCTCCAGCGTACTCATGCGCAACCAACCTTGAAGCGTAATTACGTCGGCGAGTTGCAGTGCAAAAGGAGCAACTGGTCGAGGCATGCGTGGAACCATCTCGAGGCGAGGGGCACACAGTATATCTTTACACGCTAGAAAATGAACTAACCGCTCACGACACTAGCCGGACTCTTTAAGAAACGTCTTATTCGCCCCTCACCAAAAAAACCATAAAATACAATCCAATTTTTATAAAAGACGCTGCACCCCACTATGAAAATTAAAAATTTATTACTACTGTTTTTTATCTGCAGCACAACAACGAATGCAATCGCAGCAACATGCCAATTCTACCCAGGCAGCTCTGCCTTTACGAATAACATCACACTACCCCAAACTGCATCGATACCTAGAGACGCACCTGACGGCCAAATCATATATGAAAGCTCGCCAATTACAATCACCAATCAGGACAAATACATTTGCGCCGCCCCATATTTGCTAGGGACCAAGAATTACTTGGGTAAGGACGTGCCCGGAAGCATACAGCCTATTGGAGACACCGGTATTGGGTGGCAATGGATTCATGACGGAGAAGCATATAACGGAGTGGCAAGCAATTATATTAGACCCGACTTCGGAAGCGCAATTTATTTCACAGGCGCATCTTTCGCGTTAAGATTTGTAAAAATAGGAGCGATAAAAAATAACGCTCGAATACCTGCTGGAGAAATTGGAGCACTCCAAAGAGGGACGATTTTTCCGGTTACACTCACAACCAATGGAATGTCTATAGTAGTACCCTCATGCGAAACGCCCGATGTAACTGTGGACATGGGAAGCATGGACTTGAGTCAAATTTTCCACAACGATGCGTCGAAGCGCTTCAACATAAAACTCAACAACTGTCCAGCCGGCATCCAAAAAGTAAATTACAAACTTATCGCAACATCAACAGCACCTGCGATAGATCCAACTTCAGGAATTATTAACCTAAATTCCACTTCAACTGCCAAAGGCATTGCGTTGCAACTAATGGACAGTAGCGAGCAACCAATAAATCTCAACTTAACACATGCATTCAACGACTACTCAAATGGCGGGGGAAATTTCGAAATCCCCATGTTCGCACGATACTTTAGGAAAGCAGGAGGAACTGGAGAAATAAAAGCTGGAACCGCAAACTCGGAGATCACTTTCATTATGAGTTACTTATAAATTCGCTCAGTTACCTTATCACATAAAACGACTTAAAGAGCCCTCTATCATGCCTATCGTAATCCAACCTAAAGAGCTGAAAGACCCTATTTTTTGCGACTTCTAACGAAATAGCGGAACTCGTGAGAAAAAAACCTCATTGTTCGTCAGCCGTGTTGATCCATGTGTATGGATGGCAAACTGCGAATTCATCAAGTCGAACAAGTCAAGCAGATCGCTTAGTATCGTCAATACATTTACCTCCTCAGATTCTATCCAACTCTTAGGCGCGACTAGACGCTGGGCCATTATCGCCACGCTTGTCCGCGTACCTAGAATTCTCTGATCCATATGTAGTGGTCGAATGAAACCGGACACTCATTTAGACGAGAATGCTCGCAAGATCGAGGTGTCAAATGACCAAACAACGCCGTACCCTTTCTGCTGAATTCAAACGCGAGGCTGCCGACTTCGTACTCAGGCAAAACTACAGCTACATCGAAGCCAGCCCTTCACTCGGTATTGGCGAGTCAGCGTTGCGCCGCAGGGTTGACCAGGTTCAGAAAGAGCGCCAAGGCGTCACTCCGCAGAGCAAGGCGCTGACCCCAGAGCAGCAGAAAATTCAGGAGCTGGAAACCCGGATCGCCCGGCTTGAGCGAGAAAAATCCATACTAACTTCAGTCTCTCCATACGCGCTAACAATACTCATTAGCAACAATTGTTTTTGCGCATTATTTGATCAACGCTTAGAATCGCGCGCCACGAATTTCGACCAGGGCTAACCCTGCAGGCTGTGAGTATATGAGTAATAATCCACGTGTAGGGTTTGTGTCGCTAGGGTGCCCGAAGGCTCTGGTTGACTCCGAGCGCATCCTCACGCAACTGCGCATGGAAGGCTATGACGTTGTGTCCACTTACCAGGACGCTGACGTGGTGGTGGTCAACACCTGCGGCTTCATCGATTCGGCCAAGGCTGAGTCGCTGGAGGTGATCGGCGAGGCGATCAAAGAGAACGGCAAGGTCATCGTCACCGGTTGCATGGGCGTGGAAGAAGGCAATATCCGTAATGTGCACCCAAGCGTGCTCGCGGTGACCGGCCCGCAGCAGTACGAGCAGGTGGTCAACGCCGTGCACCAAGTGGTGCCGCCACGCCAGGACCACAACCCGCTGATCGACCTGGTGCCGCCGCAAGGCATCAAGCTGACCCCGCGCCACTACGCGTACCTGAAGATATCCGAGGGCTGCAACCACAGCTGCAGCTTCTGCATCATCCCGTCGATGCGCGGCAAACTGGTGAGCCGCCCGGTCGGTGATGTGCTTGACGAAGCCCAGCGCCTGGTCAAATCCGGTGTGAAAGAGCTGCTGGTGATCTCCCAGGACACCAGTGCCTACGGCGTCGACGTGAAATACCGCACCGGTTTCTGGAACGGCGCGCCGGTCAAAACCCGCATGACCGAACTCTGCGAAGCCTTGAGCAGCCTGGGTGTGTGGGTGCGCCTGCACTACGTTTACCCGTACCCGCACGTGGACGAGCTGATCCCGTTGATGGCCGCCGGCAAGATCCTGCCGTACCTGGACATCCCGTTCCAGCACGCCAGCCCGAAAGTGCTCAAGGCCATGAAGCGCCCGGCGTTCGAGGACAAGACCCTGGCGCGCATCAAGAACTGGCGCGAGGTCTGCCCGGAGCTGATCATCCGTTCGACCTTCATCGTCGGCTTCCCCGGCGAAACCGAAGAAGACTTCCAGTACCTGCTGGACTGGCTGACAGAAGCCCAACTGGATCGCGTCGGCTGCTTCCAGTATTCGCCGGTTGAAGGCGCCCCGGCGAACCTGCTGGACCTGGCCGTCGTGCCGGACGACGTCAAGCAGGACCGTTGGGAGCGTTTCATGGCTCACCAGCAAGCTATCAGCTCGGCGCGCCTGCAACTGCGCATCGGCAAGGAAATCGAAGTGCTGATCGACGAAGTCGACGAGCAAGGCGCGGTTGGCCGCTGCTTCTTCGATGCGCCGGAAATCGATGGTAACGTGTTTATCGACGATGCCAACGGTTTGAAGCCGGGTGACAAGGTCTGGTGCACCGTGACGGACGCCGACGAGTACGATTTGTGGGCTGAAAAGCGCGACTGATCGGCGACAAAATCAAAAGCCCTGCATCTGATCAAGATGTGGGGCTTTTTTAGGTCTATCGTTTGCCCATCGCCCATCACTGGCAGGAAGCAGCGGCATGCGTCAGCATTCGGTTATCCATACCCCCAAAACCAGCGATTATCAAAAACTGACTGAAATCTGGGAGTCCTCAGTGCGGGCCACCCACGATTTTTTGCCGGACAGCTACATCGAGCGGCTGAGGCATCTGGTGCTGACCCATTATCTGGACACGGTGATGCTGATCTGCACCAAGGACTCGCACCAATGCATCACCGGGTTCGCTGGCGTGGCCGCGGGCAAGGTCGAAATGCTGTTTATCGACCCGCAGCGCCGCGGCCAGGGCCTTGGCCGGCAATTGCTGCGCTATGCCATTGAACGCATGAACGCCGACGAACTCGAGGTGAACGAACAGAACCCCCAGGCCCTGGGCTTTTACCTCAAGCAAGGCTTCGAGGTAGTCGGACGCACGGAGCATGATGGCCTCGGCCAGCCTTATCCGTTGCTGCGTCTGCGTTTGCGCCAGGCGCAACAACAGGCCCGCCAGGGTTAAATGAAATAGGGCCGGGATTAACCGGCTCCAGGCAGGTACAATAGCCGCCCCCTTTTGTTACGGCCCTTGTCATGACTGACCCCATACGCCTCTCCAAACGTCTAATCGAACTGGTCGGTTGCTCCCGTCGGGAGGCTGAGCTGTTCATTGAAGGCGGCTGGGTCTCGGTGGACGGTGAAGTGATTGACGAGCCGCAGTTCAAGGTCACCACCCAGACGGTCGAACTCGACCCCGAGGCCAAGGCCACCGTGCCTGAGCCGGTGACCATCCTGCTGCACGCCCCTGTGGGCGTGGAGACCGAAACGGCCATGGCGTCGATTAGCGCCGAAACACTCTCGGAAGAACACCGCTTTAGCAAGCGCCCGCTCAAGGGCCATTTCCTGCGCCTGACCGCCAGCGCCGACCTTCAAGCCAAGGCCAGCGGCCTTCTGGTGTTTACCCAGGATTGGAAGATCCTACGCAAGCTGACCGCCGATGCCGCCAAGATCGAGCAGGAATACGTGGTGGAAGTCGAAGGTGACATGGTTGCCCACGGCCTCAACCGCCTGAACCACGGCCTGACATACAAAGGCAAGGAACTGCCGGCCGTCAAAGCCAGCTGGCAGAACGAAAACCGCCTGCGTTTTGCAATGAAAAACCCGCAGCCGGGTGTAATCGCGCTGTTTTGCGAAGCGGTTGGCCTCAAGGTCATCGCCATTCGTCGTATCCGCATCGGCGGCGTGTCCATCGGCAAAGTGCCGGTTGGCCAATGGCGTTACCTGTCCGGCAAAGAGAAGTTCTAAGCCGCTCCCCTATTATCGACACCGCCTGCCTGGGCGGTGTCCACCGTTGAAAACCAGGATTGCCCACCATGATTCACAATGACGTACTGCGCAGCGTGCGCTACATGCTCGACATCAGCGACAACAAGATGGTCGAGATCACCAAGCTCGGCGGCATGGACGTAACCAAGGAAGACCTGCTGACCTACCTCAAGAAGGATGAGGAAGAAGGTTTCGTGTTCTGCCCGGATGAAGTCATGGCGCACTTCCTTGATGGCCTGGTGATCTTCAAGCGCGGCAAGGACGAAAGCCGTCCGCCGCAGCCGATTGAAACCCCGATCACCAACAACATCATCCTCAAGAAGCTGCGCGTGGCCTTTGAACTGAAGGAAGACGACATGCACGCCATCCTCAAGGCGGCCGAGTTCCCGGTGTCCAAGCCTGAGTTGAGCGCGCTGTTCCGCAAGTTCGGCCACACCAACTACCGGACCTGCGGTGACCAGTTGCTGCGCAACTTCCTCAAGGGCCTGACCCTGCGGGTTCGTGCGTAAGCCATGAATTACCACGTCTCGCCCGTCGGTTTCGTGCGCTCCTGCTTCAAGGAGAAGTTCGCGATCCCGCGCCAACCGCAGCTGGCACCCGCCGCGCGGGGCGTGCTGGAATTGGTGGCGCCGTTCGACGGGGGTGAGGCGGTGCAGGGCCTGGAGCAGGTCAGCCATGTGTGGCTGTTGTTTCTGTTCCACCAGGCCCTGGAAGACAAGCCACGCCTGAAAGTGCGCCCGCCGCGCTTGGGTGGCAACACCTCCATGGGCGTGTTTGCTACCCGCGCGACTCATCGCCCCAATGGTATTGGCCAGTCGGTGGTGAAACTGGACAGGGTCGAGCCAGGGCGATTGTGGATTTCCGGGATAGACCTGCTTGATGGCACGCCGGTACTGGATATCAAACCGTATGTGCCGTATGCCGACATTGTCGACACGGCCACCAACGGGATCGCCAGCGCTGCGCCGCAGCTGATTCCCGTGCAATGGCTGAAGACTGCGCTGCATCAGGCGCAGAGCCACGCTCAGCGCTTGGATGAGCCGCTGGTGGCGTTGATTGAACAGTGCCTGGCGCAGGACCCGCGGCCGGCGTATCAGACGCCGGGGCCGGAGCGACAGTACGGCGCGCAGTTCTGGGATGTGGATGTGCGTTGGCACTATCCCGAGGCTGGGCTGATTTGTGTGTTGGAAGTGCTTCCAGCCAACTGAAGAAACCGGAAGCATTTTTTGATCTGTGTTTTTACTAACCCAGTATCACTTCTCGACGAACGCGCGCTCGATCAGGTAATCACCTGGCTCACGCATGCGTGGCGACACTTTCAGGCCGAAGCTGTTCAACACCTCACTGGTTTCATCCAGCATGCTCGGGCTGCCGCACAGCATGGCGCGGTCGTCCTCGGGGTTGATCGGTGGCAGGCCGATGTCGCTGAACAACTTACCGCTGCGCATCAGGTCGGTCAGGCGGCCTTCGTTTTCGAAAGGCTCGCGCGTCACGGTTGGGTAGTAGATCAACTTGTCACGCAGGGCCTCGCCGAAGAATTCGTTCTGCGGCAGGTGCTCGGTGATGAATTCGCGGTAAGCGACTTCGTTGACGTAACGCACGCCGTGGCACAGGATCACTTTTTCAAAGCGCTCGTAGGTTTCCGGGTCCTGGATCACGCTCATGAACGGAGCAAGGCCGGTACCGGTGCTGAGCAGGTACAAGTGTTTGCCCGGCTTCAAATCGTCAAGCACGAGGGTGCCTGTCGGTTTCTTGCTGATGATGATCTCGTCGCCTTCCTTCAAGTGCTGCAACTGGGAAGTCAGCGGGCCATCTGGCACCTTGATACTGAAGAACTCCAGATGCTCTTCCCAGTTCGGGCTGGCAATGGAGTAAGCGCGCATGAGCGGGCGGCCGTTGGGCTGTTGCAGGCCGATCATCACGAACTGACCGTTCTCGAAGCGCAGGCCCGGATCACGGGTGCACTTGAAGCTGAACAGAGTGTCGTTCCAGTGATGAACACTGAGGACACGCTCGTGGTTCATGTTGCTCATGTACGGGGGACTCCTGGAAATGGGTCTGCGCCAAAGGTGTAGATGCGCAATTGCACAGCATTCTAATGGCGGCGACAATATCTGTTAACTGGATTATTAAGATAAGGGTTATCGGTTATATCGATATGCGATTTACTCTCCGTCAACTGCAAGTCTTCGTCGCCGTCGCCCAGCAGGAAAGCGTCTCCCGCGCTGCTGGCCTTCTGGCCTTATCTCAATCCGCCGCCAGCACCTCGATCACCGAACTGGAGCGTCAATCCAGCTGCCAATTATTCGACCGTGCGGGCAAGCGCCTGAGCCTCAACGCCCTCGGTCATCAGCTGTTGCCCCAGGCCGTAGCGCTTTTGGACCAGGCCAAGGAGATCGAGGATCTGCTTAACGGCAAGTCCGGTTTTGGCTCCCTGGCGGTCGGCGCCACCCTGACCATCGGAAATTACCTCGCCACGCTGCTGATCGGCAGCTTTATGCAGCAACATCCCGAGAGCCAGGTGAAGCTGCATGTGCAGAACACTGCACATATCGTGCACCAAGTCGCGCACTACGAAATTGACTTGGGTCTAATCGAAGGCGATTGCAGCCACCCGGACATCGAGGTGCAAACCTGGGTGGAAGATGAGCTGGTGGTGTTTTGTGCGCCGCAGCATCACCTGGCCAAGCGTGGCGTGGCGACCATGGCAGAGTTGACTCATGAAGCCTGGATTTTGCGCGAACAAGGCTCAGGCACGCGCTTGACGTTTGACCAGGCCATGCGCCATCACCGCAGCGCGCTGAATATCCGCCTGGAGCTGGAACACACTGAGGCCATCAAACGGGCGGTGGAGTCAGGGTTGGGGATTGGCTGTATTTCGCGGCTGGCGCTGCGCGACGCGTTCCGACGTGGCAGTTTGGTGCCGGTGGAAACCCCGGACCTGGACCTGGCCCGGCAGTTCTACTTCATCTGGCATAAACAGAAGTACCAGACCTCAGCGATGCGCGAGTTCCTGGAACTTTGCCGGGCCTTTACCGCTGGAGTCCAGCGCAGCGACGAGATCGTGCTGCCGAGCATTGCCTGAGCCTTAGATCAGGATCACAGCCCACACCAGCGTGATCATGGTCAACGCGACAAACTGCGCAGCGCTGCCCATGTCCTTGGCGTTTTTCGACAGCGGGTGGCGGTCCAGGGAGATGCGGTCGATGGCGGCTTCAACCGCCGAGTTGAGCAGCTCGACGATCAAGGCCAGCAGGCACACGGCGATCAACAACGCGCGTTCGACGCGGCTGACAGTCAGGAAAAAGCTCAGCGGGATCAGGATGACGTTCAGCAACACCAACTGGCGGAATGCTGCCTCGCCTGTGAAGGCCGCGCGCAGGCCATCCAGGGAATAACCCCCTGCATTAAAGATACGCTTGATACCGGTTTGACCCTTGAAAGGCGACATAGACGTAGGCAACTGAACCAAAGAAGTGGGGAAACTAGATCACGCCAAGTCAAAAAAGCGTGAACCGCTCAACGCTTAATGCTGCGAGATTGACTCAAGTTGTTGTAGGAGCAATGCCGCCTGGGTGCGCGTACGCACGCCCAGCTTGCGGAAGATCGCCGTGACATGGGCCTTGATGGTCGCTTCAGATACGCTCAGCTCGTAGGCAATCTGCTTGTTCAACAAACCTTCGCAAACCATGGTCAGCACACGAAACTGCTGCGGCGTCAGGCTGGCCAGTCCATCGCGCGCGGCCTTGGCTTCGTCGGACACGTTAATTTCTTCAAACGCTTGCGGCGGCCAGGACACATCGCCATCAAGCACGGTGCGCACGGCTTTCTGGATATCTTCCATGGCACTGGACTTGGGGATGAAACCACTGGCGCCAAACTCCTTGGAGCGCACCACCACATCGGCGTCTTCCTGGGCCGAAACCATCACCACGGGGATCTGCGGGTATTGCCCGCGCAACAGCACCAGCCCGGAAAAACCATAGGCGCCGGGCATATTCAGGTCGAGCAGCACCAAGTCCCAGTCGGACTTTTCGGCAAGGCGGGCTTCCAGCTCGGCAATGCTGGCCACTTCGACCAGCCGCACGTCCGGGCCAAGGCCCAGGGTCACGGCTTGATGCAGCGCACTGCGAAACAGCGGGTGGTCATCGGCTATCAGGATTTCGTATGTGGCCATTGATTAAATGATCCTGTTTTTTATGGGAGCCCTGATGGGTTCAGGGCTCGCCAGTACACAAGGCGGCAGCCAGGCAGCTGTCGCCACAGGGCACGCTCAACGTCAAAAGCACCTGAAACGACGTCGAAAATTCACGGTTGCACCCCAATCGGCGCTCAGCATGCCCAGCGTAGCCTGGGGGGTCAAGCACTACGCCCACGGGCATTTTAGCGGCGTGCGGGTTTAGGGTGCCATCATGCAAACGTCGTCTGGCTATCCCGCAGGTATATAGGGAGCAAGACGAGTATGGACGATGTCCGTCGGGTCCAGGGGTAACTGGAATTTGGCCGCCAGGTAATGCGTGCTGAACACGTCGAGGTAGGCATCGAGTACTTCGCAGGCAGCCTGGTCATCGGCCAATTCGAGGCACAGGGCGGCGACTTCGGCGGTGCAAAAATGATCATCACGCTTGGACCGGCGCAGTTTATAGCGCGACAGTTGCTCCGGCGCCAGGCTGAGTACCGGCAAATGCTCAAGGTAGGGGCTTTTGCGGAACATCTTGCGCGCTTCACTCCAAGTGCCATCCAGCAAGATGAACAACGGGCGCTTGCCCTCCTCCACCTTTACTTCACTGACAACACGCTCGGGCGCCACAAATTCACCAGGGAACACGATGTAGGGCTGCCACTGCGGATCGGCCAACAAGGTGAGCAAGTCCGGATCGACTTCGGTGCGCGACCAGGCGAATGCGGTGGTGTCGTCGATTACGTCGGCGATCAGCCAGCCGGTGTTGCTGGGCTTCATCGGTTCCACGTCATGCATCAGTAGACACATGGCAGATCGGGCCTCGACTTCGGGGCGCCAGGCACACAGGCAGTATTGCGGGATGACCCGGCAACCGGGGCAGCGTTCGGCACGCGACCCACGATTGAGGAACGGCCGCACGGCGCGAGCCAGACGTTGGGTACGCAGGCGGGAGACGGCGTGGCTCATCGGATGCGCCGGTGAAACGGGTAAATCGACACGGTGGAAACTCGTGAAAGGCTTAAGTGGCCGCAGTTTACCAGCGATACGCCTGGCTGTAGTGGCAAGGGCACACCTATAATTGCGCGCCACTGAACGCACAGCACAGTGGCTGGTCTATGCACCAGTAACCGAATCAGGAGAGTTTCATGCTGCGTTCCATGCTGCGTCTTGTCGCCCCATCCGTCGCCCTCGCGCTGGTATTGCCCGTGTGCGCCCAGGCGGCCTCGCTGCTGGAGGCCCAAATGAACAGAAAGCTGCAAAGCGTCGCGGCTGAGAGCAATAAGGACCTGCCCCGGGAAATCGACGAAAAAACCCTGGAAGTGGCCTACACCGTTGAAGGCATGCAACTGATCGATCACCTGAGCGTGATGTCCGACCGCGCCGAACAGATGCGCGCCAACCCCAAGGCTGTGTACTTCCAGCTTGGCCAAAGCGTGTGCCTGAACAAAGGCTACCGCGAACTGATGGCCAAAGGTGCAGTGATGCGCTACGAAATCACCGAGAACAAGACCAACCGTCCTGTGGCGTCGGTCAAATTCGTTGAAGCAGATTGCCCGGCACCGGCTGCGGCGAAAAAGAAAAAGTAGCCGTTTTACCTTCGCGCGCTGCTGTCCGGCAGCGCGCACTCCCCCCGCGCCAACTCCTTCCAGGCAACTAAGCCCCCCCTATTGAGCGACCAATAAGTGGTTGCCAGCCAAGGGTTTTTCGGCACATGATCAAGTCATTCCAGCCATTTATTCACAGCATTGTTCATGCTGTTCTGTAACATTTTCAGGGCAAAAGAAGGTTGCCCCCTGCGGCAAGCAGCGACACATGCAGTGTCGTAGCCTCCGGCGAACCTCTCGTCGGCCACCCGGGCCCTGCAAGAAGGAGACGTTGAATGCCTTACGAACCGAATGACCGCCTGCTTCGACATTTTGAAGAGAACGGGGCCGACCTCACGCAGCAGGTCGAAGCTCAACTCCAACTGATCGCTCCCAACAGCCCGAATATCCCCCTGTATCGCGACATGATCCTCACCGTGCTGCGCATGGCCCAGGACGACCGCAACCGCTGGAACGCCAAGATCACCCTCCAAGCTATCCGCGAATTGGACCATGCCTTCCGCGCGCTCGAACAGTTCAAGGGTCGCCGCAAAGTGACAGTGTTCGGCTCGGCACGCACTCCAGTGGAAAGCCCGCTGTACGCCCTCGCCCGGGAAGTCGGCGCAGCGCTGGCACGCTCGAACCTGATGGTGATCACCGGCGGTGGCGGCGGCATCATGGCCGCCGCCCATGAAGGCGCCGGCCTTGAACACAGCCTGGGGTTCAACATCACCCTGCCGTTTGAACAGCATGCCAACCCGACCATTGATGGCACTGAGAACCTGCTGTCCTTCCACTTCTTCTTTACCCGCAAGCTGTTCTTCGTCAAGGAAGCCGACGCATTGGTGTTGTGCCCAGGCGGTTTCGGCACGCTGGATGAAGCGTTGGAAGTGTTAACCCTGATCCAGACCGGCAAGAGCCCGCTGGTACCGGTAGTGCTGTTGGACGCGCCAGGCGGCGGGTTTTGGCAGGGTGCCCTGGATTTTATCCGCAGTCAGTTGGAAGCCAACCGCTATATCCTGCCTACCGACCTCAAGCTGGTACGCCTGGTGTACAGCGCCGAAGAGGCAGTGGAAGAGATCAACCAGTTTTATGCCAACTTCCACTCCACGCGCTGGTTGAAACGTGAGTTTGTAGTACGCATGAATCATCCGCTCAGTGAGCGGGCATTGGCCCATTTGCAGAGCGAGTTTGCCAGCTTGCGGCTGAGTGGGGACTTCCAGCAGCACGGGTATACCGGCAAAGAACATGACGAGCCAAGGTTCAGTCATTTGACGCGACTGGTGTTCAACTTCAACGGGCGCGACCAGGGCCGGCTACGGGAGCTGGTGGATTACATCAATTTACCGGAGAACTGGGCGCAGGCTCAGGGGAAGGCTCAGCAGCGGGTGGCGCCGGAGCCGGCGTGATTTTTTGAGCAAAAAAAAGGCCCACTATTTTCATAGCGGGCCTTTCTTATGGCGGCTTAGGTATCTACACACTGTTGTAGTGAGCGGGCTTGTCGAATCGTCGCAGCGCCCGTTAACTAGACCAACTGCGTTCAGTCGTCCATATCCCGACCGCTCAACAAGCGACTGATCATCTCCATCGAAAACCCGCGATAACTCAGGAAGCGTCCCTGCTTCGCACGCTCTCTGGCATCGATCGGAAGATGGCCAGAAAACTTGCGCCGCCAGGTGTCTTCCAGCTGCGCCTGCCAGCTGATACCGCACTCACGCAGGGCAAGATCGATATCCGCACGCTGCAAGCCACGCTGGCTCAGTTCTTCGCGAATACGCGCAGGGCCATAGCCGGAGCGGGCTCGATAGGAGACAAAGCTTTCGAGGTAACGGGCTTCCGAAAGCAGTCCCTCTTCCGTCAAACGGTCGAGGGCAGTTTCGATCATCTCGGGTTCCCCGCCGCGCTGACGCAATTTACGCGTCAGCTCGACTCGACCATGCTCGCGTCGAGCGAGCAGGTCCATCGCGGTGCGCCGAACGGCGACGAGTGTATCCAGTACAACTGTCATCGTTTGCTTCAGATATCAGTGTCGGCTTCTTCCACTTCTTCAACCGGCTCACGGTTGGCGGCAGCTTTCACGTCTGGCGCAGGGGTCAGCAGCTTGTCGCGGATCTGCTTCTCAAGCGTGGCCGCGATGTCCGGGTTGTCTGCCAGGAACTTGGCCGAGTTGGCCTTGCCTTGACCGATCTTGCTGCCATTGTAGGCATACCAGGCACCGGATTTTTCGACGAAACCGTGCAGCACGCCTAGGTCGATCATTTCGCCGTTCAGGTAGATACCCTTGCCGTAGAGAATCTGGAATTCGGCCTGACGGAAAGGCGGGGCCACCTTGTTCTTCACGACTTTAACGCGGGTTTCGCTACCCACAACCTCGTCACCTTCTTTCACCGCGCCGGTACGGCGGATATCAAGACGGACCGAAGCGTAGAACTTCAACGCGTTACCACCGGTGGTGGTTTCCGGGCTGCCGAACATCACGCCGATCTTCATACGGATCTGGTTGATGAAGATCACCAGGCAGTTGGCGTTCTTGATGTTACCGGTGATTTTACGCAGCGCCTGGGACATCAGACGGGCCTGCAGGCCCACGTGCATATCGCCCATTTCGCCTTCGATTTCAGCCTTGGGAACCAGGGCAGCCACGGAGTCGACCACGATCACGTCAATGGCGTTGGAGCGCACCAGCATGTCAGTGATTTCCAGGGCTTGCTCACCTGTGTCCGGCTGAGAAACCAGAAGGTCGTCCACGTTGACGCCCAGTTTGCCGGCGTATTCAGGGTCCAGTGCGTGCTCGGCGTCGACAAACGCACAGGTGGCGCCCATTTTCTGCGCCTGGGCAATCACTGACAGAGTCAGGGTAGTTTTACCGGAAGATTCAGGACCGTAGATTTCAACGATACGGCCTTTTGGCAGGCCGCCAATGCCGAGCGCAATGTCCAGACCCAGAGAGCCAGTGGAAATAGCCGGGATCGCCTGACGGTCGTGATCGCCCATACGCATTACGGCACCCTTGCCGAATTGACGTTCGATCTGACCCAGGGCCGCAGCCAAGGCTTTCTTCTTGTTGTCGTCCATTAAAGTCCTCACGTAATCAATAAGGCCGGGGCGGCCAACACCTGTATAAGTAGACAGTATTGTTCCACAAAGATCGGAGATCGCCTACCCCTGATTTTCTATTTCTGCTGCAGCTCGTCGCAACAAACCCTCTAGCGCGGCTTTTACCGTTTGTCGGCGGACCTCGTCGCGGTTGCCGGTAAAGTGTTCGAGTTCGGCCGTGACGTCCTCACCCACGCCAAAGGCCAGCCAGACGGTGCCCACCGGTTTGTCCGGCGAACCGCCATCCGGCCCCGCCACACCGCTGACCGCGACAGCAAATCGCGCCAGGCTCTTTTCCTGCGCGCCACGCACCATTGCTTCCACCACTTCCTGGCTGACGGCGCCAACTTTTGGAAACAACGTTTCCGGCACATTCAATTGCCGCGTCTTCTGCCGATTGGAATAAGTGACATAACCCGCCTCGAACCAGGCCGAACTCCCCGGAATACGCGTGATAGCTTCCGCGATACCGCCGCCGGTGCAGGACTCGGCAGCGGTGATATGGGCGTTCAGCACCTGTAGACGGCGACCCAGTTCAGCAGCCAGTTGAGTGATTTCATTCACGGTCGTCTCCAGACGTAGGCGGGGGTTTGCTTACCCTACAGGAGCCAATCGCACGCGCAAGTGACGAACTGTCTCAAGAAGCTAGCGGGCGACGGCGCGCACGTACGCCTGACAGGCGCGCAAGGCGATCAGGGCGTTATCACCATCGTCGGTGATGCCGATAATTCGCTGAGCATGCGCCGGGTCAAGTCGGGCTCGCGGGGTTGCATGAACCAGGCTGCCGGTGGCGGTGGCGGCTGGCACTGCACCGCCACTGACGGGTTCGGCGGCGTCGAGAAGGACTGACAACCGCACATCAAGCGGCAGGCCACTAGGAAACGCATAACACCGCCTTCGCGCGCGCCCATAGCCGCAATCGATCCTCCAGCCCATTCAGCCCACCATTGATGCGCCGCGTAATGGTGGTGAACTGGTCCTCGTCGGCCAGCTCATTCAGGCCATTGCTCTGCCAGAACCAGGCGGCCGACTCAGCCGCCCACCGCGGTTGCTCCAACAACATGGGATCTCTTAACAGACGATCATCACCAAACAACGCCTGACTGCAGGCCAGGTAATTGCGCCGACCGGTGATCTGGATCAGCCCCCTGCCCCGGTACAACTGACCATCGCCATCCGCTTCGGGGCGATTGCCCAGGCGCGCGGCCAGGCTGCCGGTGTCGTATTTGCTCAGATAGTAATCGCTGCCCAGTTCACGGACGTAACGCAGCTCGCCGGATTCGTGACCGATCTGGGCGAGGAAGGCGGCGATGCGCTTCGCACGGTTAATCTCGAAGCGAACGAAAGCCGCATTCAAGGGCGTTAAAAAAAGGTTCTTCACGGAATCACGGGAAAGACAGAAACAAGAACGCCGATTTGATGGATGATGTTCGTGCGAGCAAACACATCTAAAAAACCGGCGTTCTTATGCGTGATATTAATACTTTTCTT
>NZ_CAXAQM010000040.1:0-45593 GCF_963970525.1 Pseudomonas sp. EA_65y_Pfl1_P113
CTTGATCATTTTTACGACTTGCAGCTTGAAGCTGTCGTCGAATGTCCTGCGTTTGCCAGTCATGAAAAACTCCTCGATAGATGCATTCTCCACCTATCGAGGTGTCCGGGGAAATTAGACCACTACAGGAAAACTCCGAAGCCCTTCCTCTGCGCCTCCCAACCAGCAACAACCAAACCCGCCCCTGACATGCCCTGCTGCATTTGTTTATCTATATGCATAAGTATCTACACAACTTTTAGTGAGCGGGCTTGTCCCGCGCTGGGTGGCGAAGCCGCCCCAAATCCAGGCCCGAAGTTCACCTGACACACGACGGCGGTCCGATTGGGGCGGCTTCGCCACCCAGCGCGGGACAAGCCCGCTCACTACAGAGGCCTCAAAAAATATGTAGATACCAGTGTCTATATGGGCATCCATCCTCGACGTAACCTGTTGTATTGCTTAAGGTGTGGCCATTCGACATTACCCATTCGGTGGTCCGCATGAAGCGCACACAATTCCTTGCACAACCTGAAGTGGTGGATTTTCTTGCGTGGTTGCAAGCTAACTTGCCCGTATTCACGTTCAATCTGCGCTTTAAAGCTAGTAACTTCGTGCCAGGTGGTTTGGTCGCCCAGGTGCAGGGTTTCGAGCAGGTGATCGAGCACTATCGCTGGAAGGCGAGCTGGCAGGATACACACCAGAACACTGTTGATTCACAGACCTGGGCACAGACCCAACGCTCCCTCGGACAACTGCGCGAATGGCTAACCAGTGCCGTCACCGCAGGTGATGATGCGCAAGCCCTGGCCGCTTGTTTGCAGGTGCTTCGCTGGGGTGGTGTACAGGGCGCGATTCCCTTTTTGCAGCGGCTGGCCGCCGAAGGTCGTCTGTCGAATTATTTGCGCAACATGGCTGGGCTTATGGCGCTTGATGTTGACAACGACCTGGATGGTCTCAACGCCGAAAGCGTGCAGCGTTTTGATGCGGGCCTCACCAAGATTCACGCATTGCTTGATGTGTCGGGATCGCCGATTTATGACAGTCGCGTCGGCGCTGCGATGGGAATGTTCTATTCACTGTTTCGCCAGCAATGGACCGGCAAGGGAAAACCCTTGTTAGCGTTCCCTTCCGGAGGTGCCCGTGGCAACCAGTTGCGTAACCCTGGGGCCTTTGTGAATGGGTTGGTGGCGCCGCAGTTTTCATCGATCAACTATGAAACGTGGCCGCGCTGGCAGGTTCGGCTGGGTTGGCTTATCCGAGCCTTGCTTGAGCGCACGAGCTGGTTTGCCGAGCAAGGTGCTTTACCCGCGCGTTGCCACGCCTTTGAGGCCAGTTTGTTCATGCTTGGCTATGACCTGCGCTGTTTTGGCGTGCCGCCCAAGACATTGGAACCTGTGGCTCAAGTGCAACGCAGCAAGCGTGAAAGCACGGGCTGGGCGCCGACGGGGCATCCGTTCAGCCAGGTCATCCAGGATTACCTCCTGTTTCGCCGCAGCAGTGCACAGGACGATAAATCGTCATTTGTTGACTGGCTATCGACTTACCCACGTGACGCCAAGACGATCTCGCGCACGACCGCACAAGGTTACTGCTTTGCATTTTCCATGCAGGAGTTCGACTTGTTCGGCCGCCCCATCGAAACCCTTGAGCGCATCGTTGACGGTGGCAAGGATGGCTTGTGCGCGGCACTGGGATGCAAGGAGCTGGAGCCGTTCACCTTGGCGGATGAGCGGGTCAATGTGTGCCTGGTGGATGTGCTGATCACTGGGAAGGCGTATCAGCAGGCGAAGAGTGAGCAGGCGCGCGTCGAGTTCATCCTGAGCGCCGGCTATGCCGGGACCGAGAACGCCGCAAGAACGCTGATGGCCTTGGGGCGCAACGTAGGCAAGCACTTTGGCTTGCTCGACGTTGAGCATTTGCCTACACCTCTGTTCGAACAGTTTTTTCACAGCTGTTCGCTCGACGCCTGACGTGCATACGGCCCAGTGCGTCCGCACGCGAGCAGAATGCGACGCACCGCCCTCAATCATGCATGAGCCAGGGCCTCAACTCCTTGAGATTGGTAACCACGATCTGCTGTGCCTCTGGGTTGGTGGCCTGGTTTCTCGGGTCGACGTGATAGCGTCGTAATACATACTTCACCAGTGCTTTGCGACTGGCGACCACCAGTTGCCCATCCGTCATGCCAAAGTCGGTTTCGATGATCGCCTGCTGCGCCGCGTTCAAGCGGCCATCGGGTGCAAAGATGATCGGTACTTCGGTGTTCCAATCTTCGTCCAGCTCACGTGTGTTCTGCGACTCGTCGAGCAGGTCCGGCTCGCCCCGCAGGCGGCTCAATACAAAGTCGCGATACTGGCGGTTCTTCTCACAGTAGGCGCGCACATGCCAGCGCATCCCGGTGTACACCAGGGTATGTGGGGCGATCAGGCGGACTTCCACGTTCGGGGTGTTGAGCGAAACGTACTCGGTTTCCAGGCGCAAACCGTCGCGACAAGCCGCGAGCAAGGGTCGCAGGATTTCTGGCCGAATTGGTCGGTCCGGCACTTCCAGCACCTTGGTATGGGCGTAGGCCAGGGCCAATCCGTCGATGTGTGGCGCCCGTTCATTGTTCTGGTAAAGCAGGTGCAGATAAGCACTGGCGCTGTCATCGATGAACAGCGGTTTGAACTGTTTGCTCGGTACATAACCCTTGCGTTGCTTGTCATATGTCAAGTTTCGGGGCGCATGTTCATTGATGTAGGTGTTGATGTCCTTGGAGGCCTGCTGACGGCTGATGCCGAAGCTCTGGATCAAGTGCCCCGTGGTCAGCCGGCCCTCCCACCAGGCGACGGTCTCGATCAAACGATAGCGAAGTGCCAGGTCCCAGCGGACTTGTTCGATGGATTGCTTGCGTTTCATACCCGCTCCATGTGTGTGAATACTTTACCTGTATAAGTCTACATTCTAGACCTGTCGTTAAACACTACATATCGTGTAACTGTCTTCGGAATACATCGAAGGCATGAAAGGATGTGAGCATGAGTATGTCGGAAGCGGTTTCGACGGGGGCATTGGCGGTGATGGGGATCATCCTGCTGGTGCTGATACAGCAGTGTTTGAAGCTGAGCGAGCTTTGGAAAATGGTCGACCATTATCAGAAAGATCTGCGTTGGGCGCAGATCTGGGAAGCGGAAAACCGCGAGTTACGTTCGGCGCTGCGAGCCGAAAGAGAACACGTCGCGCAGTTGCAGCGAAAGCTGATGATTTTGCAGGCAATGCTCCCGGTAGAGGAATAAGCCGTGGGGCGGGTATTCAGGAGAACGTATTGATGCCGATAAAACCCAGACCCTTCACGTTTGTGTGTGAAGACTGCAAGTGGAAGAAAACCGTCGCCCCGCGCAGTGATGCATTGATGCCTGGTGATTGGTTTGCGATCTGTCCGAAGTGCGGTAGTACGGCGCTGAAAATGCGGGCGGCAGGGTGGTTTGAGGCGGCGGTTGCGGAGCTTGTAGCACTGCGGGGGCTATAAGCAACGCGGCGGTGGGCAAGAAAACTCGGCTGCGATAGGTCGTGGCAATGTGGCATCATTTGCCGATATCTTGATATATCGCAGCTGCAAAATGCTCTCTCGCTAAGCGAAGGCGCCCCAAGGAGTTTCAGGTTTATGGATCAAGCAGTGCTGTATATCGATGCGCTTGAGGCGGAGTGCCAACGTCTTCAGCAGCAACACACGGAGGCCGCGCCACCCAAGCCGCGAATTGCTGCATGGGGGTTGGTCAAGGCCGGCAAAAGCTCGTTGCTCAACATGCTGAGCGGCAATGTTCACGAGGAATATTTCGCAACCGGCGTGGTGCGTACCACCCGCATCAACCAGCAGCTTGAGCTTGAACACTATGTGCTGGTCGACACACCTGGCCTGGGTATAGATCAGGTGGATAGCCAACAGGCCATGGAAGGGCTCGATATCGCCGATATTGTGCTGTTCGTTCACGCGCCTCCGGGGGAGTTGGACGAGGAACAAGTCAACCTGCTGCTCAAACTGCATGAGGTTCATGGCGATACGCTCGAGCAACGGTTAGTGCTGGTGTTGAGTCTTCTGGACCTGGATCAGAACGGCTCGATGGCGCAGGTGCGTGAGCGCATTGAAGGCCAGGTGCTGCGTTGCGTGGGGTTCCAGCCGACGTGCTTTGAAGTCTCCAGCCGCCGTTATCAGCGTGGTGTTGAATTAGGCCGCGAAGGGATGCAGGCCAAAAGCGGGATTCCCGGTCTGGCCTTGCACCTTGACCAGATATCGAGCGAGTTGGCCCCGTCACTTACGGTGGCTCGCCAGCAGCGCCTGGTACAACGCCGTGACGAGTTGGCGGCCGCGCTTGGCCGCGCTATTGAGCATGAGCAATTAACGATGCAGAAGCTCTGCGCGCCCTACGCCAATACCGCCAACGCATTCGTTGAACTCATGAGCAGCGTCCAAAGCCGTTTCTCGGCCAAGGCCGCCGAGATCCGCACTGCCCGCGAAAAGTTGAACAGCCTTTAAGTCAAGGAGACTTGTAATGCCTCTACCCTGGTTGATTGGTGCCGTTGCGGTGGCTGCCGTGACAGCGATCGTCAAGGCTGTGTCCGATGACAGCCCGTCTTCAAGTTCATCCAGCTCTTCAAGCTCTGGTGACGCCGAGCGTCGCAAGCAGGAGCTTGCCGCCAAACGCGAGCGCGAGCAGCAAGGCTTGAAGGAGCGGATCTCGAACCTGGAAAAAGATCGCCGCGAGCAATTGAAAGCACAACTCAACAGTGCCGGGCCAATCCTGGGTCAGCCCGTGAAGGCAATGGCCGCGGCAAAGACGGCGACTCAGCTGGAGCAAGCCGTCGCCAGCAAGCAATCCTCGGGCTCAGCTTACGGGGATGTGATGAAGGCCATTTTGCATGCCGACTCGGCGTTCTCTGCAGTGAAAACCAAACGCTTCCTTTTGCAACTCAATGTGCTTGAGGGCCTTACTGCACCGCTGGCTGCCCAACAGGCGGAGCAGCAGACCCAGGTGCAACTCCAGCAATCGGCGGCGCGAATCAAGCGACTGCAGCAATTGAAAAATACCGTGGAGCAGCTTGTATGAATGCCGTGACCCGTGACGAATTGATGGGCGCTTTTGAGCAACTCCAAACCCAGTTTGAGCAGCAGAAAAGCGACATCCATTCCAAGGATCGTGCATTCAACTTACTGCGCCAGGAATTTGTTTCCAGCAACCTCGAACACACTCAGGCGTTGCTCGACTCTGTCAGCAACGACAACCCGCTGCACGAGTTGGCGCAAGGTCTGTCGGAGCGTTTGGCGGATCAGTTCGCCGTGTGGCAAAAACAAATCAAGGTCCGCGCCAAAGGTGCGCAGTTTCGCGAAAACGTCAACGACTCTCTGCTGGTATTCGTCTACGGCAAAGTCAAGTCCGGCAAGAGTTCGCTGGGTAACTATGTTGCTTGGGGCCACAGCGAGCCTAACTCGCAATTGAAGGCGCAGGCGAAGGTCCAACCCGTTTACTTCTCCACCGAGCAGACAACGGTAGATGGCGGTGACAAGCACAAGGAAGCTGAACATAACTTGCAGTTTCGCGTGGGCGCCACCGAAGCGACCAGCTCGATCCAGGGCTTTCGTTTACCTGGTCTGACCTGGGTTGATTCGCCGGGTCTGCATTCGGTCAACCGGACCAATGGAGACCTGGCGCGTGAGTATGTCGAACACGCCGACCTGATCCTCTACACCATGAGCTCCCAAGCACCTGGTCGGGCCTCAGATATGGGCGAAATTGGCGAGTTGCTGGCCGACAAAAAGTCTTTGATGGTGTTGCTCACGGGCAGCGATACCACTGATGAAGACGAAGACGAAGACGGCAATGCGGTGTGTGAAATTGTCATGAAGCCGGCTAAGGATCGGCAATCACAAGTCAATTATGTAAGCGAAGAGTTGCAGAGGCTGGACGACAATGCGCTGAAGTACACGCATGTGTTACCCCTGTCGACACGCTTCGCTGAAACGCACCCAAATGATTTGGCTTCCAGCGGTGTGGGCGACTTGTTCCAGACGCTCAAGGCCATCTGCGACAGCGATGCGCTGCAGCTCAAACTTGCCACGCCAATGAAGAATTTGCGCAACGCCATCAAGGACACGGCGGCAGACCTGGCTTTGGTGGCAGATCTGGTCAGCGGCTTCGAGCAGCAGATCCGTGAGCAGGGCAAGGCTATTGAGCAGGAGGTGCGCACCCTGGGCCTGGCAGGCGCCGCGCAAATGGGCCGTTACGTCAACCAGCTGTTCGATGCAGGCTACGACGAAAAGCATGAAGGCAAACTGCGTAACCAACTCACGCGGGTTCTGGGCGACCGGGCTGATGACGCACTGAGGCATATCGGCAAGACACAACAAGCCGGGTTGCGCCGGGCTTTCGACGCGAGCCGTTTAAGTGCCCTGCCTGAATACCGAGAAGTGACGCAGGCCAAGGAATACCGAGCCGGTACCGAGTCAGGGACCAAGACAGCCTGGGGCGCGGGCGGGACGCTGGTGGGCGGCGCGATAGGCTTTTTGGTAGGAGGCATACCCGGCGCACTGCTCGGGGCCTCCATTGGCAGTACTTCCAGTCTTGCCGGTCGCAGTGCCAAGGCTCGCTATGAAACGCATCAAGTAGTGGTCGGCGACAACCTGGAAGAGCAGCGCCAGGCTGCCCTCGACGCCTACGCCAACGCTGTGCCGGATTTGCTGGCTGAGCACGTCATGCAGCTTTACGAACCGGTGTGCGCTGGCATGCAACGCTATTGCGAGCAACTTGTCACCGAGATTGCTCGCTTGAACGACCGACTTGATTACCTCGTTGAGAGCCAACAGTCATGACTCAGCAACCTCCGATGTCCCACGTACTGTCGCTCTACGACGATGTTGACGAGCTGTGTGCCGTTTACAACCCCTCAGCGACACCGGCCATCCGCAAGATGGTGGCGTCCCGAAAGGCCAGCGCTGCAGCGACCATCATGGTCTACGGCGTTTATAACGCTGGCAAAAGCACGCTGATCAATGCGTTGCTTGGCGCTGAACTGGCGCAGGTTGCCGACACTCCCGAAACCTACAGGATTCAGGGCTACCGTTGGGGCGACTTTGAAATCCTGGATACGCCGGGTATCGACGCGCCACAAGCTCACGAGCAGGTGACGCGCGAGCAATTGTATGGCGCCGACGTGGTGATCTTTGTCGTCAACCCGTTGGGCGTTGTCGAAGAGGAAGCCACGCTTTCGGCGCTGTTGGAATTGGTCGAACGCAATAAACAGATCTTCCTGGTGCTTAACCGTAAAAACCCACTGGAGCCGCTGGAAGCTGAGCGAATCAAAGACCAACTGCGCGAACGGATCCAGCAAATGGCCCGGGCGCGCGGATTGCCGCAAGTGTTGCAGGCTATCCCGATCCTGGAAGTTAACGCCCGATCGGCGCTCAAGGCCAAGCTTGAGCACAAGCACAATTTGCTGCAGAACTCGGGCTTTCCGAAGTTCGAAAGTGAACTCAACCAATTCTTTGCCTCGATCGAGCAGCGTCAGATTGTTGCCGGTGTGGCCACCGATCTGAGCGGTTTCATCGATGAGACGCTGGGCCTGTTGGACCAACAGCGCGACCAGGCCTCCAGCGCTCGCATCGATGCGTTTTATGCGCAAATTGCGAGGCGTGAGATTGATCTGCGCTCGCTGCTTAAAGCGTCGGTACAAGCCAAGTCGGCCGGTGTGGCCCAGGGCTCGATCATGGCGATGCACCAGGACGCCGAGGACGCCCAAGCCAAAATCGATGGGCTGATCCGGCGCGCCAACGAACAGGTGTGTGGCGACCTTGACGATGAGCTCAAACGCCTGGCGCTGGATGCGTCGCAACTGCTCGACGAGATGCTCGACCAAGTCCGCGTGCAGCAAGCAGGTGCGCCGTCCACGGGCACTCTGGACATCCCCGGCGCTTCAGTTGGCGAACCCTCGACGAGTACCGGCTCGACCGTCAATATGAGTTTGCTGGAGGCGGGTGTGCGCCAAGCGGGTGGGGCGCTGAGGACCGAGCACGTGGTGACGGTGATGAAGCTGGGTAAGGAATGGCTGCCCACCCTATTCAGGGGTATTGGCCCGGTCACCATGGGCAAAGTGGCTGAGCAAGTGGTGGGCAAGGTGCTGCCCGCCATCGGCGTCGTCTACCAAGTCGGCAAATTAATCTACACCGCTTTTGCTGGCGACCCGGAGCAACAACGCCTTGAAGAGCAATCCCGTCAGGAGCAGCAAGAGCGAGAGCGCCGCGACCAAGCGATCAAGAGTCTGGGCGACGATATTGCCTGGGAATTCTCGCGGGCCCTGACCGAGGTGGTGGAAGCCAATATCACGAGCAATTTTGCGCTGGTCAACGACAAGCTTAAAACCTTGCGCGACAGCCTCAGCCAGACTGAGCGCAAGCTCAGCGAAGACCGCGCGCTGCTGGTGCAGTGCCAGGTAACGCTGGACACCTATGTCTGAGCACCGCCAGGCATTCCCCTGCAACCGCTGCATGCAGTGCTGCAAGCGTGTCCACCTGTTGCCGCAAACAGCCGGGATGGACCGGGGTGACGGGGTGTGCAGGCATTTGGACGAAGCCGATGGCGGCTGTCGCATCTACGCAAATCGGCCGGATATCTGCCGCGTGGATCGGCAATACGAACTGAATTATCAACGGACGATGACATGGGAAGCGTTCGTGGAAGTAAACGCAGCGGCCTGCAAGCAGCTGCAAGCGATGTGATGTGTTGATCATTTGAATAATTATGGAGGCTGTAATGGTGGAAGTAGCTGATCGGCAGCAGGACGCTATTGATGAAGTCATTCGTGACGCGGTGCGAGGTTCCGGCAAGGTCAATATCGTTGTCGCCGGCAAGACGGGTGTTGGCAAAAGTACGCTGATCAACACGGTGTTCCGTGGGCAGTTGGCAAAGACCGGCTCCGGTACCCCGGTGACGCAGCAGATCGAAGAGATCTCGAAGGAAGGTCACCCGATCACGATCATCGACAGCAAAGGTCTGGAGTTGAAAGACTACGCGACCATTCTCAAGGACCTGGAAAGTTTCCTTGAGACGCGCGCTGCTCATCACGATGAGAACAAGCACATCCATGCGGCATGGATTTGCATTCAGGAAGGCGGTGATCGCATTGAGCAGGCGGAAGTCGACCTCTGTCGTGTGTTGATTGATCAAGGCATTCCGGTGGTGGCGGTGGTCACTAAAAGCATGTTTTCCAAGGACATCAACTTTCACCTCAAGGTCAAAGAACTTTTGCCCGGTGCTCATGCCGTTGTGCGGGTGCGCGCCGAGGCGCAGCGGATAGAAGTCGACGACGGCCAAGTTTATACGTTGGGCGTCAAAGGCATTGATGAGCTGATTTTTGAGTCTGCGAAGTTGATTCCCGAAGCAAAAAAGCGTGCATTCGCGAATGCATTGAGCTCGCGGCATCAATCTTCCATGAAAATCAAAGTCGAGCAGGCTGAGAAGGAAGTATTGATTGCCGCCGGCTTTGCGGCCGCAGCGGGGGCTACACCGATTCCGTTCTCGGACTCGTTCGTGTTGGTACCGATTCAGGTCGGGATGCTGGCCAAGATTGGTGTGACCTTTGGTATGGAAGTCAGCACCAGTGCCTTGACCACCTTGGTGGCCTCGGCGCTGGGTTCGAGCGCAGCAAGCCTGCTGGGGCGCGCGGTGGTGACCGGTCTGCTGAAAATGATTCCAGGCGTCGGCAGTGCGGTAGGCGGCACTATCGCCGCGACAACCGCAGCCACGTTGACCAAAGGCTTGGGCGCGGCTTACATCTCGGTGCTGACGGACTTCTGCAATAACAACCCGGGCAAGGAACTCAACATCGGTTTGATCAGTGAAGAACTGAAGAAGAAGCTGTCGTTCAAGTAACAGGCTGGTACCTGAAACCGTCCTTGCAGGCCGTGTGAAAAACATGGCAGTTCGGCGCTCGGGCGGTTGTAACTGACAGCCTCACCCGCTAATCGTTACACTGCGTGCACCTTGTCACGCCGGAGTCTTCCCGGCTTGACCTATTGCCCGCAGTGCCGTTTTAGCGGGCATTAAACTCATTATTCAGGTAGTAATCAGCAGTGATCACAGGCGCAATCAAATCCCAAGTTGACCAGATCTGGAACGCGTTCTGGAGCGGCGGCATTTCCAACCCTATGGAGGTCATTGAACAGATGACCTACCTGCTGTTTATCAAACGTCTCGACGAGTTGCAGACAGTTAAAGAGCGCAAAGCCGCGCGCACCGGCCAGCCGATTGATAATCCGATTTTCACCCCCGACCAGGCGGATTTGCGCTGGGCAGCCTTCAAGGCGCTGGGTGATCCGGCCAGCTTGTACACACTGATTGCTGACAAGGTTTTCCCATTCATCAAGTCCTTGGGCGGAGAAGACGGTGAGTCCACCTACGCCGCGCACATGAAGGACGCACGCTTCACCATTCCCAACCCGGCGTTGCTGGCCAAGGTGGTGGACATGCTCGACGCCATCCCCATGGAAGACCGCGACACCAAGGGTGACCTCTACGAATACATGCTCGGCAAAATCGCCAGTGCCGGGCAGAACGGCCAGTTCCGCACGCCGCGGCACATCATTAAATTGATGGTCGAAATGATGGCACCCAAACCGTCGGACACCATCTGTGATCCGGCCTGCGGCACCGCTGGTTTTCTGGTGACGGCTGCCGAGTATCTCAATACTCACCACAGCCACGAGTTGTACCAGGACGCGGCCAGCGCCAAGCGCTTCAACCACGACACCTTCCACGGCTTCGACTTCGACAGCACCATGCTGCGCGTCGGGTCGATGAACATGCTGCTGCACGGTGTAGAAAACCCGGCGATTGAAAACCGTGATTCGCTCAGTGAAGGGCATGCCGGTGTTGAAGGTCAGTTCAGCTTGATCCTGGCCAACCCGCCGTTTGCCGGGAGCCTGGATTACGAGGCGTGCGCCAAGGACTTGCAGCAGATCGTTAAGACCAAAAAGACTGAGTTGTTGTTTCTAGCCCTGTTTCTGCGCCTGATGAAGGCGGGTGGGCGAGCGGCGGTGATCGTTCCGGACGGCGTGCTGTTCGGTTCCAGCAAGGCCCATAAAACACTGCGTCAGATGCTGGTGGAGGAACATAAGCTGGATGGCATTGTTTCAATGCCGTCGGGTGTGTTTCGGCCGTATGCCGGGGTGTCTACCGCGATTTTGTTGTTTACCAAGACTAACTCTGGCGGCACCGACCACGTTTGGTTTTACAACATGCAGGCGGATGGCTTCTCGTTGGATGACAAGCGTAATGAGTTGGATGCGAGTAAGCATGACTGCAATAACCTTCCCGACATTATCGACCGTTGGCATAAGCGCAACACCAGCGCTGGTCTTGACCGCACTGCGCAGAGTTTTTTTGTGCCGAAGGCTGAGATTGTTGGCAATAACTATGACCTGTCGATTAACCGTTACAAGGAAGTGGTGTACGAGGAAGTGCAGCATGAAGCACCGCAGACAATCCTGGCCGAGCTAAAGACCTTGGAGGCCGAGATTATGCAGGGCATGGATGAGTTGGAGGGGATGCTGTCATGAGCTGGCCTAGAGTTAGCTTAGCGGATATTTCTGAGTCGATAGATTACGGGCATACGGCCTCTGCCGATACGAATGCTGTAGGTCCAAAGTTTCTGAGGATCACTGATATTCAAGATGGCCGTGTCGATTGGTCATCGGTACCACGCTGCATCTGCTCTGAGTCTGGAGCGAGCAAATATGCCCTTCAAGACGGCGATATTGTCTTCGCGCGGACTGGTGCGACTACTGGAAAGAGTTATCTGCTGTATCAGATTCCAGAGGAAGCGGTTTTTGCTTCGTACTTGATCCGAGTGCGTCCATGTCAGGGCAATGTAGACCCCGGTTATTTATCTCAATTCTTTGATACTCAGGACTATTGGGCGCAGATTAACCGAAGCTCGTCGGGAACAGCTCAAGGTGGTGTGAATGCGAGCAAACTCAAGATGCTTTCTATTCCACTTCCGCCACTTTCTGAACAACGCCGTATTGCGGCGATTTTGGATAAGGCTGATGCACTGCGCGGCCAGCGTCGTGATGCCACCGCCAAGCTTGATCAACTGCTGAAATCCGTTTTTCTGGAGATGTTCGGCGGCACTACGGTGGCGACCACTTCAGTAGCTGAGCTTGCACCTTCTGTAGGTTCGATTCGGACAGGTCCTTTCGGCAGTCAATTACTGCACAGCGAGTTTGTTGATCACGGCATCGCCGTTCTCGGTATAGATAACGCCGTCACTAATGCGTTTGCATGGGCAAAGCCCAGATTCATTACGGCAGAAAAATACTCGCAGCTCTCTCGTTATCGGGTTAATCCAGGCGATGTCCTAATCACGATCATGGGGACTTGTGGGCGATGTGCTGTTGTTCCAGACGACATACCAACTGCGATTAATACAAAGCACCTTTGCTGCATCTCACTAGACCGCACGCGTTGCGAGCCGGAGTTTTTGCACTCGTACTTCCTCCTGCATCCGGTTGCCAGGAACTATCTTGAGAGTCGAGCAAAAGGGGCAATCATGGCGGGGCTTAATATGGGGATCATAAAAGAACTCCCTGTTGTTTTACCCTCTTTAGAAAAGCAACGGCATTTTGTTTCAATAAAGAGGGCGTTAGGGCGCCAGCTTGAACAAACACGGGCTCAAGAAAATCGCTTCGATGAGCTATTTGCTGGGCTCCAACAACATGCTTTTGCGGGAACGCTCTAGGTCTCGTACGATCTTCCATCACGCCAAGGAACAGGCAACCCCACATGGCTCAATTCTTCCCCTCCCGCACCACCTGCCGCTTCGACACCCCGGGCGAGCGCCGCCTGGCCGAACGCCTGGAGAAGAAGCTCGAAGACGACTACCTCTGCTGGTTCAACGTCCCGGTGGGGCCAAAAGCCTTGCAGCCGGACTTCGTGCTGCTGCATCCATTGCGCGGGCTATTAGTACTGGAGGTCAAAGACTGGAAGCTCGACACGCTCCAGAGCATGGATCACAACCAGGCGAAAATTTATGCCGACGGCCTGCTCAAAACCGTGAAAAACCCCATGCTGCAAGCCCGGGCGTATGCCATGGAAGTGGTGATGATGCTGCAGCGGGACCCGGCGCTGAAACAGCCCGCCGGTTCGCCGTATGCAGGCAACTTGATCATGCCCTTCGGCTGGGGTGTGGTAATGACGGCGATTACTCGTAAGCAGTTTATGGGGACTAACCTGGCCCAGGTGCTGAACCCGCAACAGGTGCTGTTTCAAGACGAAATAACCGAGACAGTGGACGCCGAAGCCTTCCAGCAGAGCCTGTGGAATATGTTCCAGCATATCTTCCCATGCCAGTTGAGCCTGCCCCAGATCGACCGCGTGCGTTATCACCTCTACCCCGAAGTGCGCGTGAACACGCTGCCAGGACAGTTCGGTTTGTTTGCAGAACAGCACGCGCCCCTTCCCACGCTGATCAAAGTCATGGATTTGCAGCAGGAGCAACTGGCGCGTTCGCTGGGCGAGGGCCATCGGGTGATTCACGGCGCGGCAGGCTCCGGCAAGACCATGATTCTCGGCTATCGCTGTGCGCACCTGGCACAGGTCTCGAGCAAGCCGGTTCTGGTGCTCTGCTACAACAAATCCCTGGCGGGCCGTTTGCAACAGGTACTGGTCGAGCGCGGCCTGAATGAGAAGGTCAAGGTGCGTAATTTTCATGCCTGGTGCTCGGACATGCTCACCGCTTTTAACGTCGATCGCCCGGCGCAGCACTTGTCGATCGACGTGAAGATGGCGCAGATGGTTGAGAACACCATCGACGGTGTCGACCGTGGGCAAATCCCACGAGCTCAATATGCAGCTGTGCTGATCGACGAGGGTCACGACTTCCAGCCGGAGTGGTTCAAGCTGGTGGTGCAGATGATCGACCCCGAGAGCAATTCCTTGCTGGTGCTGTATGACGATGCGCAGTCGATCTATCGCGGCAAGGGCAATAAAAAGGGTATGGATTTCAGTTTCGCCAGCGTCGGTATTCAGGCCCAGGGACGTACGACCATCCTGCGCTTGAATTACCGCAACACCGTGGAGGTCTTGTCGGTGGCGCGGGCTTTTGCCGTTGAGTTGCTTACCGCGCGCGATGCCGCCGAAGATGGCGTGCCAATTGTCGCGCCTCAAAGCGCAGGCCGACGGGGCGCGTTCCCCGAGCTGCTGCGATGTAATTCTGATTGGCAGGAATACAACTGCATCGTCGAGCGCATCCGTGATGAGCAAGGTCGGGGTCGAGTGTTGGATGATATGGCGGTGATCTACCGCAGCACCTCCCAGGCGCAACGCATCGAGCGGGTGTTGAGTGAGGCAGGCATCAGCTTTGCCTCGGGTCAGTCGTCCAAGGGCCGCAGCGCTTTGTACGGCGCTGAGGATGCAGTCAAGATCGTCAGCATGCATTCGAGCAAAGGCCTGGAGTTTGGTCTGGTGCTGATTCCTGGTCTGGGTGACATGCCGAAAAAGGGCGAGGACGAGGCTGACGAGGCACGTTTACTGTACGTGGCTATGACGCGCGCGATTGATCGGCTGGTAATGACCTACCGCGAGCCTTCCAGCTTTACCCGCAGAATTCAGGATTCAATAGGCAGCGTGCGCCAGCACCTGGACGAGATGGACTCACAAAAGGCAGTAGGCTGATATGAGCAACTTTGAATTTCTCATCCCCGAATTTGAAGCGTTGTTTGAACCGGCCAAAGGCGCGGAGCAACTGGTTTACCCCGACCCGCGCGCCTGTTGCATGCGCACCCGGCATGCTTTGGAGCAGGCGGTGCATTGGCTGTACAAGCATGACCGCGACCTGCGTATGCCCTATGACAACGGCCTTAATCTGCTTTTGACTCAGGTGGAGTTTGTACGCCTGCTACCGCCGCAAATTCATCAGAAGACCCGCTTGATTCAGAAGCTTGGCAATCAGGCGGTGCACTCCAATCAATCGATTGGCTACAGCGATGCGATGAAGCTGGTGCGCGAGCTGTTTCATGTGTTGTTCTGGCTGGCACGCACCTATACCCGCGCCAGTGATCCAAAAAGTATCGACGCGGTGTTTGACGAAAAACGTGTGCCTCAGCTTGTCAGCATGAGCGAGGCGGTGGCGTTTACCCGTGCGGAACTGAAAAAACAGGAAGCCAAGTTCCAGGAACAGATCGCCGCCCAGCACGGCACTCTTGAAGCCCGCGAGGCGGCGATTGCTGAGCAAGCCGCAAGCCTGAGTGAGCGCGAGGCACTGCTGGCGCGTCTGGATGCCGAACTGGTTACCACCCGTGCGGCGCTGGCCCAGGCCAAGGCGGCCAATATCGCGGTACCGGACACCCATGATTACGACGAGGCCGACACCCGTCGTCTGTTTATTGATGTGCTGTTGCGCGAAGCCGGTTGGGAATTGGGGAAGAACGCTGACGCCGAAGTGCCAGTCAGCGGCATGCCCAACGGGCAGGGCCAAGGGTATGTTGATTACGTACTGTGGGGTGCCAATGGCAAACCTTTGGCTGTGGTGGAGGCCAAGCGCAGCCTGAAAGACCCGGACGTGGGTCAGCAGCAGGCCAAGTTGTACGCCGATTGCATCGAGGCCGAAAAGGGCCAGCGGCCGCTGATTTTCTACAGCAACGGTAATCACACCTGGCTCTGGGACGACCGTCGTGCGCCGCCCCGCGAAGTGCAAGGCTTTTACACTCGCGATGAACTGGAGTTGGCGATTCAGCGGCGCAGCCTGCAAACCGACTTGCGCGATCTGCCGATCAATAGCGAGATTGTCGAGCGGGCATACCAGCACCGAGCGATTCGAGCGATGAGCGAATCATTGAGTCAGGGCCGCCGCGCGGGTTTGCTGACCATGGCCACCGGCACCGGCAAGACGCGGATGTCGATTGCCCTGATCGAGCTGTTGATGCGGGGTAACTGGGTCAAGCGCGTGCTGTTTCTGGCCGACCGGGTAGCCCTGGTAAAACAAGCCACAAATGCCTTTAAGGAGTTTTTGCCGGACTCCAGCCCGGTCAACCTGGTCACTGACAAGAATGGCCAGGGCCGTGTGTACTTGTGTACCTATCCAACCATGATGGGGTTGATCGAACAGATGGAGGGTGACCGGCGCAAGTACGGCGTTGGCCACTTTGACCTGATCGTGATCGACGAGGCACACCGCAGCGTGTACCAGAAGTACGGCGCGATCTTTCGTTACTTCGACAGTTATCTGGTGGGGCTGACCGCCACCCCGCGTGACGAAGTGGATCGCGATACCTATCACCTGTTTGGCCTCGAAACTGGCGTACCGACCGATGCGTACGGTTTGAGTGAGGCTGTGGATGACGGTTATCTGGTACCCCCCACGGCGTATTCGGTGCCGATCAAGTTCGTTCGCGAAGGCATCCGTTATGACCAGCTCAGTGATGATGAGAAAGAGCACTGGGAGTCGCTGGATTGGGGTGATTACAGTGCCGAGGGGGATGCACCTACGGAGGTGCTGGCTTCTGAGGTCAACAAGCAGCTGTTTAACGAGCCAACCGTTGACTTGATGCTCAAACACTTGATGCAAAACGGCCTCACGGTTGAGGGCGGCGATCAGCTCGGCAAGACTATTATTTTCGCGGTGAACCAGAAACACGCCGAATTTATCGCCCGGCGCTTCAATCACCATTACCCCCATTTTAATGGCGAGTTTGCGCGAGTTATCACTCACTCTGTGAGTTATGCCCAGACCCTGATCGATGACTTCAGCAGCAAACTTAATAAGTTGCCGCAGATCGCCATTTCGGTGGATATGCTCGATACCGGCATTGATGTGCCACAGGTGTTGAACTTGGTGTTCTTCAAGGCTGTGCGCTCAAAAGTGAAGTTTCTGCAAATGATTGGCCGTGGCACGCGTCTGTGTCCTGACCTGTTTGCCCCCGGCGTGCATAAGCGCGAGTTCGCCATCTTCGATTTCTGCGCAAACTTTGAATACTTCAACGAAAACCCTAAGGGCGCGCTGGGCGGTATGGCTGAGCCTTTGGGCAAGCGGCTGTTCAAGGCTCGGCTGGATCTGCTGTCGTTGTTAGCCCCGAAGGACGTTGACGGGCCTGGTAACCTGGCGGAGACCCGAGGTCAGTACGATGTCTTCGGCGAGCTGCGGACGGGGCTGACCAACGAGCTGCACGAAGAAGTTGCAGCGATGAACAGAGACAACTTCATCGTACGTACTGAACTGGAATACGTGACCCGCTTTGCCGAACGTGAGGTTTGGAACGCTCTGGATGAGGCGGCGCTGGGTGATCTGCGCAGTCACGTAGCGGGGTTGCCGAGTGAGCGTGATCCTGAGCACATCACTGCTAAATTGTTCGACCTGCTATGCCTGAATTTGCAGTTGGCGTTACTGCGCTCGACCAGCGACTTCGTAACCTATCGCGACAAGGTGGTCGAGTTGGCCAGCCAGTTAGAGGTGATGGACAGTATTCCGGCCGTACATGCTGAGTTGGCGTTACTTCAGGACGTGCAGGCAGACGAATACTGGCAAGACATCCGCTTGCCGATTCTTGAGCAACTGCGGCGCAGAATGCGTGAGTTAATCAAGTTTATTGAGCGGCGCCCAAGTAACCCGGTGTACAGCGTGCTGAACGATGAGATTGGCGAAGCGAAGGTCGTTAATTTGAAGGACTTCAACACTGGCATCAACCTTGAACAGTACAAGAAAAAAGTCGAAGCCTATATCCGTGCCAACGAGAATCACGTAGCCATCGCCAAGCTCAAATTCAACCGACCGTTGACGCCGATTGACCTTCGCGAGCTGGAGCATTTTGTCTACGAGTCGGAGCCGGTAAAGAGCCGAGAACAGTTCGAACAATGTTATGGCGCCGACCAGCCGCTGTCGCTGCTTATCCGCTCGTTAGTAGGCTTGGACCGTAATGCCGCAAAAGAGGCTTTCGGTCAGTTCCTCGACGTAAATCGCTATAGCAGCCAGCAGATTCGTTTTGTTGAAATGATCATCGAGCGTCTCACCCGACAGGGTGTGATGGAGGCCGCTCAACTCTACGAGCCGCCGTTTACCGCCCTGCATCACGAGGGATTAGACGGTGCGTTTGGAGACGCGGATGCCAATGCGATTGTAGCGGTGATCACTGCAATTAAACGTAGTGCAGCAGCTTGAGGTATCAGGATAAACAAGAGCTTTCGGGCGGTCTGGATTCTTCGACCATTACCTCCCTGGCCTCCAAAAAACTGTTGGCCCAGGGCAAGGAAAATGTGTGTACGTTCTCCCTCGACGTCAAGGACCACGGTGAAGAACATCCTTCGCTTTGGCGAACACCAAGTCTCCACCGCCATGACCGCCATCGCCATGTTTTACACGTTAGGCAGCGTACTGGGCCCGATTGCCACGGGTGCCACGGTGTCCTACGTCAGTGAGCATGGATTGATGATTTCAGTGGGGGTAGTCGGTGTGCTGTTTATTGGATTTTTGATCTTGCGCAAAGGCTCGCATAAAAGTGACTTAGGCCAGCCGCTTGGGTAGCGTGCGATCCCTCAGATATGGCGCTGTATTCACTGGATTTCAGAAACAAAAAAAGACGTCCGTGGACGTCTTTAGATGATGAAATGGGCCGGGGTAATCTGAACTGTGTACGTAATGGTTTGATTTTAAGGTCTATTTTCTATTTGATGGTTTCCTTGGAATACCGTTTGGAATACCACAGGTATTGGGTTGACGGCGTAGGAGGGAGTTAGGTGCCGAGTAGCTTACCTCCCATTGCTTGTCCCAGGCTCCGAACACATCAGTACAAATTAGAGACCTGTGCTGAGCTAGCCGTTTGGCAACCCTCAATAAGCGCCACCCCACGAGTTAGATGGGCTGTCCCAATTTGGAGTACCAGTAAGCGCACAAATCGGCCTTGGGCGTTCCTTGGTCCAGATGAAACAGGTAGTGCCGAGGAGCGGATAGGGGGGGCGTTGATCGATGTGCGCTATACGAAAGTCAGCGGCGGTTGCAACTCGCCTTCGTGGGTTAGCCAGCAACACGACTCAATTGGGCTGTCCTGGTCGGAGTGATACAGGGCGCAGCAGCAAGAGCGCGCCACTTCGCAGGCTGACTAGACCGCTTCCACCGACTTCCGCTCAGTCAAATGGCCTATTGGCATCTTTTATAGGGTAAGATCGGCCTCGAAAAATGGTATTGGCCCAATTAACCCTGGGATGCAAGGATGCAAAGATGAGCCTAACCCAAGTTGTTAACCAAGCGCGTCTGTCCGTCAGAGACGATTGCGTTATTTGGGGTGGAAGGGTACTCAAAAGCGGTGACAGTAAGGCATACCCTCTTTTGAGGTCTCTGTGATGGCTAGTCGAGGAGCATCAGTTAAGCTAGGCATCTTTGTAAAGATTACCAATCCTCTATATTTGGGGTGGGGCATTGGAAAGCTCCTTGGGGTGTCTCAATGTACTGCGAAAGTCCAATACTTTGATGCACCGGGGGGCATACTGCCTGACCCTGTCGAAGTGCCATTCTCTCAAATCATCCAGGCGAGATTGCCAGCGCAAACTCGAGTCTATCGTCGGACAGCAGAGCTCCATTGGCAGGTCGGTCGTGTGCTTGAGGATGATGGTGCGATCATTTTTGTGCAGTTTCCCAATGGGGAGATGGAGAACCTCGCGGCTGAACAGTTGCAAGTCCGGTGGAGTTGGCCACTTAACGATCCTCTACCTTTATTGGCAGTTGAGGCCACTGAGACGCCGTTCCTAGCCGATGCGAGGGCAAATTTTGTCCGTGCTGTGGCTAGTCAACATCATGCAGTGGCAGGTGTTTCGGCTGCTCTCTGTTCTTCGATCGATCTCGTAGATTACCAGTTTGATGTCGTACGCAGGGTCCTCTCGGACCCTATCCAACGGTATCTATTGGCAGATGAGGTGGGACTGGGGAAAACGATCGAGGCGGCGATCATCGTGCGGCAGTACTTTATCGATGATCCTGCTGCAAGGGCGGTTCTGATTGTCCCACCTGCCTTGGTGTACCAGTGGCGTCGTGAGTTGACAGTCCGGTTCGGTCTCGGGGCTGAACTGGATGACTTGTTGCATGTCATTGCGCATGACGACCTGAAGCGATTGTCTAAGGTGATTGCTAACGCCGGCATGTTGGTGGTTGATGAGGCTCACCATCTGTCCAAGCAAGCTACCGCTGAACAGCGCGAACTGTATGAGTTACTGCGATCCCACGCACTTTCCTTGCCGCGGCTGTTACTGCTGTCGGCGACCCCGGTCTTGGGCAACGCGGAGGAGTTTCTTCGGGTTCTACACCTACTGGACCCGGTAGTGTTTCCGCTTGATGACCTTGACGGCTTCAAGCGGCGCATTGCATCCCGCCAAGTCATTGCGGAAGTGGTTTCGACGTTATTGCCTGAAAACGTCTGGGGTCTTGGCCCCGACCTAGAACGATTGCTAGAGAGCTATCCTGACGATCCTCTGCTAGTGGAGAAGGTCGGTACCCTGCAAAGCGTATTGGATACTTTTCCTGACGAGGAAAATGCTAGGTTCTTAGCTGCTTTGGAGGATCTCAAGACCCACTTGGTAGAAAGCTACCGACTGCACCGCAGGCTCCTGCGCAACCGTCGTACATCGGTACCATGGGCCACGCCTCGACGAGCTGGGATGCAGTCAGTTGCCTTTAGTGGTGAGGCTACTGCGACGTGGCGCGATCGTTTGGAAGCCTTGCGCTTGGCGTTGGCAGCCTACGGATCATTTCCCCATGTCTCCCAGTCGCTGCTCCAGGCAGCCGTTCACCCCCACTCGGGACAATCGCTACTCCAGGCGTTGACGCGTGCTGGACTGGATGAGCCTGACTTGCTCGCTCAGGCAAGAGGTGTTGATCATGCGGCTGAACGTCTACTTTCCGACCCTGCGCGGGTAATTGCGTTGTGCGGTCAGGTCCGCATGCTCCTAGAAAACCCGGCGGTCCAGGTCGTCGTCTTTTGCGATCGGCTACAGGATGCTGATCGGGTTGCTGATGCCTTGGTTCGCGAGATAGGTGACAGAGTCGCCCGTCACGAGCCGGTCGAAGTGGACGAAGATGGGGAGGTAACTGCGCTTGAGTGGGAGCAGTTTCTTAACTTGCCCGACCGGGTACGTGTACTGGTATGTGATGCACGTGCTGAGGAGGGCGTTAATCTGCATGGCGGGCGCAAGGTGGCCGTCCATTATGATCTGCCATCATCTCCGAACCGCATTGAGCAACGATTGGGGAGATTGGATCGCTACGGAACTGGCGACCCTATCGTGTCCTATGTGTTGCTTGATGAGGCGAATTCCGACGAAGCTGCTTGGGCTCAAGTCCTTGATAGTGGTTGGGGGGTCTTCCGTCAATCGGTGGCAAGCCTACAGTACCTAATCGAGTCGACCTCTGAGTCGTTGGCATGCGGGTGGTCCGAGCAGGGCACTGCAGCCCTCCAAGTTCACGCGGATCAACTCGGCGGACCAGGCGGCTGGGTTCAGCGTGAAGTGCGGCAGTTGAATCACCAAGATAGCCTGGATGCTCTGGCTAGCCGGGAAATTCCCGGAATGGACGCGCTGGAGGATGTAGATAGCGATTGGGCGGAATGGCGTGCCGCTTTCAACGCGCTAGCGGTAGATTCGCTGCAATTTGTCTCGCGTAACGAGAGCGAATTAGGCGGCCAAACTACGGATACTCCGTTTCGAATTGGTTATGCGTATCGCGACGGCGGGAGAGCAACTCTGTTACCTCTGGCGGGTTTCCTCAAGCATTTTTTGGCGACAGTCGACCAGAGTGCGATCGGTGGAAGCGCTCGTTTTCCGCTGAGTCACCTCTATGCGTTCAAGCGAAACACCGTCACCAATCGTCGAGGGCTGGCGCAAGGACTACGCCTACTTCGCATCGGCGACCCTCTTGTGGCCTCGCTGGAGCAATTCTGCAAAACTGACGACCGCGGTCGTGCATTTGCGGTTTGGCGGGCTAATCGGCAGTACGAAGTCAGCGATCCCAGTGGGGCCGATTTGTACTTTCGTTTTGACTTTATGGTGCGTCCGGCACTCAACCTGGCGAACGAGAAAACATTGCCTCTGAAACAGCATGCACTGGCTCGTAAGGCCAGCACCTTGCTGTCTCCTCTAGTCATGCGAGTTTGGGTGCACGGTAATGGAACGATTGAAGCTGAGCCCAGCGAGTTTTTGACTAGCGGGTATTCCCCGGTGTTGAAGGGCGCTCGACGCGATTTCAATCTGAATTCTCACCGCTGGCGCAGGTTACCTGCGGGTATCAAGTCGACCTGGTTACGCAACTGGAGCGGACTGTGCGGGAGTCAGAGGGACATCGCCACAACCGCAGTGCGGAGCGCACCGGCATATATCGAGCATATACAGAGCGCGTTAAACGCCTGCGCTCAGGAGCGTCGATTGCGCCGGGCGCAAGGTGAGGCGAGGGCTAGTCGCCTGCAAGGACTGGCCCGACAACAAGAACTAGACGAACTGCACCAGGCTGAAGAAATGTATGCGGCGCTAGAGGCAGCCATAGCTAATCCTAGTCTCGACTTAGATGTAGTAGGCGCAGTCTTCTTGTCTTCTATTTCGCCCTTTAACGAATGACCTTCACTATGTTTTCTGAGTTCGACCTGCGCGAAACCCTGGCCCATTGGCCAGACAGTCATGTCTATCTAGAAGGTGAGACCGCCGCTGACAGCCTTTTGGGCCGTGCTCAGCAATGCCTGCGGGAACTGTTGGGTCAGCGTGGAACAGCCACCTTTATTGATCTGATCGCGCTGTTACGACATTGGCTGCTAGCCCAAGCCAAGGGTGGGGCTCGGGCTTGGCTGCAAGTTCCCCTTGCTCCACCTTGGCCAGCCAGTGAAGTTTGGCACGAGCAGGGCTTTGAAGTGGCGGTGATTGGGGGGGCTGCTCAGGTACGTCCGATCTACCCCCGGTTAGAGTGGCTGGGTGAGCAGCAAGATATATTTGACGACGCGTTCAATGGTGTCGAGGCGCGCCTTCACACCTGGGTAACGGCGGATCCACCGCTACGCACTCTGTTGGGTAAAAAAGCGTACACCGGTCCAGGTCAGCGTGAGGCAATTCGAGCGCAGATGCACCTGCCCGCAGACATGACGCTAATTGCCAATTTGCCGACTGGTAGTGGCAAGTCGTTGTTGGCCCAGATTCCCCCGCTGTCAGGCGGTCAAGGCACTTTGACCTTGGTGATTGTGCCCACTGTAGCGTTGGCAATCGATCAAGGCCGTCGAATGGCAGAACTCCTTAAAGCTCGCGATTCCCATTGGACGGAGCGCCATCTGTCTTTTCACAGTGGCCTGTCGGTAGAAGAGAGGGCTTCCATCTTCCTCGCCCTGCGCAGTGGCGAGCAGCGGGTCCTTTTCACCTCCCCAGAAGCTGCCACCGGTTCGCTGCGCAGCATCTTGCTCGACTGTGCATCTGAAGGTCGTATCTCACACATTGTGATCGATGAAGCGCACTTGGTGGTAACTTGGGGTAGCGGATTTCGTCCGGCCTTCCAGTTGCTGCCTGCCTTCATAGCCAGCCTTCGTCATGCGCGCAATCCTGAATCGCCGCAGGCCATGCGTATCGCACTAGCCTCAGCCACCCTTACTCCGCATACCGTCACGAGCTTGCAAGCTCTATTTGCTGGGACTAACGGTCATTGCGTTGTTTCTGGGATTTACCTGCGGCCGGAGCCGCGCTACGCGATGAAGGCGATGGTCTCTCCGGCGGAACAGGTGAATCGCGTTCTGGAAGCGGTGATGAAGTCGCCACGGCCCTTCATCCTTTATGTGACCAGGCCTGATGAGGCTGAGGAATGGACTCGTTTATTGATTGAGAATGGACTGGGTCGGATAGCCGCCTTCACCGGCGACACGCCCCCACAGCAGCGTCAAACTCTGATCTCGGCCTGGGACGCCAACACGCTCGATGGCATGGTAGCGACTTCAGCATTTGGCCTTGGAGTAGACAAGAGCGACGTACGGACGGTAATTCACGCCACACTGCCTGAGTCGCTCGATCGTTTTTATCAGGAAGTTGGGCGAAGCGGACGAGACGGCAAAGCCTCTGCAAGTCTGTTGCTTTACACAGAGCAGGATTTTGAACAGGCCAAGGAGATGTCTGGTCCGACGCTGATTGGTAATGAGTTGGGCTATGACCGATGGGAATCTTTGCTCGACGATCCGGCTCGCCCGGTTACGCGGGACGGTGAGATTTGGGTTGATCTCAATCGGCTGAGGGCCAAATTGAGCGTAAAGGGGAGGATGAACCGCATATGGAATCTGCGAACGCTCAACCTAATGGCCACCGCTGGTCTCATCGAAATCACTGCGTTGAGTTCTTTGCCACCCGGTAGCGGTAACTGTAGTGAGGATACGGAGTACAGCGATTCCCAAGTAGCCTATGCGGGCTTGCGAATCCGCCATCCGAATCACCGTGATCGTGCAGTCTTTGAAGAGCAAATGAATGCAGCCCGAACTGGGCTGCTTCTGGCTACGGATAAGGCATTTGATCTGATGGCGCGGACTGCCACGTCTCAAGTCGAGATATCGCATGCACTAGTCCAACTCTATGGTTTGGCACTACCCAACCAATGGGGGCCGGTGACGGCATATTGCGGAGGCTGTAAGCAGCACTGGGCTGGTAATCGCATGCCCCTGCGTCGATTGCGTCCGTTCGTAGCGAGAATCGCCCAGTTTTCACTCCGCATCGAGCAATGGCCAACACTCCAAAGCTTCCCGCAGGACCAGCCTAGCTTGGTGTTTGTTGCGATTCACGATTTGATACGCAATTGCGCTGATAGCCGCTCGTGCTTCGCGTTGATGCTGCAAAAGGTACGCCCCCACTCCTTGCTAGTGCCACAGTCGATTAGCAACGTCCTGGTCGAAGGGCTGATTGAGCAAATGGCAATAACGCGCAGCGACACGTTTGTCGATCGCTTCGACCCTCTCGATTCCATCGCCTTGCATGGGGCTACTGACGAAGTCCGATTCATTCTGTGGGCTGAGTCGAAGATCACGACTCAGGCTGCTACAGCATTGCGTACCTCTCCTAGTGCGATGACTGTCGTCTTTATCGACAGCCAGTTGCCGGACCCGTACCGGCCAGAACGATCTTGGGTTTCCATAATTGCCCATGCAGATGAGGAAATGGTCTTGCGGAAGTTGATTGCATGAGCCTTTTGAACATTACCAATGACGGATTGCCCAACATCCTCGTCGCACTGCATGCGACAGTGTTGCGTGCAGCCAAACCGATTCCCGAAACCGAGTTGCTAGAAGCTGTAGCTCCAAGCGCG
Organism: Pseudomonas sp. EA_65y_Pfl1_P113; assembly: GCF_963970525.1. NCBI lineage: Bacteria > Pseudomonadati > Pseudomonadota > Gammaproteobacteria > Pseudomonadales > Pseudomonadaceae > Pseudomonas > Pseudomonas sp. EA_65y_Pfl1_P113. The sequence goes on from NZ_CAXAQM010000040.1 coordinate 25,294, forward strand.
CTCGTTGACGACGAAGGGAAACAGGCACGTAACACCTTGAACCGCTGGGTGGAACTTGGATTGTTTGTTCGGGAGGAGGGGCTTGTTTTCGTCAAAGACCGCCTGCCCTCTCGGAACCTCTCCATGCTGGAAGTCTTACCATTCACGCGGCGGATGGCTTGCCGCCAAGCTTTGGCGGAGGAGAACAACCCGGATATTTGGGCTAGCCAAGGTGCTCGGGCTGCCGATTTAACGCGGTCGCTGGCATGGATGCTTGCACAGGATATCTATCGTGCATCCTTCGACCAGTTTGAAATGCAGGAGTCACAGCAAATCCTCGATCCAGAGCGGCTGTTGATGCGCAACTCTGGACGACGGTCTGGCCTTCAATTCTGGGCGCCGTTTCTTGGGTTTAGCCGCCATCCCTTTGCTGCCATTGACCCTACTGTGGCAGTACGTGACGCCTTGAATGAGGTTCTCATACCTGGTTCAGGCATGCCCGCGGAAAAGTTCGTAGAGCGCCTAAGTGCAGTCTTGCCGGTGCTGGATGGAGGTCGCTGGCAGCGAGAAGTCCTAGAGTATGTTGACCTTGCTGCTTTGCCATTGCGCCAGTCTGGGCAGATATCCACGGCATTGTCTCGGGCGCTGCTAAACCTTTGGAATAGCGGTGAACTACTTCCTCAGCAAAAGGCCGATCTCGGCAGTTCCATCACGCTCACTGGTGCTAACGGAGCGCGCAGTGACCTGACCTTCCAATGGATCACACGGCCGGCGCAAGGAGGCGAGGCATGAGTATGCTGCAACAATATTGGCCGATATCTGACCATGCCGCCGAGTGTCTACGCACGGAGGCTGAAACAGTCGATGAGGCCCTGCTCTTAGCCGTCCATGAGCCAACTACGTTGTTGCGACGGTCGGCTCAGAGTGGGCTTGAGGTATCGGCAGATGAGATCGCCCTGCTGGATGAACTGATGCGCCCCGTTACGGATGGTAGCGCTGTAGTTGTCGCCATTACGGGCGCCTCCGGTGTTGGCAAGTCCCATATGGTGCGCTGGTTGCGCGCCCAGTTGGAGCGACATCCCCGTCGCAACGAATTGGTGGTCGTTTCGATTCCCAAAACCGCTAGCCTGCGCCGCGTTGTCGAGTTAATCCTCGAGCCTCTCGCCAACGAACAGTACGAAGCTCTAAAGCGTGAACTACAGCGTGCTTCCGAGGCGTTGACACCGTCCACTGCGGCGGAACTTCTGGCGGCAGCCATGGGCGAGGGATTGAAGGAATACCGTGAGCGTACCGTTGAACTGGTTCAGAGTTCACCATCGGAAAACGGTGATCTCAAACCTTTTGTTGCTGTAGCTGAGCACGCTCGCAGTCTGATACTGTCGCCTGAGGCGCGTGACCTCTGGCTGAGCAAGGTGCTGCTTCGTATTGTTGGCGCAAGCTTTGGCGGCACTTCGAACCCAGTAGATCGGCAGTTTCGCGATGTGGACCTGGAGCCACCAGAAGACGCACCAGGGCAAGACCTGCCACATCGAGTGCAGTCGGCGCTAGCGTTTCTAGGCAATGCTAACGGCCGATATCGAAGCACTGCCGCGGAAATCTTGCAGGAAGTACTAGATACTGCTTTGCGCACCGTTTTCCGGGTCACTGAGGCTTTGCAACAAAAGTCCATCCAGGACGTGGTTGATGACATTCGCCGACAACTTCTCACGGATGGAAAGGAGCTCGTACTCCTGATTGAGGACTTAGCAGCCTTGTCTGGAATCCAGCAGCCGTTGCTAGATATCATGATTGCCGAGAGCGATGAACACGGACGTCGGGTACGTGCGCCGATACGTACTGCTGTTGCCGTGACTGATGGCTTTCTGGCTGGTCGGCAAACCGTCTTGACTCGCGCGAAGGAGCAGTGGGTAGTCCCTAGTGAGGGGCTATCCGAAGACCTGATTGTCGGCAAACTTGTGGAGTTAACTGGGCGCTACCTCAATGCCGCGCGCTGGGGGGTTAGGTACCTTAAGCGGGAGTTCTCTAAGGCTTCACTAGCCGGTACTGATCTGTATGCATGGGTGCCTACGTTCGATGAGCAACTGGATACTGATGCTGCGGAACGGTTGGATGCGTTCGGTCGTAGCGGCAGGGGCTATTCGCTGTTTCCGTTCAATGTGAACGCTATTCGCGGCCTTGCCGAGGTTGCAATGAAACTGGGTGGAGTTTGGAACTATAACCCAAGGGCCTTCATTAATGAGGTTCTGCGTAAGACCCTCGCTGAACGGCTCTCCTTCGTGGAAGGGCAATTCCCGCCGGCCGGATTCAAGTCTCCGAGACTGGTTGCTGAAGTGCGTACCGAACTGCAGCGCAAGGGATATTCACAAGTTCAGTCGCAAAGGCTTGAAGTAGTACTGCATTATTGGGGCGGCAGACCTACCAGTTTGACGGCACGTGCGCCTATCTCTAAGGTTGTTTTCGAGACATTCTCATTGCCCTGGCCGTTTGGCACTGCCGGCGCTCCCGAACGTCAGCCCACGGTGTCGACCACGCCAAGTAACTTAACTGTGGGGACTCAGCAATTTGCTACCCCCGCTGCCTCCTCGCCACCGACTCCCAAAATTGAGTCGACTCTGCCTGTTCCTGATATCTCAGCGTACGCGGATGCGCTTGAAGCATGGACGCCTAACAATCGGTTGCCAAATACATACGCTAGAGAAACGCGCAATCTGATCGCCTCTGCGCTGGACATTCGCTTGGATCTCGGTAATTTCTGCTTGAAAGGCCAGAAAATCGAGGCGAGTTGGTTTTGGTTGCCACCCACAACTACGGTTGGCAATCCCAACAATGGCTTGATCATTCAGGTTGTCGGCCAGGATCAGCCGATCCCGGCTAGTGTCCAGACTGGACTCAAGGCGTTGGCCCGCTGGGAAAAGAACGCAAAGTCTTGGTGTTACGAGGGCGCAGAAGCCGATTATGCGGCGGCTAACGTCCTATTGGAGCAACTGGAAAGCCAAGTGCTACGCTTGCTCAGCACTGAAGCAGAGTGCGACACCGGCATGCTAGCGCGCGCCCTGCACACCCAAAGCCTCCTTCTCGGGTTGAGTTCGCGTGGCCAACCGGATGCTCCTAACTTCAAAGAGTTATTCGCTGCCAGTCCGGATGAGTCGATTTACCGAGACTCGCGTGTAGACTCATCGGTGGCCAGATGTTTGGAAGTCCGAAGTAAGGCAACTGCCGCGCGATCCGAATTGCAGGATCGGTTAAAGCAACTAATCGGATGCTTTCAAGGAGATCGAGGCGGCACGGTTATGGCGATTGATAGCGACCGCCTGCGGCAGGCTTGGAGGGCTGAACTGCCACAGCGGTGGGTCCTAGGGTTGAAAGGCCGCGATCGTCTGAGCGAAGACGCGTCCGATGTGCTTGAGCGTATTTCTACTGCTGGCCTGCCTGCGCTGGCGAGCACTCTGCAGAGCACGATGCAGTCGCTTTTGCCTTTGACAAGCGCTGCTTTTGAAGCTGACCACGCGCGGATAGCTTGGCGCGAAGAGATGCGTCAGTTGGTGAAAGAGGCCTTGGATCTCGCGGCATGGCCATCTGGCATCAAAGAGTCTGAAGTTCACGGCATTATTGGTCGATTATCACTGGACGGGATTGAATCGGTTATCCAGCGGATACATAAGATGAGCATACCGTCGACCGACGAAGCGGCACCTATACGTCTAGCTGCATTGTGTGCTGTGCCCCTGCCTCGTCTAAGCCAATTGGCGTGCGATGTGTCGGAATTGAACCGCTTCTTCAACAGCCTTAATAGCTCAATCCAAAGCCAGACCCGTTCGGTTGAGTCTGAACATGCACTCGCCCAACGTCATGAACTGATTAAGCGCCTAGAGTGGGAGAGCTGATGTCGACTCTGATTCGAACCTGCGGCCAACTGCGTGTAGGGCTGCAGAGCGCCAAAATCGCCAACCAGACCCGCCAGGAGATTTCAGCGCTTCAGCAGCGCCTACGCGAGTGGGGGCGGCACGCGGACACTAGGCAAGCGCTGATGGAAAAGGTCCGCATTGTCGATCCCTACTTACTCGTGCGCGAAGATATCGCCCAAGCTGACTGCAACGTGAGGGGTTTGGCGCAGCAAGCGCAAAAGCTACTCCTTGCAGGTGGCAATGTGCAGGATTTGGCCAGGGATAACCTGTGGGTCCGACTGACGGCAGCGGCAGCATCGGCCAATGAGGACGCCCGCAGCGCTGCCCGCGACCAATGGCGCCAATTTATTGAGAGTCTGGGGTATGTCGAAACACCTTCAGTCTTAGACGGGCGGATGCTCAAGACACCCGCCAACGAGAGCCTTCTGGAGACTTACAGGCAGCATTACGCCAAGTACTCAGCGATTGTCCACGCTGACTTGCCAGCCAGTGCATCGACTTCGGACGAGATGATCAGCGCAATGAGCATACTGCAGGGCCTACGAGAGCAACTCAAAGGTACAGCACCAGAGGCCATTCGGTTATTTCTCAAGGCCATAGAGAGTGGAGGGGCTTCATTGGATTTGATTACTCCTGAGGTGATGGAATGGCTCCGGGAAAATGATGACCCCAACCGATTCGTAGTGAAGTCGAAGGCCAATGTGTCATGGCGCTAGCTCCAGATTTGCTGTTGGCCGAACTCGCACTCGATGAGCTTGAGGCGCAGGAAGCGCGCTGTCTGATCTGGGGGTTGATTGACAATGCCCTCAGTCGCGATGAAGTCACTGAGGCGCTTCAACGGGCGCTCAACGCGCCGAAGGCAATTTCTGCCAAGAATGATCCGAATTGCAGCATTCAAACACCCAAGGATCTGCGAGACCTGTTGGTTGATCGCAATATGTTGTTTCAAGTGCCATTTGCGGGTGATCAGGAGGTGCGCTGGCGTACGCGGATGGCCGAAGGGGTGCGGTTGATCGCCCAACTTCGTCAACTATTTCCCAAGCATGGTACGGATAAGTGGGCCGAAGCCGCCACACTGGTAGCGGACTATCGCTTCCTTAGACGCCCCCGCCGTTACCCCCTTAGAAATGTGGATGGCGCCAGCGTTTATGCAAGGTTGGATGACGTGGTGAAATCGCCGCTATTGCTGGAGGCCCTCAAGACCTGGCTAGATCATATGGATCAGGGTGGTGGTCTCTCGCAATTCCAGGTGAAATCGGTTGAACGTATTTTGACTGGCTTGGAGGAGGGGATCTGTCAGGGTACGTTGGTATCCGCTGGGACTGGTAGCGGAAAGACCCTCGCATTCTATCTACCCGCGTTGTCATGGCTGGCCTCCCAACGAGTGCCGCCAGTGACTGTCGGTGGGGTAAGGGTGTTAGCTCTCTATCCTCGTAATGAATTGCTGAAGGACCAACTCGCCGAAGTCTATGATCAATGTCGCAAGTTCGATAGCTGGATCGGACGTCGTGGAGGGCGACCTCTGCGCGTAGGTGTTCTTTTTGGGGACACACCTACGAAGGTCGCCAAGGCCAAATGGCTCAAGCACTCCCAGGGCAAACGCGTACCGTTCTTTAATTGTCCTAACGACAGTCAGCACGGGGAAATGGTGCTGCGCCAAAGTGATGTGGAAAAGGGCCTGGAGCGCATCGTCTGCCCGCAGTGCAGCGCCGTCGTAGATGGGCGTACTCTGGCATTCACCCGCGACACAATACAATCTGACCCACCGGACATTCTTTTCACATCGGTGGAAATGCTTAATCGGCATTTACCTAGCAGCGACTTGCGCCATGTCTTTGGTGTGGGTCCTAAGGCCGAACGAGCCCCTGACCTCATCTTGCTGGACGAAGTTCACTTGTATGCCGGCAGTTATGGGGCTCAGGTGGCCTACCTGTTACGTCGTTGGTGGGCCGCCAGCGGGCGGCGCTCTAGTTTTGTCGGGTTGTCCGCTACCATCGCGGAGGGTCAAACCTTTTTCTCCCACTTAACAGGACTGAGTCCAACGGTTGTTGAGGAGATCAAACCGCTAGAGGAAGAGATTGAGGAGGAAGGGAGCGAGTACATGCTCGCTCTGCGCGGTGATCCAGTGTCTCAGACGGCTCTGTTGTCCACGACTATACAGACGCTGATGCTGAGTGCTCGTTTGCTCGATCCGCCAGGGGTTTTTGATAAAAAAGCAATGCCGTTTTTCGGTTGGCGGGCATTTGCGTTTACTGATCAGTTGGACGCAACGAACAGACTCTTCAAGGACTTGCTCGATGCTGAGGGACGTTATCATCCTAGTGGCAACTCGAACCTGATTAAACATCCTCGTGGTGGGCTGGCGCTGCTGCGTGATGGATCCACTCCCATCATGGGTACCCCGCGTTACTTCGCGGGGCAAGACTGGAGTGTTCCACAGGCCATTGGCCACGATCTCACCCATCGCCTCGGAGTCGGGCGTACGACTGCATTAGATAGTGGGGTTAGTACTCATACAGAAGTTGTAGTTGCTACGTCTGCTCTAGAAGTAGGCTTCGATGACCCGGGAGTAGGCGTTGTAGTTCAGCACAAGGCGCCGAGAGACATCGCATCGTTCTTGCAACGCAAAGGGCGAGCGGGTCGAACGCGTCACATGCGACCATGGACTGTCGTTGTGCTCACGGATTACGGTCGCGACCGTCTGGCCTATCAAGCCTACGATCAGTTGTTCGATCCGGATCTTCCAGCGCGCCAACTGCCTTTAGCCAATCGCTACGTCCAACGAATGCAAGCGGTCTACGCGTTGCTCGACGAGTTAGGAGACTTAACTTGCCGTGACCAACCACCTCTATCGGTTTGGCGCGACTTGGCTTACCCAAATGTTGAGAGCACACCGCATGGGTGGGACCCGGATGCGTTTGTTTTAGTAAAGCGCCTAGCGGAAAGTGTGACATTCCCGCTCTCTGCGCATGAGTGGAAAGCGCTCAGGAATCAAGCGTTCAGCCTCGCTCCCCATGGGGAGTCAGCTGTAAAGTTTGCAGGTGTCAATTGGTTGGCCAAGCGGTTGCAACACCAACGTGTTGTCAAGCTGCTGGGTGATCTTCAGGAGAGTCCAGCGAAAGTCGATCGTCTTGTTCGCAGCCTAGCTAACCGATTGGCGCTGACGATCGACGATATGAATTTGCTCATGTGGAGTCATCCACGTCCGCTAATGCTTGGAGCGATTCCTACAACTGTTCGTCGGCTAGCATCGAACTGGCGTGCAAATGGCGAACAAGGGAAAGACTACCAAGCGGGCCATCCATTACCGGACTTCATTCCCGCTAGCCTCTTTGCCGATCTAAGTCTGCCGGAAATGCGCACCGAGTGGCTTGCGCGCAATGGCAGCGTTGAAGAGCAGTATCTGCCTGTTCAACACGGTTTAGCTGAGTTTGCGCCCGGTAGGGTCTCGCGTCGTTATGATGATGCTCTTTGGTTGGGCGTTGATGGGCCGGCGCTGGCTCGATTCTTCGCTTGCGGTAGCACCGAAGTGTCTGAGGACGTAGAGGTATCTACATGGTACGACCTCGAGCCTCAAAGAAATTTTTTCGTCCAGGACGACTCCGCCCGAGTGACTTTCAAAGCGTTTCGTCCAGCGGCAGCCCGCCTGTCTTCAGTGGCTCGGGGGGGCAATGGAGCCCCCGAGCTAAGTGACACATCCAACGCTCAGTTGCAGTGGAAATCCTTCCTACAGGCACCCTACCAGGGCGTGCCACTGACCAGTCCGACGCACATTGGGATCAGCCAGCTGATCAAGAGAGTGGTTGTTCACACCCACGCTGAACAATCCAATGCTTTTGTACGCCGCTATGCCGTAAGTTCGCGCGCAGAGTTGCGATTGCGATCTGGAAGTAAGAGCGAGCGCGTTACTGTCGACTGGCAGTTCATGCATTCAGGCCATCCCTGCGGTGTGGGCTTCGAAATTGGTGTCGATGCGTTGGTACTAGAGTTGGATTTGCCGCACGATCTCAGCGGCGCCATCGATTGGGGTGATCCGCGACGTTTGCGTGCAACTCGTGCAGCTCGCTACAACTGGGAGGCTCGCCAGAGCCCCGAATTCTGCATTGCAGTACCGAATCCATTCTTGCGCGGGTGGGTCGCACAGATTTTCCAAATTGCTGCCCTTCAAGTAGCAATGGCGGAGGAAGTTTCGCTGCGCGACTCGTTGGACTACGTTGCTGACGGCGCCAGGATGGACACGCTACTCAACGTCCTGCAGGCGGTGTTTCAGGTCCCGGATATCGAAAGTAGTGAGGAGGGGGCGGACAAGCTTCGTCAAAAGCTAGATGAGTCTCTGAAGACAGAAGCGGTGCGTAAAGCAGTGCGTTACGCATCTCGCGTACTAGTCGAACCTATTGATGAGGGGTGGAACGACTGGCTCGCCCTGTCGATCCGCGCCACGCTCGGTGCCGCTTGCCTGGAAGCAATACAGCAAGCGTGCCCCCAGATTGATCCCGACGGGTTGATTGTGGACATCGACGTGCGTAGTGATGATGGTGACCCCCAGCCAGGGTTCGAAATTTGGATCTCCGAGGTCAATCCTGGTGGCAATGGTCTGATTGAGAGCGTCGCGGAATTGTTAGCGACTCGCCCCGATAGCCTTTACCGTCATATCGAGGCGGCCTTAAGCCCGCGTGACTTTGAATGGACAAACACTCAATTGCGCCAGGTAATCCAATGGCTTGGTGGATCAAAGCCGAACTCCACTATTACTGAGGCGGTAATGCAAGTTCGACAAGCGATGAGTTCTGCCGATGCTGCCAAGCATTTGGCCGCTCTGCGGTTCAGGCTAGTAACTGAGGGACAATCGATATTCCACGGCTACAGCGTGGCTCTGAGCATGCGATTGTTGCGGCCGAATACCCCAGACGAGTTGGATTGTCTATTGGCTCTGATCCACGAGCGCTGGGATGCGTTGGAAGCGTTACATAATGTCGAGATAGACGTTAGGGTCGTCTGCGCATTGTTCAGTGCGGATGATTATCTCGATCGGGCATTTGCAAGCGCTGGGCAGGTCCTTCCTTTCGGCAATCGCATGGCATGGCGCTTCGGGGTGCTAATGGGGATATTGTGGCCTCAAGGGCATGCGCTGCGCGCTGTTGCAATGCCATGGTCCAATCGCTTCTCGCCGTTCGCTATAGACACCGAACGGCTCCTGGTGGAGCAGTGGCTGACACCTCGTTCTCAACCGATCGATCCGACTGATCTGGACTGGCAGGAGCAATTGCGAAAATGCTTACTCGCCACTTCGCGTGCGGTTATTTCGGTACCGGCCGCCGATGCCCGAGCACTATTGCCCAAGGTGATCGCAGCCTTGGCGATAGAGCCAATTCAATTTGATTATCTAAACGTCTTCGCTCAACTCTGTGAGGTCAAGCGCCTCGGTGATCGCATCGAGTGGACATTTTCGATACCGGACGCTCTATGACAAACGTACGCCACATTTTCAAGTCGGCCACGACTTCCCCTCAAGCCGCTCGTGATGTTATAGCCATGGTTTTGGCCGAGGAGATACTGCTTCCCAGCAGGACACTCTACTTAGCCGCTCCATGGGTTTCCAACATTGTTATTTTCGACAATTCAACGGGCAGTTTTGAGGGGCTTAATCCGGAGTGGAGTCGTCGCGGCATTCGCTTGATTGAGGTATTGGTGACTATCGCATCTAACAACACACAGTTAGATATTCGCGTACGACCTGAACCTCACAATAAGCCTTTCGGTAAGCGCTTGCGCGCGGCGCTGAAAGATGCTGGTCTGGAAGATTCGTTGCAATGGTCCGAGATTCCTGATTTTCACACGAAGGGATTGCTCACCGACCGAGTCTGGATTGGTGGATCGATGAACCTCACTGAGCGCGGTATCGGCCTGAACGCTGAATCACTCGTTGTTGATTTCAACCCGCAGACAGTATCTAGCATCCGCCTGGAGTTTGCGAACCATGGCATTAGCCTCTAGCCAAATGGTAAACACCGCAGTGGTAGTCTCTCAGGCCATACTCAGTCAGTTCTTTTCAGGTCTTAACATTTATGTGAGCCCTCTAGCCTCGTCTAAAGTTCTTAATGGCCAGGTGGTACCTGAGGCATTAGTTCCAGCTGTCGCCCGCTTTGCGAAAGGCTTCAAGGATCGACCGCTCCTCTTGCCATTTTCTGAGGTTACCGATGAGCGAACCTGTTGGCTGGCCTGTTCGCACGATGAGCTAAGTTCGCGTGAACTGCACGATGAAATGCGCGCTTTCATTGGGCCGAGCTTTGGTGACTTTGAGATTGACGGTGTGGCGCTCTCTATCGCACAAGCGAGCGCGAAAGCTATATTGGCGCAGGCCGGTCTGAATGCGATTGCCTTTTTTGCTATCACGCCGAAGTTTGAGCCGCGCGTAATCAAAAGTTGGCAACGCTACTGGCAACTCTTAGACCAACGCCCGCCCAGGCCCAGGCAGGAACTGCGTACGTTTCACCAGTTGCGAGCGTTGTTTGACCGCGCCTTAGTGGCTAGCAATGAAAGCGCAGCGATGGCAGCGATGGCGGCGCTACGAGACCAGCATGGTCTCAGTGCTGAAAACCGGACTTTCCTAGAAATACGTTTACATTCAGCCTTTGGCCGATGGGATCGAATTCTGAATCATCCTCAATGGGATGACCTTATCAAGGTACGCTTGCCTCCGGAGACTTACGGTGACATCTGGGACGCGCTCTACGAGACGTTCTTAGCCCAAGTCGAAGCACAGGGCACCGCCATTCAGTTGGTGAACGCTTTCGCAGAGCGGATTCGGACCATGGCCGCTCCTCTGCTCAAAAGCCGCGGGCGCAGCCGCCGCCCAGCGGCCCTTAAGGGCTTTTTGCTTCATGAGTTGTCTCTGGAGCAGCCTTCCGCCGAACTCTGCGTGACCCTGCTAAATGACCTTGGACCAAATGCTTTTGGACCCGCTTCTGACGCCATCATGGCTATGGCGCAGACCCTGCAGAGCAAGTCCGGAATTGTGCAGGCACTCCATGAAATGGAGTTGGAGCGCTATGAGCAGGCTCTCGCTTTGCTTCTGCCACTGGCCGATTCGGTCGAAGTGTTCCAAGCCCAATTGCGTTGTGCCAAGGAAGTTGGCGATCCTGGCCATGCTCGTGAGGTGCTCAATCGGCTGTCCTTGAGTGCTCCCGACACTGCCGCCAAGGTCCGCACTGCTCGGGCTCGGTTGCTCTCTGATGTAGAGAAGTTGGCTGCTGAGGAAGTGTGTGAGTCACTTCAAGAACAACTGCAGACTACGCATACGCCGATGGCCGTTGACGACGTCATAGTCTATTGGCGGGAACTGGTTCAGTCGCCCGAGGCTAGTGCTCTGTTGGCCCAGTCCAGTTTCATCCAGTCGTTGTTGTCAAGCGTAGAGGACTCTGCTCTCGACTCGTCGCCCTTGTTCGAATCCCTATTTCCTATTTGGTTTGACTGGCTCATCGTACAAACTCCACCCTCGAGCGTGCTTAGTCAACTCTATCTGGGGTTCATTGAAGCACTGAATGTGCGAGACCGCCTTGGAGATAGTGAGCGAGAGATGATCAGGCTGGCACTCCGACATAGTCTGATCGCCGGATTGACGTCGTCTGAATACACAGGACTTATTGAAAGGCTTGCTACTGTATTGTCTAGTCCGCTGTCGCCACGCGAAGCCGCATGGGCATTGGACGTGACAGATTTGTTGGTTATGCACCCTTGTCGTGACGAGGAGGCGCGCCTGCGGTGGACGACTAGGATAGTTCAAGCTGTGACCCATTGCTGGACTAGACTGTCTCTTGCAGAGCGCGGCCTGCTAAAACTGCTTGCACAAGAGTTTGGTCTTGAGTTCCCCAACCGACTCGACGATGAAGTGGATGGAGCAGAAAAAGCTCGAACAGATGTCAGGGTCCGTATCTTCCTTTACAGCTTGGACACCCAAGCCATTCGACGTGCAGCGTTGATACTTGAAGAGGCTCTCCCATTGGCCAAAATTGAGATCAACTCTGATGAGGTATGTAGCACGCGACTGAAGAATGGAACTCGTAATGCAGACTGGGTAGTGTTTGTTTCGGGGCTCGCTACCCATCAGGCCTTCTTTTGCATCAAGGCTGCATTGCGGCCCGATGCAGCGTTACTTCAAGTTGAAGGGAGCGGTACGACGCGCATCGTAGATTGCGTGATCAATAAGAGTCAGATTTCGTGAGAAGTCACCTTGTCCAACGCAACACACAACGGTCACCACTGAGGCGACGCTCGACCATCACGGCGCAAAGGCTAGTTACTGAATCTTCGAGTTGCTTACGGATAAACGCACATAGATTTTCGATTGTGGCCGGCCCCAGATCCTCCACCTCGTCAAGCAATCGGTGATCGAGCATCTCGCGAACGCGGGCAATCTCGCCCCGTAGGTAGCCCAGGTCAATTAGCATGCCGGAGTTGGCATCTGGTTGACCTGCGACGGTGACCTCCGCTTCATAGGTATGTCCATGGATGCGCCGGCTACTCTCGGTCTCAATGCCACGATTCAACGTATGGGCAGCCTCGAAGTAGAACCGCTGCGACAATTCGCAGATTGTATTGCTATTCGAGTTGACCATGGCTTCAGCGACGGACGAGGGGTAGGGAGGGGCAATTGCAGGCGTGGACATTAGCGGATCTCCAATATCTTGTGTGTTTGTACGGACAGTCGCCACGTGGTGTTGGCTTGACAATAAGCAATGGCAGACCGAGTGTTTTGGCGCTGCATTGGGCCATCCATTGGTTGCAATAGGTAGTACTTGAAGTCGTTGGCGGTAATGGTGTCGGGCAGTAGTCCCTGCTGTGGGTAAACGAGTTTCAATTCGTCACCGCTTCGCTGTATCCACTCTGTACCAGCTTTGGGGCTGACACAGATCCAGTCGATCGCTGCAGGCGCTACGATGGTGCCATTAGTCTCAACGGCCACCTCGAAATCTTGGTTATGAAGTGCGTTGATCAGCGCGTCATCGACCTGCAACAAGGGCTCGCCACCTGTGAGCACGACGTAACGGTGCGCTTGGCCGGCCGGCCACTGCGAGGCAATTCGCTCGGCCAAGGTCTGCGCGGTCAGGTACTTGCCACCCAACGTTCCGTTCGTACCCACAAAGTCGGTGTCGCAGAACTGGCAAACAGCTTGGGAGCGGTCGGCTTCCCGGCCGCTCCAGAGATTGCACCCTGCAAAGCGACAGAACACTGCTGGTCGGCCCGCTCGAAGCCCTTCTCCTTGCAGGGTGTAGAAGATTTCTTTGATGCTGTAGGTCATGCGTCGTTATCTCGCAGGTATGCTTCGAAGCCGGTTCGGCGCAACTCGCAAGCGGGGCAGTCGTTGCACCCATATCCCCAGTCATGTCGATGCTGACGATCGCCCAGGTAACAAGTGTGGGTTTCTTCCTGAACGAGCTCGACAAAGCCTGCCCCGCCGAGTTCTTTGGCCAACTCCCAGGTTTGTTTTTTATCCAGCCACATTAAGGGTGTCTCGATAACCAACGGCATATCCATGCCAAGGCCGAGGGAGACCTGCAGCGACTTCAGCGTGTTGTCTCGACAATCTGGATAGCCTGAGTAGTCCGTTTCACACATTCCGCCCACGAGCACACTAAGCCCTCTTCGATAGGAGATGGCGGCAGCAAAGGTGAAGAACAGCAGATTACGTCCGGGAACGAAGGTGTTGGGAAGTCCGTTCTTTTCAAACTCTATAGTTTTCTCACCTGTCATCGCTGTATCGCTGATCTGGCCGAGTAATTTGAGGTCAAGCACGTGATCTTCACCGAGTCGCTTAGCCCAGTTCGGAAATCTGTTCCGTATCTCCTGCAAGATATTTATCCGGCACTCAAGTTCTATTTCGTGCCTCTGGCCATAATCAAAGCCAATGGTCTCGACGTGCTCGTAACGTTCCAGCGCCCAAGCAAGGCAGGTGGTAGAATCTTGTCCGCCTGAAAAAAGAACTAAGGCTTTGCTGTGCATACTGCTCTCCTCTGGACTGGGTCTGATTTAGCGCCGTTTCAGCTCTTGCTTGAGTTTGTCGGTCAGATATTTGGTGAGCAATCCGATATCAGTGGGCGTGTTTTGGATGCCGTTCCAAGGGCGTTGGTCGGTTGCAGAAATGTGCCATTCGCCACTTGTCCACGCCGTATGAGGTTTCAAAAGTTTTAGACCTTTGATAAATCCTTCCTTGCTGGTTGTGCCTTGATCGGAATAAAGCAACTCCATAACGAAACTCAAAGAAACCAGGCCTGCTCCGTGCTTCAAGCGAGAATTCCTAGGCGCTAGTCCCTCCCATTCCGATTTGAAAACTACACGCACTGCATGGAAGAAGTTATTGATAAGTTCGATGCTGCGCCCCTCAAAATCATCAAACTTCATGAAGCTACGAATCGCGCCATCATTCGCAGAGTTCATCACGAACTTCTGCATCGCCATGTCGCTTAGTACTCCTCTAGGATTCGTATGTTGTTTGATCTCGCCAAATAGAGAGGAGTTAGGCAAAAAATTCAACAAATCAATAATACGAGCAGCGAACTTACGACTGGTGAACCGTTCTGGCAGTCCGTCAACAGTCGGTAAAAGTTCATAGATCAGCGATTTTGGCAGCGGCCTCGTATTGTTGATGAGCACAAACTGCTGCCGCAGTTCGTTGTAGTCTTTACAAATCAATGCAGATACAAATACTTGGAATCCAGGTTTTTCCATCGTCGCAAGGGCACTGAGTCGCTGTTGTCCATCGACCACTAAGCCTGGTTTGGATTCGGTAGCATCAATAACGATTTCTACAATACCCTCGCCGAGGTCTTTAATCGTGACCCCATCCAGAAAGGCCAAGATGATTGCATTAGGGAGCAATGCATCGTCGCGCTGAAGATAGTCACGAATATCTCTGATGTGCGACGCGACTTGATGGCGCTGAAAACCTTTGAGGTGGCCTTCTTCATCGCGGCCGACTCTCTCAATTTCAGAAAATTCTAAAATTTCATTTGGGGTGGCCGCAAACGAAAATACATCATGCTCGGAGGCCTGTTGGGCGCGCACACCCTTAAATCGATAGATCATTGTTTCGAAAGTTCCAGAGTTTTCTGAAGGTGGCGGTGGTACACGCCTAAATTATGAAATCCGCGTCTTTTGTTTCGATTGCTGGCTCGAAAGATAATAGTTTCGATACCGACTGACTGACAAATCGAACATTGGCATTTTTGCCACGGTTTATCTCTCAGTGTGGGTGAGATTAGTCGGACATGCTTGGCGATTTCTTTTTCCATTTCTATTGGTGATAATATTGTGCCGGATAGAGTCAGTCGGAGATAGTCTACTAGTACGGCTAAGGTAGAATCAAAGTCGAGAAGATTTTTATCGTAGTCGCGGATCGCTAGCAGCGCCGCTTTTTCTTTGATTTGTAACTCTTCTGCGCTCAGAGTGCCTTTTTTAATTCCTTGCATCAGGCGTGGATTTTCAATTGCCTGAGGAATACGGATGGCAGTGTAATAATCCAGTTTGGTTGTATTGTTGCCCATGTAGTAATTACACTTTGCATCTTTAAATGCGCGTATAAGGGGGGAGGTTGAGTCAAAGCTGGTAATGCCATATCCAGTGAATTCATGGATATTCTCAGCTTTAGCAAAACCCAGCAGATGAATATTTGTCTCGGGCTTAAGGACCGCTCGAAGCTCCTTTAGAACCTCATGGATTTGATCGACTTTCAAAGGTACTAGACCTCCGATCGCCAAGTAGCGATAACCCATGTCTTCGAGTTGTTTTGCAGCGTTCGCCATGCTTTGAGGAGACCAACCCTGTACCGCTCCAAGAGGTTCGAAAGGCCATTCCGCCTCCTTCACTAAACGTAGAAATTCTTGTGCATTTTTGAGCGTAATTTCGTACCGAAACAACACATCCTCCGACTGGCTCAGCGCTGGCGGATTGCTGGAGTCACAGTTGAATATGATGTGGTCTGGCGAGCAGCCATGGGTGAATCCCGCATCCGAGTAGAACTCTACTACTTCGCTTGGGCTATACGCAGGGGTAGGGTGTTCTACATAGGCAAAGGCCCCGCAGTCCCCTAGGACCATCGTATCTTTGAACTGAATGCCATCGAGTCGTAGAAATTTGCGCGCGCCTTCTCTGAGGAAGCGCTGCTGCTCGGAAGTCGAGTACCGAACCTTTGAATTAGCGACACCATTTGCAGGTCGCACTGCGCTCATCGAGACCAATAGCCCATCATAAGGGACGGGGGTCATCATTTCGTGCGCATACTGGTCATCCCAGTATCTCTTTCGGCCTGGCGCATTTCGATCGTTGATGAAATCGTAGTCCGGGTCTACGTAGTCTTGGGTGTCGGCGTATAAAAATTTCATTGGTGAGCGCTGGTCATGTAGAGGCGGATCAAGGTTTCTTGCAGTGCCTTGATATCTTGAGGGGTGCTTTGGATTTCATTCCACTGGACATTAATCATCGGCCACTGACCTGTTGTCCATGCGCAGTAAGGAGCTACTTTGGCCAGTTCTTGTAGCACTGCTTCGTAGGTTTCGCGCTGACCACCGATTTTGGCGTAGATCCGATCCATAAGTACTCCCATGGCGATGATCCCCGCTGAGTGCATGAGTCGACTGCTCTTGGATTCAAGTGCCCACGCCTCTGGAAACGTATCACGCACTGCTCGCCAGAAGGTCGTCAGTAGGTTGTACATGGACTCAACGTTCGCCGCACCGTCGGTGCTGGAGGTGTATGGAGCCAACGCCCCCAACGGATTACTGATGCTATGACGGATCATTGTTATTACAGCTGTGTCAGTGATCACTGCTTTGCTATTTTGCTCGGACGACCGCTTTATGAGTTTGTGGAAAGGGGAGTTGGGATCGCGGCTAAGAAGGCCGCACAACTCAGCTGGTGCCTTGCGAGCACTCAGTTCGCGGGGCAAAAGGATGCTGCCTGTCTCCGGCAGTAGTTCGTTGATCAGTCGAGTGGGCAAGGGTTTGGCCTTGTTGACCAAAATGAACTGCTCGCGCTGAGTGGTCAGGCTGTCGGACACAAAGCCGATCACTGGTACAGGAAGATCCGAGTTAGCCGCTTTCGCCAACGCCAATGAGCGCTGTTGCCCGTCTACGATCCAGGCAGATCTCATTCCTTCCTCCCTGATAGGGATCGTCAGCGTACCTGCTTGCGAAAGCCCCGCGTCGCCTGTCGGCTTGCTTCCGCGTGCTGCAACAAAACGCAGGTCAGGAGACAGCGCTAAGATAATTGCATTGGGAAAAAGTACATTTCCCTGATTGAGGTACTCGGTGATCCCTTTGACATGACTCTTAATCTCGGGGCGTTGAAAGCCCTTGAGGGGGCTGCTGTCTTCACGCGACAGGCGGCTGATGTCAGCAATTCGGACCAGGTCAGATCCCCTGATGAATAATGCATACACATCAAGGTTGTCGCCTTGCGTGGTGCGTAGTGCACGCACCACAATCGCATCTTCGCTCGTCATGCTTTGCTCTCTATGCTGTCTTGACCTTTGATGTCCTGCCAGATCCTCCGAAAGCGCGATTGCTCGCACGACACCAGGGCATCGTCCCTTAAGTAGCGCAACAATCGGGTGGAACTGCCTTGGTAGTCAGCCCACACACACTCAAGCATGTAGGCAATTTCACTGTCCGATGCGCGCCGCCGGATGGTCGTTTTTGCTAGGGATAAAAGATCCATCGCCGCGCTGACGCTCTTTCGAGCGATCTCAACAGGAGCACTCGACAGTTCAAGAATCTCAATGAAATGACGCAAGGCTCTTTGAGGGAAATCGTTGCGAGTGCCTGGTAGTGTTGAGGTTTCAAGGCGTTCGTCATAGGGCATCGCGATGCGTCGTAAATGGCTGGGAAGCATCTCGATGCCTGGACGCGAAGTGAATATTCTGAGCTTGTCGATCTGCGTGTCCCTGACCTTTCCAAGGTCTTCGCCTATCAACTGGACATAGTTTGAAGAGAGGGCAATGAGCACCAAGTCGATGTCGGGTTGGCTGACGAGGTCCACTAGGGCGCTTCCCTTTGATCGGGTGACATTCACGGCTTCCCACCAATCTGATGCGTGCACCCCCAATTTTTCGAGACGTGGGATGATAGAATTCGGATCCTGAGCCACCGTCAGGTTGTACGGTGGACATCTCTGATCGCCTTCAATCAACCCTAAGCCGGTCGACGCAAACATTAGCTTTGCGTCCAACTTCGTTGCTACGCGCCTCGCGTCAGAAACGCTTCTACCCACGTAAAGTGAAGATGCCACCAGAGTGGTGGGACGTTCGTCTATTTGCCCCTTCCACGCCTTTGCCATGGCAGCAATCGATGAATAACACTCGTCGTTCAGCACCACCGGCGGCAGGCCGTCGAGACGTTTTCGATTGGTGCAGTTGGTGATGATGACGGTTCTCATGGGAAAACTGTAGGCCTGTTTTGACGGGTGTTGCATTTATCTGAGGCTGACAATTTACCATTTAATAACTGTATGGGCCAATGCGCTTAGGCTAGTTTTTATGCGGAAGGGTTGGTATAAGAGCCTCAATACTGCTGCTACCCCCTCTTTCTGGGGGGCCGTTCGATGAAGGAAGAGACTCATTGGTTAAGTTCAGCGCAATCAAGGCGTTACAGAGCCCAACCCACCAAGTGGTATCGTTTGCGGCTACCGTTGAGCAGATTTTGGCGATCGCTAGCATCGACCGGGTCAAGCGTGATGATCGTGGCGCCCTTCATGGCTTTCAGCGGCCACAGGTATCCAAGCACATACGAGAGATTCGCGACTACCTCTCCCGTCCCGATGCGGTAATGCCCAATGCTGTGGTGTTAGCGTTTACCAGTGGAGTCCGGGTGGTGGAAGGAAATGGAGCCTATGCGGAAATTGAGGTGGATATTTCATCCGGCCCTCCTGGGTTCGTTGTGGATGGTCAGCAGCGCCTATCTGCGTTAGCTGGGCTCGAGGGGAGTTCGTTCCAGCTACTGGTGTCTGCTCTTGTGTGTGAAAATCAGGAGGAACTTCGCCGACAATTCATTCTCGTCAACAACACCAGTCCATTACCGAAGTCGCTGGTATATGAACTGCTCCCGTCTGTCAGCGGCCTTCCATTCAGAATGACTTCCCGCGCCCGCGCAGCCCGCATCGTGGAAATGCTGAATTATGACGATCGATCTTCTTTGCAAGGTCAGATTAAGCAGCATACCAATCCCTTAGGAGTCATCGGCGATACGTCGCTCCAAAAACTGGTAATGAATTCCCTATCAGACGGTTACTGTCGGGAGGTGATTGAGTTGCCGGGAGGCGAGGATCGATGTTTCTTGGCCATTAGTGAGTTTTTCCAGGCGGTCCAGGAAGTGTTTGGAAATGCTTGGCATGGTCATACACCTAAAAGTTCTCGTCTAGTACATAGCGCGGGGATTATTTCCATGGGGTTCGTCATGGAACAGTTGTGTGCTACAGGAGCGCCGCTGGCCCCAGTATTCAAGTTAGGCCTTAGAAAGCTACAAGGATTTACAGCTTGGACGCTCGGTTCGGGAGAGTGGTCCTTTAAAACAGGCAGCCGGCCATGGAATGGCGTTCAGAATTTACATGGGGATATTCATCTTTTAACTGATCATTTGACCAGGGTGGTTCGAAGTTCGGAACTCGTACCTAGCTAACTGGGCTAATTACTAATATTTAGGAGGCAATATGCCTGTTTTGGTTTCATCGGATCTGTCTCCGGCCCTGGCCAGCGACACCAGTGTAAAAGAGTTCTCAGAAGTCATTCTTCATCTATCCATGGCTTTTCAGGAGGCATTGAGGAGGCTTGCAGGGCAGGACGAAGCTTTCCCTTCTGAAGGGTATGGCATGCTGACTGAAGCCTACGGTTTGCGGACGCGTGCGAATATTCTCTACCTGACGCCATCTACCCATGTAGTGCAGGCATTAAATTTTTCCCAAACTGCTATGTTGGGGAAATTCGAAGAAATATTAAATTGCCTGAGTGATGTCGCCGATTTGCACACTGTTAACTCCATTTTGGTTTCCGTAATCACCATTGCATCAGCGCTGGGTGAGGGGCGAGCCAAAGTTGTAGAGTTTTTGTTTGAAACTTTATGCATCGATCTCGAGTCTTGGAAGGTTTAGTCTAGCTGTTTTGTTTTTCTGTCGCGTGAGATACGGGGGGAATCAGTGTAGATTTTTAAAGAGTTCTTTATTGAGGCCGCTCATCGACTTTCCAACGTTTCAGAAGGGAACAAATGTGGGCGTCTGCATGGTCATTCCTTTCATATTGCAATCTAGATCGTAAGCGATCCACCATGTACACATTCAAAACTGCCCGTTGAAGCCTGATGCTGTGCTCCCGATTCCCATCAGGAGCCCGCAGTTATGATGCGCCCCGACGCCAAAGTTGAAAAAGTCTACCTC
>NZ_CAXAQM010000041.1:0-45400 GCF_963970525.1 Pseudomonas sp. EA_65y_Pfl1_P113
TGGAAGGAATAAACAATCGAATAAAGGTCATCAAACGAATGGCGTACGGTTACCGGGACAGCGAGTTCTTCTTCATGAAGATCAAGAGCGTCTTTCCCGGCAATCCGTGAAGAACCAAAAAAAAGCCCGCGAGGAGAGGCGGGCCAAGGGATGCACTGGAGTAGGTAGGCATCACCCTATAGCTGCGAAAGTGAAGGCTTTGTGAAAATACTGTCGCAAGTTCGGATGGCGCGCGATCAGCCGCGACGTACGAAGGTGCGCATGGTTTGACCTGGGCCAGTACTGAACGCGAGCGGCCTGGGCATGTTTTCCTCGGCGGCAATAAACACGAACTCATCCTCTTCCAGGCGATAACTGGCGGGCAAGTGTTTGCCTGCGTCATCCCCAATGGCGTCGACCCAGGTAATGCTCTTGGGAACGGTGCTGCTGTCCAGGGAAAACCGGCCAGCCAGCAATACCTCGCCGCTGACGGTCTTCACTTCGAACCGGTCGCCGGTGATAGAGGTGATTGCACCCGGGGCGCTGTGGGCATCGACTGGGTTGAGCACGCCACTGTCTTCGAGGGAAGTTTGCTCCCAGGTACCTTGCAGGGCTTGGATATCCGGGTCTGTTATCGATGACATACAAATTCCTTTTTGCTGAAGGGTAAATCGTCGGCTGTGAAGATGATGCGACGCTTTTTAGCATTTATGCCCTGATGCGCCTAGTCATCGATTGGAACCCTTAAGCCCCAGCCCAACCTATTTGCAAGACAGCTTTTCACAATTCGTAGTTAATTTATGGTTACAAATTATGGCTAAATAAGTGCCAATGGCTACGTACCGGATGTCGATCAGACGGTCGTGCCGATTGTGTGAATTGTGATTTCAGGTATTGCTATCCAACCTCGGCCGTAGTGGGCACGCAGGAGCAGCCTGTTTTCTTCTGACGTGTGACGAATCCCCGTGAAACTCATCATTGTTATGCTTTACGTTGCCTCGATTGCATATGTACACCTGCGCGGTCGGGTGCGGCATAAGCTAGGCCGCCAACTCAGTGATCATTCGACCTTCCTGGCACCGATCAACTGCTTTCTCTACCTTTTCTCTAAACTGCCCAGCCGACCTTATCTGTCGCCCGGCGATTTCCCGGACTTGAGCCCGCTGCAGGCGCACTGGCAAGAAATTCGCCAGGAAGGCCTGGCCCTGATGCGCGCCGGGGAGATCAAGTGCTCGGACCAGTACAACGACGTAGGTTTCAATTCCTTCTTCAAATCCGGTTGGAAGCGCTTTTACTTGAAATGGTATGGCGACAGCCATCCTTCCGCGATGAAGCTCTGCCCGCGCACCACTGAGCTGGTCCAGGGCATTGGCTCGATCAAGGCCGCGATGTTCGCCGAACTGCCGCCAGGTTCCAGGCTGGTGCGTCACCGCGACCCGTATGCAGGCTCGTATCGCTATCACTTGGGCTTGGATACCCCGAATGACCCGGGCTGCTACATCAATGTGGATGGCGAAAACTACTACTGGCGTGACGGCGAGCCAGTGATGTTCGACGAGACTTACATCCACTACGCCGAAAACACCACGCAGCAGAACCGCATCATCCTGTTCTGCGATATCGAGCGTCCGATGAAATACCGCTGGGCCGCGGCGTTCAATCGCTGGTTCAGCCGTACCGTCATGGCCGCTGCGGGCTCGCCTAACGATGCCGGTGACCAGACCGGTGGGCTCAATCGCGCCTTCACGCGCCTGTATAAGATCCGTCTGCGCGGCAAAGCGCTGAAAAAGCGCAACCGCATGCGCTACTACCTGGAAAAGTGGGCGATCTTCGCTGGGTTGGCGTTGATCTTTGTACTGATCTGAGGGGCGCCCTGGGCGCTCTTCACTGCGGTGGATGGGCGCCCAGCTTATCCCACATCTTCTTGCTGATTTTCTGGCGATTGGCATACCCGGCGCAGGGATCAACCTTCAACGCCTTTAAACGCTCATGCACGTTGGCGACCGTCCACTGCTGGGCACCGCGCAAGCCCTTCAATTCCTTACGACTGACCGGCACCGATACCGGCAATCCCGGGCGGGCGCGCACGGAGTAGGCCGCCACGGTACTGGCGCCTCGAGCATTGCGCAGGTAGTCGATAAAGATCTTGCCGACACGGTTTTTGGGCCCTGACGTTGCGGTAAAACGCTCCGGCAATTGCGCGGTCATGAACTGGGCAATCGCCTTGGCGAATGCCTTGACGGTGTCCCAATGGTCGCGCCGCGCCAGTGGCACGACCAGGTGCAGGCCCTTGCCACCGCTGGTCTTGACGAACGCCTGCAGCCCCAATTCGTCAAGCACCGACAGCGTGAGCTGCGCCGCTTCCAACATGGCTTTCCAAGGCAGTGCCGGGTCCGGGTCGAGATCGAGCACAAACAGGTCCGGGGTTTCGAGCTTGTCGGTGGTACCGCCCCAGGTGTGGAATTCCACGGTGCCCATTTGCACGGCACCGATCAATGCAGCGGCGCTGTCGATTTCCATCAGGCGTGAATGGCCAGGGTCGAGCGCCTGATCCAGTTGCTTGATGTCAGGCATGGCGAGCCGCTCGGAATGCTTCTGGAAGAACTGCTCGCCTTCAATGCCTTCGGGCGCTCTCAGCAGCGAAACCGGACGGTGACGCAGGAAGGGCAGAATCCATTGGCTGATGCTGTCGTAGAACTGCGCCAACTGCTGTTTTTGCGTACCGCTTTGCTTATCGATTACGCGGTCGGGATGGGTGATGTTCACGTTGCCGCTGGGTTTTTTCGCGGTTTTCATGGATTTGGCCGCGCGCGGTTGCTCATGAATGATCTGCGCAGCGGGCTTGTCGGTACGCATGCCGACAAACGCTGCCTGGCGAACCACGCCTTCTCGGGTCCATCCGGTAAATTGCACCTCGCCAACCAGCGTCGGCCGCACCCAATGCACACCGCGGGCCTGGGCGCTGGTCAGCGGTTTTTCCAAGGGTGACGTGCTGCACTCCAGCGGCGTAAGTTGCGCGTAGATCGACTTCAGCGACGCCTGATCAAAGCCTGTGCCCACACGCCCGGCGTACACCAGCCCGGAATCATCATTCACCGCCAGCAACAGCGCCCCGAAACCACTGCGTGAGCCCTGCGGCCGGGTGTAGCCGACAATCACGAACTCCTGGCGCAAGCGGCATTTGAGCTTGATCCAATCGGCACTGCGACTCGACGCGTAGGGGCTGCCGAGGCGTTTACCGATTACGCCTTCCAGGGCCAAGTCGCAAGCGCTTTCAAAGATGTCACGAGGGTGCGCAGTGAACGCCTCAGAGAAGCGCAGCAACTTGCTACGGCTACCGGCCAACGCGGCCTTGAGGGCCGCGCGGCGATCCTCGACAGGCGCTTCGCGTTGGTCCTGGCCGTTGAGGAACGGCGCATCGAACAGGTAGTAGACAATGTCCAGGCTGCGCCCGATATCAAACGCGTTTTGCAGCGCCTGGAAGTCCGGCACGCCGTCGCCGTTGAGACTGACCACCTCGCCGTCGAGCCAGCTGTCCTTGAGTTTCAGCGCTTGCAGGGCCTTGGCCTGACGGGGCAGGCGTTCGGTCCAGTCATGGCCGTTGCGGGTGAACAGGCGTACCTCGCCGTCACGAATGCGCGCGAGCATGCGGTAACCGTCGAACTTGATTTCGTAATGCCAGTCGCCTTCTGGCGCGCGGTCCACCAGCGTGGCCAATTGCGGGGCGAATTGCTCGGGGAGGGTGACTGCAGTTTTTCGCGGCTTGGGCTTGGGCTTGGGCTTGGGCTTGGCTTTAGCGTTGGGTTTGCCGACCGAGGCGTTGCTGAGCACGCTATTCGGTTGGGCCTGGACAATATCGTAGTCATCGGCAGGGCGTGCCTGTGGGTCCTTTTCCTTGATCAGCAGCCATTGTTGTTTATCGCCGCTGCCCTTCAGGCGCGTGCGCACCAGGGTCCAGTCGCCTGAGAGTTTCTCGCCGACCAAGGTGAATTTGAGTTTGCCGGCGGCGTAAGCCTTGCGCGGGTCGTCATGCGGTTGCCACACGCCGCGGTCCCACACGATAACGTCGCCTGCGCCGTACTGACCCGCCGGAATATTGCCTTCGAAGCTGCCATAGCCGAGGGGGTGATCTTCAACGTGGACGGCCAGGCGTTTCTGGCTGGGGTCCAGGCTCGGGCCTTTGGGCACCGCCCAACTGAGCAACACGCCATCAAGCTCCAGGCGGAAGTCGTAGTGCAGGTTGCGCGCCTCATGTTTCTGGACCACGAACGACAGCGCCGAGGCCTTCCTTTTGCCGGCGGGCGCGCTCCCTTGTGGTTCGGCGGTAATCCCGAAGTCGCGTTTGCGGTTGTAGTCGCTGAGGGGCTTTGGCATGACTTATGAGGCCTTGGTGGATTTTTTCACGGCGGGCTTCTTTGCCGGCTTGCCGGCCAGGCTGCGCTTGAGCAATTGCGTCAGGTCAATCACATCGGCTGACTTACGCTCCTCACCGTCCGCGCTGCTTTCGACGTCCTCGATCTTGCCGGCCTTGGCCTTCTTGGCCACCAGCGCCATGATTTTCTCTTGGAAGCTGTCGCGGTAGTCATCCGGTTGCCAGTCGGCGCTCATGTCTTCTACCAGGCGCTTGGCCATTTCCAACTCACCTTTGGCCAACGTGGGCTTGGTCACGTCGCTGCCCAGTTCAAGATCGTCCAGGCTGCGCACCTCAGCGGGCCAGCGCAACATCACCAGTATCAGGGCCGAATCCAGGGGCATCAATGCGGCCAAGTGCTGCTTGGTGTGCAGCACCACATTGGCCAGGGCGACTTTACTGGTTTTTTTAAGAGTCTCCCTGAGCAACGCATACACCTTGCCGCCGCGTTTGTCCGGGGCGAGAAAGTAAGGGGTGTCGATATTCTGCAACGGAATCTGGTCGCTGGCAACAAACGCCATGATTTCAATGGTCTGGGTCGACTTGGGGTGGGCCGAGCGGATTTCTTCTTCGCTGAGCACCACGTACCGGCCTTTCTCGAACGCGACGCCCTTGACGATGTTCGCCTTCGTGACTTCCTTGCCAGTGGTCTTGTTGATGCGCTTGTAGCCCACCGGGTCCATGCTGCGTTTGTCGAGCCAGTCAAAGTCAACGCCCTGTGATGACGTGGCCGAGACCAGTGACACCGGTATATGCACCAGGCCAAAGCTGATGGCGCCTTTCCAGATTGCCCGTGGCATATGTGCGATTCCTTACATAGAGGCTGTGTTCAGGTGACTCGGACCCTGTGGGAAAAGTTTCCACGGACAGATGCACGGACAGATCGTGTTACACCTGATGAGAAACTATTTAGTGTCGAAAGCCGAACCTGAGGCGTAGCGTGTTATCGAAAGCACGTACTCCTCGCCCCAGAGAGGCTTTGTCATGAACAGCTGTGTGCGTCACGTTGCAGCGCTGGTGTTGGGTTTGGCCCTTGTCCCTTTGGCCCATGCGCAAAACCTGCCCGGCAACAACAACTCCAACAACGGTCCGATTCACCGGGCCAACCCCAACAGCATGCAGGGCACACAGCCCAATGCGCCGGCCATTCGCGGTATTCAGACTGGGCCGACCACACGTTCGCCGACCTTGGAGAACGGCGGCATCGGCAACCGCTATCCCCAGCGCGATGCCGCCCCGAGCCGCCCGGCCACCGAAACCAAAGCCCCCACTTATGACGCCAGCGGCAATCGCCGGTAAGGGTCCAGCCTTATGTTTCTACGCAAAACCCTGCTAGCCGCCGTTTGTGCAACCACGCTGCTGCCGTTGACGGCGGCTGTCGCCGCCGAAGCCCAGCAGTTCCCCAGCGAACAAGGCAGTATCACCGCCACCCCGATTGCCAAAGGCCTGGACCACCCATGGGCGGTGGCCTTTCTGCCGGACAAGCAAGGCTTCCTGGTGACGGAACGTCCCGGCCACCTGCGCTTTGTCAGCCCGGACGGCAAGCTTTCCGCGCCACTGACGGGCGTGCCTGAAGTGTGGGCCAAAGGGCAGGGCGGTCTGCTGGACGTGGTGCTGTCACCGGATTTCAAACAGGACCGCATGGTCTACCTGTCTTACGCGGAAGGCGGCGGCGAGGGCGGCACGGCCGGCACTGCGGTGGGCCGTGGCCGGCTGGCGACAGATCTCAGTGGCTTGACCGACTTCAAAGTGATCCTGCGCCAGGAGCCTAAACTGTCCACCGGCAATCACTTCGGCTCGCGCTTGGCCTTCGACCGTGACGGCTACCTGTTCGTGACCCTTGGGGAAAACAACGATCGCCCGACGGCCCAGGACCTGGACAAGTTGCAAGGCAAGGTCGTGCGTATCTACCCGGACGGTCGCGTGCCGGATGACAACCCGTTTGTCGGCCAGCAAGGCGTACGCCCGGAGATATGGTCCTACGGCCAACGTAATCCTCAGGGCCTGGCGTTGAACCCGTGGAGCGGTACGATTTGGGAAAACGAACATGGGCCGCGCGGCGGCGATGAGATCAACATCATCGAACGGGGCAAGAATTACGGCTGGCCGTTGGCAACCCATGGCATCAATTATTCGCTGACACCCATACCCGAAGCCAAGGGCAAAACGGTGGAGGGCACGGTGCCGCCGCATCACGTCTGGGAGAAATCACCGGGTATCAGCGGGATGGCGTTTTACGATGCAGACCGCTTCAAAGCCTGGCAGCACAACGTATTTATCGGCGCGCTGGTCAGCCAGGAGTTGATCCGGTTGCAGTTCGATGGCGACAAGGTCGTTCACGAGGAGCGTTTGCTGGGCGGCTTGAAAGCGCGGATCCGCGATGTGCGGCAGGGGCCCGATGGCTTTTTGTACGTGCTGACGGATGAGAAGGATGGCGTGCTGTATCGGATTGGGCTGAATCAGGACTGAGGTAGGCCGATACTTCCCTGTGCGAGCTGGCTTGCCTGCGATGCAGGCACCTCGGTGTATCAGGTGCACCAAGGCAGGCAAGCCAGTTCCAAAGGGTTACAAGCCCAGGTCGGACAGCCCCGGGTGATCATCCGGGCGCCGGCCCAGCGGCCAGTGGAGCTTGCGTTCGCTTTCCTTGATCGGCAGGTCGTTGATGCAGGCAAAACGATTGGCCATCAGGCCATTCTCATCGAATTCCCAGTTCTCGTTGCCATAGGAGCGGAACCAGTTACCCGAATCGTCGTGCCACTCATAGGCATAGCGCACCGCGATGCGGTTATCGGTGAACGCCCACAGCTCCTTGATCAGCCGATAATCCAGCTCCTTGGCCCACTTACGGGTCAGAAAAACTTTGGCTTCTTCGCGGTTATGCGCGAATTCGGTACGGTTGCGCCACTGCGTGTCCAGGGTGTAGGCCAAGGACACCCGCTGCGGGTCGCGCGAATTCCAGCCGTCCTCGGCCAAGCGCACTTTTTCGATGGCCGACGCGCGGGTAAACGGCGGCAAGGGCGGACGTGTTTCTGCAATCGATGACATCGTGTAATTCCTCAAGCAATAGGGTTTATCGAGCGTTGCGCCTGCCTGTGCATTCAAAGTCCCAATAACGTTCGCGCCATGCCTTGCGCATGATCGGCTGCTGTTGAATCGCCCATCACCAGGGCAACGGTAATGGCGCCATCGATCAGGATCAGCAGTTGCGCGGCCTGCCGTTCGGGCGCAGGGGTACCCTGTGCCTGACACAGTTCAAGTGCATACTCGAACAGTTTTTGTTTATGCGCCTTGGCCAGCAGACGCACTGGATCTTGCGGGTCGCCGGTTTCGCCACTGGTATTGATAAAGGCGCAGCCACGGAAATCTGCAGTACCGAACCAGGCCTTGAGCGCGCTAAACAGCGCAAGCAGGCGCTCACCTGTGCCTTCGCTGCGTTCCACCTCATCGCGCAGCCACTGCATCCAACGCTCATCGCGGCGCTGCAGAGCGGCAATCACCAGTTCGTCTTTATTGGCGAAGTAGCGGTAAATGCTTTTTCTCGAGACACCGGCGGTTTTCACCAGAAAGTCCATGCCAGTGGCGGCGATGCCATGGCGGTAGATCAGCTTTTCGGTGACGTCGAGGATAATATCGCGGGTTTCATTACTGGCTATGTCGTTCATGTCACAAAAAGTAGAACGATCGTTCTTCTTGGTCAATTAATTTTTTTCCATGCCGCACAGCGAGACCTGAGCCCCCCCATGGTGTAAGCTCAGGGCTTCTTCGGATTCGACCCATTGCGAGCCTTATGCCGTTGTTTTTCAAACGCTCCCTGTTGCCCAAACTGCGCGGTTTCCCCCTCACTCCAGACGCCCTTGAGGTGCTGTCCGGCGCCGACGCGTATCGCCGTTGCCTGCTGGAGAAGATTGCCCAGGCCACGCGCCGTATCTACATTGTCGCGCTGTACTTGCAGCAGGACGAGGCGGGCCAGGAGATCTACGATGCGCTGCACGCGGCCAAGGCGGCACGGCCGCAGTTGGACATCGTGGTGGTGGTCGACTGGCTGCGCGCCCAGCGCGGTTTGATCGGCGCCGGCAAGCAGCCAGGCAACAGCGCCTGGTATCAGTCCATGACCCAAAGCCACAGCACTGAAGTGCCGGTGTATGGCGTGCCGGTGCAAACCCGCGAGTTGTTCGGCGTGCTGCACCTCAAGGGCTTTGTGATCGACGACACGGTGCTGTACAGCGGTGCCAGCCTGAATAACGTGTACTTGCACAAGTTCGACAAGTACCGCTTCGACCGTTACCACCTGATCCACAGCCAACCGCTTGCCGACTCCATGCAGCACCTGGTGGAACACGGGCTTGTCGCCTCCAAGGCGGTTAATCGCCTGGACCTGCCCAATCCCCCGACCACGCGCAGCTTGCGCAATGATATCGGCGACTTGCGCAGCCGTTTGAAACACGCGACCTATGACACCACGACGGGGCAGTTGCCCAATGGTCACCTGTTGGTCAGCCCATTGCTCGGGGTTGGCAAGAACAACCCCCTGAACCGGGTGATCCTCGAACTGATCGCCAGCGCCCAGCACCAGTTGACCATCTGCACGCCGTACTTCAACCTGCCGCTGCCGGTGACTCGCGAAATCAACCGCGCCCTGGCGCGAGGTGTGAAGGTCGACATCATCGTCGGCGACAAGACCGCCAACGATTTCTACATTCCGCCGAGCGAGCCGTTCAAGGTCATTGCTGCGCTGCCCTACCTCTACGAAATCAGTCTACGCCGCTTCGCCAAGCGCCATCAGCGCGACATCGACCACGGCCAGTTGAACCTGCACCTGTGGCACGACGGCGACAACACCTACCACCTCAAGGGCATGTGGGTCGACCAGCGCTACACGTTGCTCACCGGCAACAATCTCAACCCGCGGGCGTTCCGTCTCGACCTGGAAAACGCTTTGCTGATCGACGACCCGCAAGGCCAGTGGCTTGAACCGCGCCGCACCGAGCTGGCGCAGATTTTCCAGCACAGCACGCGCATCGAGCGTTATCAGGACCTGCAAACGCTGCTGGACTACCCGGAGGCGGTCGGCAAATTCCTGCGTCGGGTCAGCCGCGTTCGGATCGAGCGGCTGCTGTACCGCATCCTGTAGAACTGCAGGCGAAAAAAACCCCAGCCCCTCAACAGGGCTGGGTCTTTTTTTATCCAGCGTTTAGTTCAGGCCCAGCTTGCCACGCAACATGGACAGGTCTTCAGCCAGGGTGTTGACCGGACCCACCAGCGCCTTGCGGTCGCTTTCCTTGACCTTGTCGTAGGTCTCAAAGCCGCCGTCCTTGGTCTTGTACTTGGCCAGGATCTTGTCCACGGCGGCGAAGTTCTTGTCGACTTTGGCCAGGAAGGTTTTGTCTTGCTTCTCGATCTGGCCACGGAACAGGTCGACGATTTTTTTTGCGCCGTCGATGTTGCCCTGGAAGTCGTACAGGTCGGTGTGGCTGTAGCGGTCTTCCTCGCCGGATATCTTGGTGGCGGCGACTTCTTCAAGCAGCGCTGCGGCGCCGCCGACGACTTTTTCCGGCGGGAAGGTCAGGCCGTCGACGCGGGTCTTGAGGTCGTTGACGTCGGTATTGAGTTTGGCGGTCAGGGTTTCCAGGCCCTGGGTGCTGTTTTGCGAGAACAGTGCGTATTCGAGGCGGTGGAAGCCGGTGAAATCTTCGGCGGTCACGCCTTTTTCATGGTCATCGACGCGGGAGTCGATGGACGCATCGAGATCGCTGAACAGTTCGGCAATCGGCTCGATGGACTCATAATGTACGCGGGTCGGCGCGTAGAGCTTTTTGGCGGTGGCCAGGTCGCCTTTGTTGATGGCGTCGGTGAACGCTTGGGTCTGGGTGACCAACTCGCCGATTTCTTCGGTGACGTAGATCTTGTAGTCCGACACCGGGCCTACCAGGTCCAGCGGCGCGGTAGCGGCAAACGCTGCCAGCGGCGAAAGGGTCAGCAACAACGACAACGCAATGGTCGACTTCTTCATAGGACGATTTCCGCTCTGGGGGTTGTTTTAGGGAGTGGCAGTGGTGTGAGGGTGCGTTGCAGCCAGCAGCGTGCGCCCGATGAAATCCTTGGGCCCAGTGACCCCCGGCAAGGTGAAGAAGTATCCGCCGCCGACCGGCTTGAGGTACTCCTCCAGGGGCTCGCCGTTGAGCCGGGTTTGTACGCTGATAAAGCCTTTCTCCAGGTCAGCCTGGTAGCAGATGAACAACAGCCCCATGTCCAACTGACCGTTTTTGTTGACGCCGTTGGAGTAGTTGAACGGCCGGCGCAGGATCAGGTTGGCCTGCGTCTGCGGGGTGCGCGGGTTGGCCAGGCGGATATGGGCATCGAGCTTGGTCAATGTGCCTTCCGGGTCCTTGCTGTAGTCGGGCACCTGGGTTTCTTTGGCGCCGTCCATCGGCGCGCCGGTCGGCTTGATGCGGCCGATGATGCTTTCCTGTTCTTGCAGCGGGGTTCGATCCCAACGCTCGACGAAGTTGCGGATGATGCGCACGGCCTGATAGCTACCATTGGCCGCCCAGGCCGGTTCGTCGCTGCCAGGCTGGACCCACACAATCTGGTCCATGGCCTTGGCGTCGTTGGAATTCGGATTAGCCGAACCGTCACGGAAACCGAGGAAGTTACGCGCGCTCTGCGCAGGTTCTCCGGGTTTACTCGGCGCCTGCGGCGGTACGCTGCCTTCCTGCTTCCAGCGCACCATCAGCAGGTCCGGCAGGTTCTTCACAATGTCGCGCAGGGCGTGGATATTGGTGTCAGTGGTGTTGGCGCAAAATTGCAGGCTCAGGTCACCGTGGCACTGCGCCGGTTCCAGCGCGTCGTTGGGGAAACCGACCATGCGGCTCAGGCGCTTGGGCTTGACTGCCGTGAGCCCGAAGCGCTCGTCGAACAGCGACTCACCGACAGACACGGTGATGGTGAGGTTGTCCGGCGTCACCACCGGGCCGAGAATGCCGGAGTCGGTGGGCGGCAGTTTCGGATCGACTTGCGGCACGGTGCCGCCGGTCATCAGAAAAGCGATGCGTTCATTCAACGTGCGGAACAGGCGTTCCAGGTCTTCACGGTCGCTGGCCAACACATCGAATGCGACGAGCATGCCGCAGGCCGGGCGCGGAGTGACGATGCCAGTCTGGTGCTTGCCAAAAAAATCGTGGTGGTCCTGGGTTTTGTCACTGCGGGGTGCCGCGGTGACTTGTTCCGCTGCGGCGGCCATGGCCGGGCAGCTCAATGTGCTACCGGCAATCGCGGCGCCGGTGGCGGCCATGCCCAACAGGACACGGCGCCGCTGAAGGTCAAACTGTTCTGAATTACTCATGTAGGCGGTCGTCTTCACTGCAGGCCGGAAAGGCCAAGGGCGGGGTCGATTCCATCGAGTGCAACGGCCAGAGCCTTGGCCTTGTCGGCGATCTGCTTGCGCTGATCGGCGGTCACGCTGTCGTAGCGGCGGTACTGGCCGTCGACTTTCAACTCATTGAGTTCGCTGTCGAACGCCGCGAGGGCGCTGTCGACTTTTGGTAACAGGTCGGCGGCGGACTTGCTCAGCAGCGGGCGCATCAGCTCGACGACCTTGTGGGCGGCTTGCAGGTTGGCGGCAAAACCATTCAGGTCGACGTGGCTGTAGCGCTCTTCTTCACCGCTGATGGCGCGCACATCGGCCAGGCCATTGAGGTTGCGCACCACGATGCTCACCAGTTGCTCGGGCGGCAGGGACTGGGCCAGCAGTTGTTGCTTCAGTGTCGTGACGTCGGTTACCAGGCGCTGCGCAATCGGCGCGAGGCCGTCGAGGCTGCGTTGTTGGAATAGGCCGTATTCCAGGCGGTGGAAGCCGCTGAAGGCCGGATCCTGTTCGCGTTTCTCAAAGTAGTCGGCGCGGGCGTTGATCGCGTTGTCCAACTGCGCCAGGCGTTGCGCCGCCGGGGCCAGTCGCTGGTAAGCCACGCGCGCCGGTAGGTAAAGCGCTTGGGCTTGCGCCAGGTCACCCGCATCGATGGCTTGCTGTAAGGCAGTCACCGCCTTGACCAATGCGCTGCCTTGGCTGCTCAGATACACGCGGAACTCCGACAATGGGCCGATAAACGCCACCATCGACGGCTTGGCTCTGGCCTGGGCGTCGGATTCGGCGGTGGGCGTTACGTGCAAGGTGCCGCGCGGGTTGCTCAGCAGGCCGCACGTAATCGCGTAGTCGCCGGGCAACAGGTTGGCGTTGATCACCTGGCTTAGACCGGGGGCGATGTTCTCGCGCTCTTCGACCACCAGCACGCCGTCGAGGATTTCCCATTCCACGGCACGCTCGGAGCGGTTGATGATGCGAAAACTCGCGCGGCCAGCGGGTACAGTCAGTTCATTCGGTTCGCAGGCATGGCCGTGGATGGTCACGGCAATTTCATTGTGGTTGACCTGGCGCTTGCTGGCCGCCAGTTGCGAGGCGTAATAGAACAGGCCACCGGCGGCGATCATCACGACCACCGAGCCCGCCACGGCCCAACGCAAGGCGCGGGGTGGCAGAGCCGGTTGAGGAGTTGGGTTGGACAAGAGGCGGTCCTTAGTGGGTGGAAACGGAAGAAGGAGTGGCGGCAGGTTTGGGCGGTGAGGCGGGCAGGAAGAACATCACCAGCGCCACCACCAGGTAAGTCAGGTAAGCACCGAGGGTGCTGACGGTGGGGGCTTCCTGATAGCCGAACATGCCGGCCAGTACCGAACCCAGCGGGCTGTCCATCGGCAAAGCAGTGCTGAAGTCGAACAGCACGGTTTGCAGGTGGTTCCACACGCCCGCTTCGTGCAGGGCTTGCACCGAGTTGGCGAGGATGCCGGCGGCGACGACAAGGATGAACAGGCCGGTCCAGCGGAAAAACGCGCCGAGGTTCAGGCGCATACTGCCGGTGTAAATCAGGAAGCCGACAATGATCGCCAGGATCAGGCCGAGCAGGGCGCCCATCGGCGCGCCCGGGCCTTCGCTCTGCTGGAACACCGCCAGCAGGAAGAACACGGTTTCCAGGCCTTCACGGGCCACCGCGAAAAACACCATCAGGATCAGCGCGGTCACCTGATGTTTGGAACCGGCCAACGCGTGATCCAGGGAGGCGTGCAGGGAATGCTTGATGGAGCGCGCCACTTTGCGCATCCAGAACACCATGGAACTGAGGATGCCCACGGCGACCAGGCCGACGATGCCTTCGAACAGTTCCTGCTGTTTCTGCGGGAACTCGGCGCTGACCAGCTCAAGGCCACCACCGACCAGCAGGGCCAGCGCAGCGGCGAGGAATACACCGATCCACACGGCGGGCATCCACTGGCCACGGCCGGTCTGTTGCAGGTAGCTGGCGATGATGCCAACGATCAATGCGGCTTCAATGCCTTCGCGCAGCATGATGAGAAAAGGAACGAGCATTTGGCACCGCAGTAGAACTAGATAGGGTGCTAAGTTGTAGCATAATGATACTCATTGCTAAACAAGAAATATTGACTTTAGCTGAACAGGGCCTGAACGGTGGTGGCAAATCGCGACCCACCTTATGATGCACACCATTATTTGTTGCGCAGCCGGATGCCCGATCCCTCATGTTGGAAAAAGACACCATCTCCCTCCACCTCGTGCGCGAAGCCTTGTTGCAGAGCTGTGCGCCGGGTGAAGCCGCGATCGAAGTGCTGGATAAAGCCGGTATCGACCCGGCACTGTTGGGCCAGCCCGATGCGCGCGTGTCGGCCACGACCTATGCGCGTCTATGGCGCCTGCTGGCGCGGCGTATGGACGATGAGTTCTTCGGCATGGACCCGCGCAAACTCAGGTCCGGCAGCTTGGCCTTCCTTTGCCGCGCTTCCATGGTGCAACCCACCCTCGGCGCAAGCCTGGAAACCGGCCTGGCGTTCCTGTCACTGATGTTGGAACGCATGCCCGCGCAACTGGTGCGTCAACAAAGCCTGGCGGAGATCGTGCTGCTGGAACCGGAGCCCGAACCCAACAGGGCCTTCACCTACTTTACGTATTGGATGATTGTGCATGGCGTAGCCTGTTGGCTGGCGGGACGTAGGATTCCAATTCTTGCGATTGAACTGCGCTGCTCAAAACCAGACTTCTGCGATGATTACCAAGTCATGTTCTCCGACAACCTGCGTTTCGACCGACCGCGCACCCGCATGATCTTCTCCGCCGACTGCCTGGACCTGCCGATCAAGCGCAGCGCAGAAGAGCTCAAACGTTTCCTGGCCCACGCGCCGGCCAATATCCTGGTCAAGTACCGCGACCCCGACAGCCTCGCTACCCACATCAAACACGACCTGCGCCAAATGCCTCCCGAGACCTGGCCGGAAACCGAAGGCCTCGCCGCCAGCCTGTGCATCTCCGCCTCAACCTTGCGACGCCGATTGGCTGAAGAGGGGCAGACCTTTCAAGGGCTCAAGGACAGCGTGCGTAAAGAGTTGGCGATTGTTTGGCTGGCGGAAGCGCAGATCAGCTTCGCCGAAATTGCAGAGCGGTTGGGGTTTGCCGATACCAGTTCGTTTTATAAAGCGTTTCGTAAATGGAGCGGGTCGAATCCGGGGCATTATCGGAGTTTGATTTTGAATGAGGTTGCGGGCGTTTAGTTTTAGGTTTGAAGATCAGAGATATATACACCGTCGTCCTTCATAAAAGTCTAAAGAGATTTCCCGCAATTTTTTGGGAGGCGGGCGGCTCATCGCGTTTGAACGTTCATGCATAGTAAGTGGCGTGGTGCTCGCCGATGTTTACTGGGTGCTAGTTAAGGCAAAGCATGAATAGTCGATATATATCGTCTGCCAACCGTGAGGGTCGCCTATGGGTAAATTGAAAGCCTGTGGTTGCTTTGTTGTATTCGGTGCATGCTGAGGATTCAATCATTTATTTATGAAGGTGAATTTGTAAAGCGTCTTATACTGTTTCATTTGCTTTATTGCTGGGGTTGTCGTTTCAGGTGTCGGCGTTGTGCTTGTACCCTGCAAACAGCGCGTTGACAGACACCTTCAACGCGCTGCTTTTTGAGTGTTTATTGATCATGCGTGTTCATCTATAGAAAGGGTGCTGGCTGGGGAATTTGCGAAGTAAACCATCGCATTAAGCGCCTGATTGGCACTGACCATCCGGTGAGTGATATAGGCAACGTGCTCAGGTTTCGAGTATCGATCGGTCTTGAAATACGCCAAGTTATCCTCCAACTTTTCGTTAAACAAAGCGATTGCATTGAATTTAACGTCCATTTTCGTTTGGCGGCCATTAGCATCTGATGCGCCGTCTCCAGCTATGAACATCATGAACGTATTGTCATCGATGAGTCCGTTATCGTAAAGTTTGCTGCCCACTTCTTTAAGTTCGTTGGTGCTGATAGAAGTCAGGTCATAGCTTTTTAAAAAGATTTTTAGGTCGTTAATTTTTTCTGAATTTTTTAGCTTCAGCGTCTCCGCCGCTTTGGACTCTTCCGTCAGCGTAAACGCATTCGTCACCATGGTTGGGTTTCTGACCACACGAGCATCAGTTTGCTTCGATAACGTGGTCGCTGTGTTCGTAACGAGCATGCCCATAACAATCTCCTGTCTGTATTAAGAATTACACCCCCGTTATCGACGTACTAGAGTCCAACATTAGCTTTTGAAGAAATTTCAGAACCCTCTGACAGATAAGGCTGACTAATGTGCAGGCAACTTCCTAACTATCATCCCTGTAAAACACCCGACCAAAAAAAGCCCCGTGACCGAATGGACCACGGGGCTAAAAATTGGCTGGATGCGACCAACCAAAGGAGCTCTTTACTTCACTTGGCGGTGGCAACAACCGTGTCTGGCTGCCAGCCACCACCGAGTGCTTTGTAGATCGCTACAATCCCGCGATACAAATCCACTTCGGCCTGGGCCTGGGAGTCTTCGGCCGCCAGACGCTCACGTTGCGCGTCAAGCAGCACCAGGAAGTCCACGGTGCCTTCGCGGTAGCGGATCGCAGCCAGGTCGGCGGCGGCGCGGCTGGATTCGCTTTGGCGGATCAGCGAGACCAGGCGTTGCTGACGCTTGCCGTAATCACTGAAGGCGTTTTCGGATTCTTCCAGGGCCAACAGCACTTGCTGCTCGTAGTTCGCCAGCGCGCCATCAGCCTCGGCATCCGCACCGCGCAAACGGGCGCGTACGCTGCCCAGGTCAAAGGCGGCCCAGGTGATGCTAGGGCCGAGGGCCCAGGCATTCGCAGCGGACGAGCCGATCTGCGAACCGCGCCCGGCGGTAAAGCCGAGGAAGCCGCTGAGGCTGACCCGTGGGAACAAATCGGCCTTGGCCACACCGATACGCGCAGTGGCGGCGGCCAGTTTGCGTTCGGCACTGAGAATGTCCGGGCGACGTTGCAGCAGTTGCCCCGGGTCGCCAATCGGCAATGCCTTGGCAATCGCTGGCAGGTCTTTAGGACTCAGGTCCACCGTCAGCTTGTCAGGACGCTGACCGAGGAGGGTGGCGATGCGGTTACGCTCGCGCACTTGCTCGGCCTGCAGTTGCGGCACGCTGGCTTCAACCGCCGCGAGGCGTGCGTCGGCACGTTCCACATCCAACTGATCACCCACGCCGGCATCGCGCAGGCTTTCGGTGATGGTGCGCGATTCCTGCTGGTTCTTCAGGTTGTCCAGGGCAATGCGTTCACGCAGTTGCGCGCCGCGCAGTTGACCGTAGGCATCCACCAGTTCGGCAATCATAGTGACTTGCAGTTGGTACAAGTCAGCCTCGGCGGCTTGCTGGTCGGCGTCGGTGGCTTCCAGGTTGCGCTGTATGCGGCCGAACAGGTCCAGTTCCCAAGCCATGTCCAGGCCGAGGTCGTAACGCTCGGTCTTGACGCGCCGGGTGGTCTGGCCCGGAATCTGGCCTTTGCCCTGGTCACTGCTGACGCGGCTGGTGATGGTCGGCATGGCGTCATTGCTGGCGTCATCGCGGATGGCGCGGGCGGCCCGCAGACGGGCAAAGGCGACGCGCAAATCGCGGTTGCCCTGCAGCGACTGAGTCACCAACTGGTTGAGGGTCGGGTCCTCGAACTGCTGCCACCAGATGCCTTCGAACTTGGCGTGGTCATACTTCTTGGCATCGGCGGCGGCCGTGACATTGGCCGCCTCCGGGGTCTGGGTTTTGTAGTCCGGGCCTACGGCACAGGCGCTCAGCGCCAGCACCAACAAGCTCGGCAAGAATACTTTCACACTCATTGCTGTGTCTCCAGCTTCAAGGCCTTGGCCGCTTTGCGCGCTTGCTGGCGCTCCACATAGCGACGGATCAGTACGTAGAACACTGGCGTCAGCAACAGACCGAAGAAGGTCACACCGATCATCCCGGAGAACACCGCCACGCCCATCGCATGGCGCATCTCGGCACCGGCACCGCTGGACAACACCAGGGGCACCACACCCATGATGAAGGCGAACGAGGTCATCAGGATCGGCCGCAGACGCAGACGGCAGGCTTCCAGTACCGCAGCCAGTGGGTCGAGGCCTTCTGCCTGTTTATCCTTGGCGAACTCAACGATCAGAATCGCGTTCTTACACGCCAGGCCCACCAATACGATCAGTCCGATCTGGGTGAAAATGTTGTTGTCGCCGCCCGAGATGATCACCCCGGTAATCGCCGACAGCAGCGTCATCGGAACGATCAGGATCACCGCCAGCGGCAGGCTCCAGCTTTCGTATTGGGCGGCGAGTACCAGGAACGCCAGCAGTACGCAGAGCGGGAACACGAACAGCGCGGTATTGCCCGAGAGAATTTGCTGATACGTCAGGTCGGTCCACTCGTAGGTCATGCCGTTGGGCAGTTCGTCTTTCAGCAGTTTTTCAATCGCAGCTTCTGCCTGGCCCGAGCTGTAGCCCGGTGCAGCGTTGCCGTTGATTTCAGCCGTGATAAAGCCGTTGTAGTGCATCACGCGGTCCGGGCCCGAGGTGTCGCTGACCTTGATGAAGGTCGCCAACGGGATCATCTGGCCTTTGTTGTTGCGCACTTTCAGTTGGCCGATCTGGTCTTCATCGAGGCGGAACTGTTGCTCAGCCTGCACGTTGACCTGGTAGGTGCGACCGAAGCGGTTGAAGTCGTTGGCATACAACGAACCCAGGTAGATCTGCAGGGTGTCGAAGATGTCGCTGATCGCCACGCCGTGAGTCTTGGCCTTTTCACGGTCGATAGCCGCATCGACCTGAGGCACGTTGACCGTGTAGCTGGTGAACAGGCCGAACAGCTCCGGCGTGTTACGGCTCTTGGTGATGATGTTCTGCACTTCTTTGTACAGCTCGTCGTAACCCAGGTTGCCACGGTCTTCGATCTGCAGGCGGAAGCCACCAATCGTACCCAGGCCCTGTACCGGCGGCGGTGGGAAGATCGCCATGTAGGCTTCCTGGATGTCGCTGTATTTACCGTTCAACGCGCCGGCAATCGCACCGGCGGACATGCTCGGGTCTTTACGTTCGTCGAACGGTTTCAAGGTCACGAACACGATGCCGCTGTTCGGGCTGTTGGTGAAACCGTTGATCGATAAGCCCGGGAAGGCTACGGCAGCTTCCACACCCGGTTGTTTCAGCGCGATGTCAGACATGCGCTTGATCACGTCTTCAGTGCGGTCCAGGCTCGCGGCGTCCGGCAATTGGGCGAAGGCCACCAGGTATTGCTTGTCCTGGGCCGGTACGAAACCGGTCGGGGTGTGGGCAAAGCCGAACCAGGTCAGCACCATCAAGCCGGCATACAGGAACAGCGCGATACCGCTACCGCGAATCACCCGGCGTACGGTGCCGACGTAGCCGTGGCTGGCTTTTTCAAAGAAGCGGTTGAACGGTTTGAACAACCAGCCACCAAACAGCTTGTCGAGCATCTTGGAGAAACGATCCTTCGGCGCGTCATGGCTGCGCAGCAACACGGCGGCCAGGGCAGGGGACAAGGTCAGCGAGTTGAACGCCGAGATCACTGTCGAAATCGCGATGGTCAAGGCGAACTGTTTGTAGAACTGCCCGGTCAAGCCGCTGATAAAGGCAGCCGGAATGAACACCGCACACAGCACCAGCGCCGTCGCGATGATCGGGCCGGTCACTTCGCTCATGGCCTTTTCGGTCGCCGGGAACGGTTCCAGGCCCAGCTCGATATTCCGTTCGACGTTCTCCACCACCACGATGGCGTCGTCCACCACGATACCGAT
This sequence comes from Pseudomonas sp. EA_65y_Pfl1_P113, assembly GCF_963970525.1. NCBI lineage: Bacteria > Pseudomonadati > Pseudomonadota > Gammaproteobacteria > Pseudomonadales > Pseudomonadaceae > Pseudomonas > Pseudomonas sp. EA_65y_Pfl1_P113. The sequence goes on from NZ_CAXAQM010000041.1 coordinate 19,560, forward strand.
GGCCAGTACCAGGCCGAACAGCGACAACGCGTTGAGCGAGAAGCCAAACAGGTGCATCACCGCAAACGTACCGATCAACGAAACCGGCACCGCCACCAAAGGAATGATCGAGGCGCGCCAGGTCTGCAGGAACAGGATCACCACCAAAACAACCAGAATCAGCGCTTCGAACAGGGTGTGCACCACCGCTTCGATGGAGCCGCGCACAAAGATGGTCGGATCATAGACGATGCTGTAGTCCATCCCTTGCGGGAAGTTCTTTTTCAGCTCATCCATCTTGCCGCGCACTTCGTTGGAAATCTCGATGGCGTTGGAGCCAGGGCGCTGGAAGATCGGGATCGCCACCGCCGGCTGGTTGTTGAGCAACGAGCGCAGGGCGTATTGGCTGGAACCCAGCTCGATCCGTGCGATGTCTTTGAGGCGGGTGATTTCACCGTTGTCGCCTGAGCGAATCACGATGTTCTCGAACTCTTCCTCGGTCACCAGGCGACCTTGGGTGTTCACCGACAACTGGAATGCAGTGGTAGACGGCGCGGGTTGCGCACCCAGGGCACCGGCAGCCACTTGACGGTTCTGCTCACGGATCGCGGTCACCACATCGGTGGCGGTCAGGTTGCGCGAAGCGGTCTTGTTCGGGTCCAGCCATACCCGCAGGGAGTAGTCACCCATGCCGAACAGCTGCACGTCACCGACACCGCCCAGACGCGCCAGCTCATCCTTCACATTGAGCAACGCATAGTTGGACAGGTAGAGCATGTCGTAGCGCTGATCCGGGGAGGTCAAGTGCACCACCATGGTCAGGTCGGGGGAGGCCTTGTCCACGGTAATACCGATGCGCGTCACTTCCTCTGGCAGTTTCGGCTGAGTCCGCGTCACACGGTTTTGCACCTGCACCTGCGCGTTGTCCAGGTCGGTACCCAAGGCGAAGGTGATGGTCAGGGTCAGCTTGCCGTCGGCGGTCGACTGCGAGGACATGTACAGCATGTTCTCGACGCCGGTGATCGCCTGCTCCAGCGGAGCGGCCACGGTTTCGCCGATGACCTTGGGGTTGGCGCCCGGGAAGTTGGCGCGTACCACCACAGTCGGCGGCACCACTTCCGGGTATTCGCTGATCGGCAATTGGAACAGCGAGATCGCCCCGGCGATCAGGATCAACAGCGAGAGCACTGCTGCGAAGATCGGCCGCGAAATGAAGAACTTGGAAAAATTCATCTTGAGTCGTATCCCTTAACCGCGTGGAGTCGCGCTGGCAAGTTTGGGCGAGGCTTTATCCGGCGCCACTTGTTCCAGGTTGCTGGCTTCAAGCGCTTGTCGTTGTTTGGCCAAGGCGGCGAGGGTTTCCTGGCTGGCCATCGGAATGGTTTGCGGGGCCACTGGCGACCCTGGGCGCACGCGCTGCAGGCCCTTGACGATAATGGTGTCGTCCTTGTTCAGGCCGCTGCGCACGATGCGCAAACCTTCGATCTTCGGCCCCAGCTCCACCGAACGATATGCCGGCTTGTCGCCTTCCATCACCAGCACGAATTTCTTGCCCAGGTCGGTGCCGACGGCTTCGTCGGTGATCAACACGGCAGAGTAGGTGCCGCTGCCGACCAATTTCAGGCGTGCATACAGGCCAGGGGTGTATTCGCCCTTGCTGTTATCGAACACAGCGCGACCACGGATGGTACCGGTGGCCGGATTGACCTGGTTGTCGATGAAGTTCATCTTGCCCAAGTGCGGGTTGCCGGTTTCGTTGGACAGGCCCAGGTACACCGGCGTGGTTGCACCACGGCGGCCTTGGCGAGCCAGTTCGGTGTACTTGAGGAACACACGCTCATCGGCGTCGAAGTAGGCGTAGACCTTGTCGGTGGAGACCACACTGGTCAGCGCGGTGGTGTCGGCGGTCACCAGGTTGCCGGCAGTGATTTCGGCACGGCTGACGCGGCCGCTGATCGGCGAGGTCACACGGGTAAAGCTCAGGTTCAGCTTGGCCAGGTCCAACTGCGCCTGGATCCCGGCAACGGCCGCGCGGGCTTCCTGGGCAGCGGTGGTGCGCGAGTCGGCCAGTTCGGCGGAAATCGCATTGCTCTGGCGCAGGCGCTCGCCACGTTGCGCTTCGTTATCGCTGCGGGAGGCGGCGGCGCGGGTTTGTTGCAACTGGGCTTCAAGGCGGCGCACTTCAGCCTGGAACGGACGCGGGTCGATCTGGAACAGCAAGTCGCCTTTCTTGACCAAGGCGCCTTCGGTGAAAGCGACTTGGTCAATCTGGCCAGAGACCCGTGGACGAATCTGCACGGTTTCCGGGGCTTCCAGGCGACCGGTGAATTCATCCCACTCGTTGACCGGTTGTTCCAGCACCTTCGCCACGCTGACTTTGGCAGCAGGCATGGCGGCCGCTTGTTCCGGGGTCTTGCCGCACGCGCTCATCACCACTACGGCCAAAATCGCCAAGGGGAAGCGCAAATGTTTGAGTGACTGTTCCATGAAGTGCATCCGCCAATGTATTTGAGATGGGCGGATCATGCGCGGCGATGTGCTATGTCACGAATCGAATGAAGCAAAGGTAACTATCATTCGGAATGATATAAGCGCGAGTTTAGCCCTCTAGCCTGGGGCTTTCGTTAGGGAGCTATCAATGGGCGTGATGACAAAGGTCTTTTACGGGAACTGCAAGGAAGGTTGAGGGGGAGGGTGAAACAGTCGAGGTAATAAGCGACTGACGACATCAGCCATTTATCTGAAGCAGCCAAGTCCGTGCCAGCACTCTTTATGAAGGAGTTCACCGCATGACAACGCCTGCTACTGTGCTCATCACCGGCGCCATCCCTTGCTTCGTCTGTTCGACAGCGCACGCAGTGGTTCTAATAGCTGTGTTTGAGTGGCCGACTTCAGGTGCTTGGCTGCAGCGCATCGAAGCCGGCGATCACATCGAAGAGTTCCTCGTCGATGCTGGCCTGGCGTAATTGATGGAAGCTGGTTTGCAGTTCTTGCAGCAACTCGCCGATGTTGCGGTCGGCGCGCTGCATGGCGGCGAGCCGGCTGGCGTTTTCACTGGCCAACGACTCAGCACTGGCGCGAAACAACGAAACAAACAGGTGCTCGCGGATAAAGGCTTGCAGCGCCGGCGCAGGGTTGCCCAACACTTCTGGCAGTTGCGCCGTGGGCCAGGCTTGAGTCGCCAACTCGCGCTGCCACGCGGCGTCTAACGGCAGTAGCCTCTGACTTACAGGGCTTTAGCCGGATTCGCCGGGGCGGTTATAGAACAGCAGCAGCGTGGCGCGTGGCATTGCACTCATCGCGGAGCCGTCAGGCAACTGAACCGTCAGCAGGATTTGCCCCACCAGTTGGGTGATCAGCTCCACTGACCCCGGCACCGCAAATGAACCTTCTAGCGTCACACCCGCATCAACCAGGCGCGCCTGTAGGCGCTCGCCGACTGCCCAGACTTTTACTGTCGTCTTGGCATCGGCGGCGGAGGGCAACCTCGCCAGCGCATGCTCAACCACCACCTCGTTAAACCGGCCCACCAGCCCCTGGTCGGAACCAAATACGATGGCGTGCACCACCGCGTCAGCGGCCGTTGTGTCGGCTACCTGGCGCTGTATGCCGTGCGGATCGACTGCACGCAGGCACACACTGAGCCCGAGCTCGACCGTACGGGCGTAGTCGGCCAGTGCCGCCACCGACTGCTCGTACTGACCAATAGCTGACGCCGCTGAGGCCTTCATGGTACGCACCACGGACTTCAGATCCCCGGCGCTGCCTATCTGCCGGCGCAGTGCGGTGAGCGTGGTGGTCATGGGTTTGGCGTGTCTTTACTTACCGGCTCTGGCACGGCTGAGGTCTTATCGCGATGCTCGTTCAGCCGGCCGAGCGTGCTGTCCAGCAGGTGCACCATCTTCTGCGCGGCGCCATGTACCGCTTGCTCCTGAGTGGCGGCGAACTCGGTCACGGCCACCGGCTGGCGCCCGTTGAGGCGGGCCTCAAGCATGCACAGCTGATCATGCTGGCCGTTCTTGTCTCCATTCTCGTCGCTGAGATGCGCTTCCACGCGGGTGATTTGTTCGCTAAAGCGCTGCAGCGCCTGCTCAAGCGTGGCGCTGATGTGCGCGGACAGTGCTGCGCTGCCGTCGATGTGATTGCCGGTATTGATCTGGATATTCATGGGGTTTCCTCGATTGCAGTCTTGGCGCCGGGGGCGGCGTCGTCGGTGCTGGAAAAGGCGGAAAGCGCCTGACGGGCCGCGGCGCTCACCTGCTCACGGTCGGCGTCGGTCAATTTTTCGATACCGCTCAGGCGCGTGCGCAGCTCATCGGGCAAGGCATTGGCGGCTACCTCAACCGCTTGTTGGGCCGCTGGCATGCGTTCGACCGGTACCGCGTTAAACATCGCGCTATTTAATGCCAGAAGAATGGCGATCTGTGCGGGCACCGATACCGGTGAGAATTCGGCTTGTACCAAGCAGGCACGTATGCGTTTGCCGTGCTCGATGGATTGCCGTGTGTCTTGATCCAGCCGAGCGCCGAAGCGGGCAAAGGTTTCCAGCTCCTCGAACTGCGCGTAAGCCAGCTTGAGGTCGCCGGCCACTGCGCGATAGGCCGCGCGCTGTGCCTTGCCACCCACTCGCGAGACCGATTGGCCCACGTCGATGGCTGGCAGCACGCCCAGCTCAAACAGCGACGGCGATAAGACGATCTGCCCGTCGGTGATGGAAATCAAGTTGGTCGGGATATAGGCCGAGATGTTCTGCGCCTCGGTCTCGATGATCGGCAGCGCGGTCATCGAACCGCCACCGCGCGCCTCGTTGAGGCGGGTGGCACGTTCGAGCATGCGCGAGTGGATATAGAAGATATCCCCCGGAAATGCCTCACGCCCGGGCGGGCGGCGCAACAGCAGTGACAGCTCGCGGTAAGCCCGCGCGTGATGGGTAAGGTCGTCGTACACGATCAGTACGTCATGGCCGGCCTCCATAAAGTGTTCGGCGATACTGGTGGCTGCGTACGGTGCAATGTAAGACAACCCCGGCGCTTCGTTGCCTTCGGCCACCACGACCACGGTGTACGCCAATGCGCCTTTGGCGCGCAGAGTCGCCACGGCCTTAGCCACCGCTGAGGCGCGCTGGCCGATGGCGCAGTAAACGCAGAGCACATTTTTGTCGCGCTGATTGAAGATGGTATCCAGAGCAATGGCGGTCTTGCCGGTCTGGCGGTCGCCGAGGATCAATTCGCGCTGGCCACGCCCTATGGGAATCAGTGCGTCGAGCACCTTCAGCCCGGTCTGCAGGGGCTCGGTTACCGGCGCTCGGTCCATGATCGGTGCAGCAGGGCGCTCGATGGGCAGGCGTTGCTCGCTCCGCACCGGGCCGAGACCGTCCAGCGGTCGCCCTAACGGGTCGATCACTCGACCGAGCAATGCGTCACCGACGCCGACGTCCATTACCCGGCCGCTGCGCTGCACCTCCTGACCGGCGTGCAGGTGCGCGTAGTCACCGAGCAACACCACATCAACACCGTCCTCATCGAGGTTGAACGTGATGCCTGACAGGCCGTCGGGAAACAGCAGAAGCTCCTCGAAACCCACATTCTGTAAGCCGTTAATGCGCGCGATACCGGTGGAGACGCTGACAATGGCCCCCACCTCGCGTGGCAACAAGTGCGCACTAAAACCCTGCACGCACTGCTGAATACCGGTAAATGCGCCGTCATACACACTGCGCAGGCTGTTATCAGGGCTGGTAGGCGTCATGCGGCGCCCACCTCAGCGGTATGTTCATTGAGCGTGGCTGACACTGCCGTCAGGTAGTCGGCAATGCTCCAGGCCAGCTTCTGCCCTTGTGCGCTGAGTTCGATGCCGCCGATCACGTCGGGCACCCTCTCAACCTTGAGCGCAATCGCCTGACCGAAGATTTCATCGCGGCTGCGTCGCACCCACGGCGTAGAAGCCCGCGAGCACGATGGCGGTGCGCACAATTAGGCTGGTGATAAACCAGCGCGCCGGTGTCGCTGAATCGGCAGCCCAGCGCACCGTCCACCACAGGCCGGCGAAGAACACCGCGCCTAGCGCGCCGCCGGTCAACAGCGCAGCGATCCCTGCCAGCCAGTTAGGGTTGTTGATCATCGTCATCCTCCTGTTCGGCGTGCATGGCGCGGTCTTCTTGGGAGACCCAATGCCAGGCGTTCAGGCAGCCAATGGTCAGGCCCGCCATCAACAACGCCAAGGTCCAAGAGCGGCCACCGGGATACTGCTGGTCGAGCCATAGGCCGAGTGCCGCGCCCAGCACCGCGGGTACGGCCACCGACCAGCCGATCAAACCCATCATGCCGAGGCCGAACCAGACGCCGGGTGCGCCGTTGCGTCGGGCCTTGAGCTTGCGCGTCGCCTTAGCGCCGACCTGTTCTGCCAGGTTGTGGCCGGTCGGCAGCGTGCGTTTTGACGCCTGCTTCATGAGGAGCGCTCGCGTAGCGAGGCGAAGCGCCGCATAAATCCTGTTTCGAGTTTGGCCATCGCGGCACGCACAGCGTATTCATGCTCATCCAGTGTGAGGAACTCCTGCTTGACCGCATCACGCAGCTGCGCCAAATCAGTACCGCGCAGCGCATGCCGCACGGAGATCACCACATCCGGCCCGGTTTTAACCAGCACGCCTTCATCAAGGGCAAGGAACACCTCTGCCTGTTCGTCGACCTGAAAGCTGAGGATGCCGGGCACCAGCGACGCGACGCAGTCGAGGCGCTGAGGCAAGAGCCCGAACGCGCCTTGCGCGGTGTCGACCACCATGCGCGACACCTGGGTTTCCTCGGCGAATACCTCAAATGGCAGCAGCACCTTAAGCGTCATCAACGGCATGCGCCTGCTCCTCGCTGGGCTTGTGCCGAGGCGTCGTCTCGGTAGTACATTTTGCTTTGGCTTCGGGCTGGGGCTTTGATTGGGCGCTCGACTTGGCCTTGGCCGTGGCTTCATCGACTGCGCCAATCATGTACAGCGCACTCTCGGGCAGGTCCTTGAATTCATCCGCGAGGATGCGCTCACAGCCATCCAGCGCGTCTTCAAGGCTCACCAGCTTGCCGCTCATATTGGTGAATTGTTCGGTGGTGAAGAACGGCTGGGTAAGAAAGCGTTCCAGCCGGCGTGCCCGGGCCACCACCTTGCGGTCCTCGGGCGACAATTGCTCCAGACCGAGCATGGCGATGATGTCCTTGAGTTCGGTGTACTGCGCCAGCGTGCGGCGGATGGCCTGGGCCAACCGGTAGTGGCGCTCGCCGACAATGCCCGGCGTGACCATCTTCGAACTGGACTGCAGCGGGTCAATGGCCGGGAACAGGCCTTCGCTGGCGCGCTTGCGCGACAGCACGATAGAGGCCGACAGGTGGGAAAAGGTGTGCACCGCGGCCGGGTCGGTGAAATCGTCGGCCGGCACATACACCGCTTGAATCGAGGTGATGGCTCCGCTGTCGGTATTGGCGATGCGTTCTTCCAGCGCCGCCAACTCGGTGCCCATGGTTGGCTGGTAACCGAGGCGCGACGGCATTTGCCCCATCAGCCCCGAGACTTCTGATCCGGCCTGGATAAAACGGAAAATATTGTCGATCAGCAGTAGTACATCGCGTTGCTCGTCGTCGCGGAAATACTCAGCCATGGTCAACGCCGCATGGCCGACGCTAAAGCGAGCGCCAGGTGGCTCGTTCATTTGCGCGAAGATCATCACCATGTTGGGTAACACCCCGGCGGCTTTCATTTCGCGGTAAAGCTCTTCGCCTTCGCGCGAGCGCTCGCCGATGCCGCAAAAGATGCTAACGCCCTGTTGATGGCCGACCATGTTGTGGATCATCTCGGTCAGCAGCACCGTCTTGCCGACGCCCGCGCCGCCGAACAAACCGGCCTTGCCACCGCGCTCGAGCGGGGTGAGCACGTCGATGGCTTTGATGCCGGTTTCGAATATTTCGGATTGAGTTGAGCGGTGCACCAGCGGTGGTGGTTGGCTGTGCACCGAGCGCCATTGCACGCCTTCCAGCGCCGGCTCGCGGTCTATGGTGTTGCCGAAAATGTCGAACATGCGCGAGAGAATGGGTTTACCAACGGGCGCTTGCAACGGCCCGCCGGTGCTGTGCACATGCATACCGCGGGCCAGCCCCTGGGTGGGCGTCAGCGCAATGCCGCGTACGTGATGCTCATCGCGTTGAGCCAATACCTCAATTGCCACTCGGCCGTCTTTACCGGCGCGCAGTAAGCTGTGAACAGGTGGCAATGCCACATCGAAGCGCATGTCGATGACACTGCCGCGAACTGCAACGACTTTGCCGTCAGAGGCCACAGCCGCTGGCGTTTCTACTCGGCTTTCCGTCACCCGGATACCTCGTCAAATCTGCGTATTAGGAACACGGTCGTGGCACTCAGGTATGCCGCAAACCGTGACCCATTCAGCGTGCCTGCAACGCGCGGCGATCACCGTGCGTTAGCGAACATAGTGCGGCCATCAGCGTTTCTCTCGCTGCTGGCGATAGCGCTGGGTCAACGCGTTGAGCGCACATAGCGTTGTTATGTCCTGCACACGTGCACGGTACTTGGGGCTGCGCTTCATGCGCTGCTGCGGCCAGCGAAGGTTTTGAGACTCTTTTAAATCGCGAACTTGGGCTATTTATAAGAGCGCTAGTGCACCGACGTGCATGCACACCACTGCCATTATCCTAGTGTCGAGACCCTGCAACTTCGCAGCGGTCTAGGTATTTGCCAGAGGTTTATATGAACAAACCCAGCGAACAACGTCACCTCAGCACGCCCAGCAAACGCCGCGCACAAGAGCCTGGCGGCAAGGGCACGACTCAGCCGTATTACAAAGCCATAACGATTTTTCCGCAGGGTGACACCCAGGAACTGAGAAAGACGGCTCGTCAAGAGCAGCAGCCCAGTGCCAACAACGACGAAGAAACGTCGCAGCACTAGCAAAAAATCATGAATATGCCCAGCAGCGATGAATTCAAAGGCGAATGGTATGAAGGGCATCGATGATTGGCACTGATTTTTCCTGCCGTATTCGCGGCCGTAGTTCCGGCTCTACCTCTGAACGTCCCGTTCAACGTCGTACAAGGCGCGATGCATTACGCGTACACCTCGCAGCCTGGTGTCCCGCTGGACGGGGCGGCCTTTCCAAGAATCCTACCCAGCATGGACTCCGTCGAGCGCAGCGTGCGACGTCAGCCTGAACAACCGGCGCTGGGAAAACTACTCTCGTCCTTGGCCGCCAATGTACAAGCAGTCGCGCGCTTGCACCTCAAGGGCAACAAAGCAAAGCCACCCGTCCAGAGCTGGAAGCGTTAACTGATAAGTTTGGGAGACTGCGATGCACGCAAGCGTGAGTTGGCATGAACGAGTCGTTTTAATCACCGGCGGGACCGCTGGCATAGGCCTGGCGCTGGCCGAGGCTTTCCTGGGGGTAGGTGCACGGGTAGCGGTTTGCGGAAGATCCCCGGAGGCACTCGAAGCATTTCGTCGCCGGTACCCCGCCGCCCTTGAGGTCAAAGCCGATGTGACTGTCGTCGCTGAACAGGCGATGCTACTGGACACCGTCACGGAGCGGTTTGGCAAGCTCGACATTCTCGTCAGCAATGCAGGCCAGCTCATTGAGCGGGATTTTGCTGCGGGCCTCTCGGACATGATCGCTCTCGCCGATGAAATCACCCTCAACCTGACGGCACCGGTCCAATTGACGGCAGCCACATTGGCGCGCTGGCCGGCCAATTGTCATCGTAAGCTTCGGCTTCGCCCTGGTGTCGCCCGGGCGAGCACTGACCTACGGCGCCGCCAAGGCGGGCCAGCACGGTTTTGCCGAGGGGCTTCGCCGGCAGCTCGTGAGACATGGAACGCATGTCTTGGCGGTATTGCCTCCCAGTGTCGACACTCGTGCAACAAGAGATAAGCAAGGCAAGAAGATTTCGCCCTCCGAGGTCGCCAAGCAAACCCTTACAGCACTGGCAAACAAACGTTCAGTGGTGCTGCCAGGTCAGGCGAGATTTTTACCTGTGTTATTGCGCCTCTTACCTGTAATGACCGGTCGTATAATCGCAAGAGGTTAGTGCCCAGTGATGCCATCAGTTTGATGAGCGCTTGTCCGGCTGGCTACGAAAGAAGCTCGGCCCAGGGCCTGATTACCCTGGCCTGCTGATCGGTTTCTGGGTCGCGGGCCATGTCTCTGCTTACAACGTTTTGCAGTTGCAGTTGCAGTTGCAGGATCGGCGGCGGCGATCAAGGCGCGGATGTAGTCATGCTGCGGCGCGCCGAGAATCTGCCGTGGTTGCCCCTTGCTCCACCACTTGCCCCTGTCGCCTCGCCGTTGGATGTGCGCAACGTCATCGCCTGTCATAATCCACCCGTCCCACCCCAGCCCCCACACGGAGTCCATGCCATTCATGGTGCTGTTCAATCGATTGAGCGCGTTTTCCATCCAGGCGCGCAGGGCACTGAAGCTGGTGTGGGGGACGTCGCGTCCCTTATTCATAGGCCTGCTGCTGGCCACCATCGTTGCCGGTCTGTTGCCTGCGCTGGCAGCCTGGATCGGCCAGCGTATTGTCGATGGCGTGGTGCACGCGATGCAGATTCATGCAGCCGGCAGCCAGGCGCCCGTGTGGCCAGTGATGCAGTACGTGCTGGCCGAGGCGGGCGTATTGGCGCTGCTGGCCGCCGCCCAGCGCGCGTTGTCAATGCAGCAATCGTTGCTGCGGGTGCAGTTGGGGGTGAAGGTCAACCTGATGATTCTGGAGAAAGCCCAGACCCTCTCACTCCTGCAATTTGAAGACGCCGAGTTCCACGACAAGCTGGTGCGCGTGCGCCAGGGCGCGTCAACAAGGCCCCTGAGCCTGGTCACCAAGGGCCTGGGGCTGGTGCAGAACCTGATCGCGCTGATCAGCTTTGCCGTGCTGTTAGTGCACTTTTCGCCGTGGGCGCTGGTGATTCTGGTGGTCGGCGCCTTACCGGTGTTCTTCGCCGAGACGCATTTCTCGGGCAATGCGTTTCGCCTGTTCCACCGGCGCGCGCCCGAGACCCGTCAGCAGAATTACCTGGAATCGCTGCTGTCCCACGAGACCCATGCCAAAGAGGTCAAGCTGTTCGGCCTGGCGCCGCTGTTCCTCAAGCGCTACCGCGACAACGCCCGGCGCTTGTACACCGAAGACCGCCAGTTGACAGTGCGTCGCGATGCCTGGGGCTTTGCCCTGGGCCTGCTGGGCACCGCGGCGTTTTATGTGGCTTACGCCTGGGTGGTGCTGGACACCGTGCGCGGCCAGACCAGCCTGGGACAGATGACCATGTACATCGTGCTGTTCAAGCAGGGGCAAAGCGCGATCACCGCCAGCCTCAGCGCCATTGCCGGCCTGTATGACGACAGTCTGTTTCTGTCGGACCTTTATGAGTACCTGCTAACCCCTGTGGTCCTGCCGAGTGGCCGGCTTACCCAGGGCGCGTGTCCCGGCGACGGTCTGCGCTGCGAGCACGTGGGGTTCAGTTACCCCGGCGCTGAGCGGCAGGCATTGACTGACATCAACCTGCACTTGGCGCCGGGGCAAAGCCTGGCCCTGGTGGGCGAGAATGGCTCGGGCAAAACCAGCCTGATCAAACTGCTCACGCGCCTGTATACCCCGCACGAGGGGCGCATTCTGCTGGATGGCAGCGACTTGCAAGACTGGGATGAACAGACACTGCGCCAGCGCATTGGGGTGATTTTCCAGGATTACATCCGCTACCAGATGACCGTCGGCGAGAACCTTGGAGTGGGTGACGTCGATGCGCTGAACGATGAGGCGCGCTGGCGCACGGCCGCAACCCAGGGGGTGGCCGCCGAATTCATCGAGCGCCTGAGCAGGGCCTACGGCACACAGTTAGGGCGCTGGCTTGGCGGCCAGGAGTTGTCGGGTGGGCAATGGCAGAAAGTCGCCTTGTCACGCGCGTATATGCGCCAGGAGGCGGATCTGCTGATTCTTGACGAGCCGACGGCCGCGCTGGACGCCGGCGCCGAGGCGGCGGTGTTCGAGCACTTTCGCGAACACGCCAAGGGCCGCATGACGTTGTTGATTTCCCATCGATTCTCCAGCGTGCGCAATGCCGACCACATCATCGTGCTGGACCGCGGGCGAATCCTGGAGGAGGGCAGCCATCAACAGCTGATGGTGGCGGGTGGGCGCTATGCCGAGTTGTTCGATGTTCAGGCGCGGGGGTATCGCTAGGTCCCGAGCGCCCGTCCAATCCGGCCAAGAGTATTGTTTCAACGTTTTAGGACGATATTGTCACCTCAAGCCCTGCGCGCACCGACGCACCGCTGAAAGCCTGGCGCAGAACGCCCGACAATACCTCCAGGGTATCCCTTCAGACTTTATCCATATTGGACGCCCCCCTACCCAGGCGTCAGCCTGAGCCCAATAATTATAAAAGAGTCGCAACCATGACCGTGCTATTGAGTGAGCGCAGCCAGATTCTCCAGGGCGCCGATGCCTACGCGGTGTCGGACTACGTCAACCAGCATGTGGGCAGCCACCGCATTCGCCTGCCTCCCAAGGGCCGGCCCCGGGCGAGCATCAGCCATCGCACCTTCGCGAGCCTGGACCTGTGCCGCATCAGCTACGGCGCACCGGTACGGGTCACATCGGTGGCGCTGGAGACCATCTATCACCTGCAGATCCTGTTGAGCGGGCATTGCCGCTCCAGCTCCCGTGGCGAGGATGACGTGTTCGGGCCGGGGGAAATCCTGCTGATCAACCCCGACGACCCGGTAGACCTCACCTATTCCGCCGACTGCGAGAAATTCATCATCAAACTGCCGGTGCGCCTGCTGGAAAACGCCTGCCTGGAGCAGCACTGGAGCCTGCCGCAGGTGGGTATCCGCTTCGCGACGGCCCGCCAGGCGCTCAGTGAAATGGGCGGCTTCCTGCCGTTGCTCGGGCTGATCTGTCATGAGGCGGAAAACGCTGCCGAGCCCCACATGCAGGGCCTGTACGAACGCATCGTGGCCAACAAGCTGCTGGCATTGCTGGGCAGCAATGTGTTGCGGGTGATCCCCCAGGCTGCCCACGGCGGTGGGTTTGAAGCGGTGCGCGAATTTATCCAGCAGCACCTGGGCGATGACATCAGCGTCGAGCAGTTGATGACCGTGGCCAACGTCAGCGAACGTTCGCTGTACAGCCTGTTTGCGCGCCAGGTGGGGCTGTCACCGCGCGACTATGTACGCCGCTGCAAGCTCGAACGAGTGCACGCACGCTTGCAACTGAGCAGTACGCGCAGCGTGACTGAGGTGGCTTTGGACCATGGCTTCATGCACCTGGGGCGGTTTTCCGAGGCCTATCGCAAACACTTCGGCGAACTGCCGTCGCAGACCTGGAAACGCCATCGTTAAGCGACGTGCGCCTGGCGGATAGCGATGTGCAGGCAGCGGATATTGACGCGCACGGCGAACACGTAAGGTGAGGGCGCCTGATACAAGAACAACGGAGGGCCCGCCCCATGATCAGTACACTCGCCCGACTCGCCTGCCAATTGCGCGAGTCCGTACAGGAAGACCCCGCCACTGGGGTGTTTCGCTGCCGCCGCGACATCTTTACCGACCCCGACCTGTTTGCCCTGGAGATGAAACACATCTTCGAAGGCGGCTGGATCTACCTGGCGCATGAAAGCCAGGTGCCGGAGGTCAACGATTACTTCACCACCTGGATCGGCCGCCAGCCGGTGGTCATCACCCGTGACAAACACGGCGCGCTGCATGGCCTGGTCAACGCCTGCGCGCATCGCGGCGCCATGCTGTGCCGGCGCAAACGAGGCAACAAGGGCTCATTCACTTGCCCCTTCCATGGCTGGACCTTCAGCAACGCCGGCAAGTTGCTCAAGGTAAAGGACGCGAAGACCGGCGCCTACCCGGACAGCTTCGACTGCGAAGGCTCCCATGACCTCAAGCGCCTGGCGCGCTTTGAAAACTACCGTGGTTTCCTGTTCGGCAGCCTCAGCGACGCGGTGCCGGAACTCAGCGATTACCTGGGCGAAACCCGCGTCATCATCGACCAGATGGTCGACCAGGCTCCTTTGGGCCTGGAGGTGCTGCGCGGCAGCTCATCCTATGTCTATGACGGCAACTGGAAGCTGCAAATCGAAAACGGCGCCGACGGTTACCACGTCAGCTCCGTGCACTGGAACTACTCGGCGACCATGGGCCGGCGCAACTACGAAGCCGAAGGCACGCGCACCGTCGACGCCAATGGCTGGTCGAAAAGCCTGGGCGGCGTCTACGCCTTCGACCACGGGCATATCCTGCTGTGGACGCGCCTGCTCAACCCCGAAGTGCGCCCGGTGCACGCTCACCGCGAGGCCTTGGCCGAACGCCTTGGCCAGGCGCGCGCCGACTTTATCGTCGACCAGACCCGCAACCTCTGCCTCTACCCCAATGTGTACCTGATGGACCAGTTCTCGACGCAGATCCGCGTGGTGCGCCCCCTCGCCGTGGATAAAACCGAAGTGACAATCTATTGCATGGCGCCCATCGGCGAAAGCGCCCAGGAGCGCGCCACGCGGATTCGCCAGTACGAAGATTTCTTCAACGTCAGCGGCATGGGCACGCCGGATGACCTCGAGGAATTCCGCGCCTGCCAGACCGGTTACCAGGGCGCGAGCACCTTGTGGAATGACTTGAGCCGTGGCGCCAGGCAGTGGGTCGAAGGCGCGGACGAAAATGCCTTGGTCATGGGCATGCAACCGCAGCTCAGCGGGGTCAAGACCGAGGACGAGGGTTTGTTTGTGCGCCAGCATGCGCACTGGGCCCAAAGCCTGCAACGTGCGATCGAGCGCGAACAGCGAGGGCTGATTGCCAGCGACCGCGAGGTGCAGCCATGAGCCTCGCCCGTGACCACCTGCTGGATTTTGTCTACCGTGAAGCGCGCCTGCTCGACGACCGCCAATGGGATGACTGGCTGGCCTGCTATTCGCCCAAGGCCGAGTTCTGGATGCCCGCCTGGGACGATCACGACACCCTCACCGAAGACCCGCAGCGCGAAATCTCGCTGATCTACTACCCCAACCGTGACGGCCTGGAAGACCGTATCTTCCGCATCAAGACCGAGCGCTCCAGCGCCAGCACGCCCGAGCCGCGCACCGTGCACATGCTGTGCAACCTCGAAGTGCTGTCCGACGACGGCGTGCAGGTGGACCTGCGTTTCAACTGGCACACCCTCAGCCACCGCTACAAAACCACCGACAGTTATTTCGGTACCTCCTTCTATCGCCTCGACATCCGTGCCGAGCAGCCGCTGATCACGCGCAAGAAGGTGGTGCTGAAAAACGACTACATCCACCAGGTCATCGACATCTACCACATCTGAGGACACCGCCATGACGTATGCCATCGCCCTGAACTTCGAGGATGGGGTGACACGCTTCATCGACTGCAAGGTGGGGGAAAAGGTGCTCGATGCCGCCTTCCGCCAACGCATCAACCTGCCCATGGACTGCTCGGATGGTGTGTGCGGCACCTGCAAATGCCACTGTGAAACCGGCGCCTACGACTTGGGCGACGACTATATCGACGACGCCCTGAGCGCCGATGAAGCGCAGGCGCGCCAGGTACTGACCTGCCAGATGGTGCCGCAGTCCGACTGCGTGATCGCTGTGCCGATGCCGTCCAGCGCCTGCAAGACCGGCACCACGCACTTCGCCGCGACGCTGGCTGGCATCACCCGACATGCCGATGCCGCGGTGGAGGCGAGTTTCGAGCTGGACCAGGCGCCGGTATTCCTGCCTGGCCAGTACGTGAATATCAGCGTGCCCGACAGTGGGCAGACACGCGCGTACTCCTTCAGCAGTCGCCCGGGCGACACGCGCGCCAGCTTCCTGATCAAGCACGTGCCCGGCGGGTTGATGAGCAGCTGGCTCGCGCGCGCCCATCCGGGCGACCGCGTGGCGATCACCGGCCCACTGGGGAGTTTCTACCTGCGTGAGGTGGAGCGGCCGCTGCTGTTACTGGCCGGTGGTACCGGCCTGGCGCCGTTCCTGTCGATGCTTGAAGTGCTCGCGCAGCGCCAGGAAACTCGCCCGATCCGGTTGATCTACGGCGTAACGCGGGATCAGGACCTGGTGATGGTCGAGGCGTTGCAGGCTTTTACCGCGCGTTTGCCCGACTTCAACCTGGTGACCTGCGTGGCTGATCCGCACACCACTCACCCGCGCCAGGGCTATGTGACCCAGCACATGGCCGACGAATCCCTCAATGGCGGCGATGTCGACGTGTACCTGTGCGGCCCGCCGCCGATGGTCGATGCGGTGCGCGAGCACTTCATGCAGCAGGGCGTGACCCCGACCAGCTTCCATTACGAGAAATTCACCCCTAACGCCGTCGCCCCGTGCGATGCCGCCTGAGGACTGCCGCATGACTCAACGGTTTAACAACAAGGTCGCGCTGGTCACCGGCGCTGCCCAAGGGATCGGCCGGCGTGTCGCCGAGCGCTTGCTGGAGGAGGGCGCCTGGCTGGTCGCGGTGGATCGCGCCGAGCTTGTGCATGAATTGCAGCATGAGCGAGCGCTGCTGCTGACCGCCGACCTGGAACAATACAGCGAGTGCGCGCGGGTGATGGCCGCCGCCACGGCCCGTTTCGGGCGCATCGACGTGCTGGTCAATAACGTCGGCGGGACCATTTGGGCCAAGCCTTTCGAGCATTACGCCGAGGCTGAAATCGAGGCCGAAGTGCGCCGCTCGCTGTTCCCTACGTTGTGGTGCTGCCATTGCGTGCTGCCGTACATGCTGGAGCAGGGAGAAGGCGCCATCGTCAACGTGTCTTCCGTGGCTACGCGCGGGGTCAATCGCGTGCCGTATGGCGCGGCCAAGGGCGGCGTGAATGCCTTGACGGCCTGCCTGGCCCTGGAGACTGCCGGCAGCGGGATTCGCGTCAACGCCACCGCGCCCGGCGGCACCGAGGCACCGCCACGGCGCATCCCGCGCAACAGCCAGCCGCAGAGCGAGCAGGAGCGTGTGTGGTACCAGCAGATCGTCGACCAGACCCTCGACAGCAGCCCGATGAAACGCTACGGCAGCATCGACGAACAAGCTGGCGCGATTCTGTTCCTGGCCTGCGACGAGGCCTCCTACATCACCGGCGTGACCTTGCCGGTGGGCGGCGGCGACCTCGGCTAAGGCTTTTTCCATCTGCTGACACTGACTCACAACAACAAAAAAGAGAGCACTGCCATGCGCAGCCATGATGGCCATTCGATTATCGATAATGCCCCGTTCAACCGCTTCCACTGGTTAATCGTGAGCCTGTGTGCCTTGCTGTTGACCTTTGAAGGCTATGACTTGTTTATTTAAGGCGTGGGCCTGCCGTCACTCATGCGCGAGTGGGGGCTGCGCAGCTCTAAGGCTTGTCGATTCGCACCACAGGCGTGGGCTGGGCGTCCGGCATCGGTCGCAATGGCGCGATTGTCGGCCCGCTGTTGGGCGGCGCGCTGATGGCGATCGAACTGCCTCTGCAACTGAATTTCAAGGCCTTTGCCATCCCCGGCGCGATTGCGGCTGAGCATGGAGGTAGCGTTGATCGGCCGAACGGCCTTCCAGACGATCCTTAAAGACTCTCAGGGTCGCCAAAAAACATTTTGACTGGGCTCTAGGGCGGTACTTTGAGCTCCGAAGAACCTTTCGATGCCCCCATTTTTGCCCCCACGGCGATCATCCTGTATCTGCGCATACATGGGTATCAGGTTGGACGTGGACGCGAACAAAAGGTCTTGAGTCAGTTTTGAAATCCAGAGCTGGGCAGGGGCACTCAAGGTAGGGCGTTTATGGCGTGAATTACCGCATCGGCGATGGTCTTTGTAATAAGCCGACGCTGGCTGTTATCAACCTTCGGGCTCAGCCATATGGGTAGGCTGTTGAGCATGGGCAAAATCGCAGTAAGCGCCCCCTCGCGCAACGGGCCGCCGGGTTGATGGCCCAACTGGCCGACCAACTTCATGATTTCTGACTCATAGGCTAGCCTCAATCGCTCAACGCGTGCCTGCATTGGAGCGCCCAGGCAATTGGTATCCATGACCGCTAACTTGAAGTGCCCGGTCATCTGTTCATGCAATTTGAGATGGCCTTCGATCAGTTTTGTCAGGCGTTGCGCGGGCGTCAACCTTCGGGTTTTGATCAGGTCGACGTGCGACAACAGCGCCTGATAGAGCTCTGTCAGCCATTCAAACAGCATTGCTTCCTTGCTCTCTACATGGTGATAAATCGCTCCCGGGCTGATTCCAACATGCGCCGCCAATTCGCGCATGCTGACCTGGCTGAAACTACGTTCCTTGAACAGCTCAAGGGCTCTGCGCTGAAACTCCGAACGGCTCAGCGTGGGAACCATACGCCCGTGAGTCATGTGTAGAGTGCCTGCTGTTTGGCAATTTCCTGGTTGCGCAGAATGAACCGCTGCAACTTGCCACTTGGGGTCTTGGGCAGTTGTTCGACGAACTCGATTTCCCGTGGGTACGCATGCGCGGCCAAGCGCTGTTTGACATGCAGACGCAGGGCTTCCGCCAACTCGGCACTGGGCAGGTACTGACGGTTCAGCACCACAAACGCCTTGATCAGCTCGGTGCGTTGCAGGTCGGCCTTGCCGATCACCGCGGCTTCGACGACTGCCGGATGTTCGATCAGCGCGCTCTCGACATCGAAAGGCCCCACGCGGTAGCCGGACGTGGTGATCACATCGTCGTTACGGCCTACAAAGCTGATACTGCCGTCCTCATTGAGCTCAACGATATCGCCGCTCAAGTAGTAACGGTCGACAAACGCCTTGGTGGGCATGTGAAAGTAGCCATTGAACCAGCACAGGGGCGAGCGCGCGCGATCCACCGCCAGTACGCCCGGCTGAGCCGTCGGTAGTTCCCGATGCGCATCATCCAGCACGACAATCCGGTACCCCGGCACCGCATAACCGGCAGAACCTTCACGTACCGGATGGCGTAGCCCATGGTGATTGCATAGCACCATGCCAATTTCGGTTTGGCCGTAATGGTCGTGAATGACCACGCCGAGCTGTTCGGCGAACCAACGGATGACTTGCGGGTTGAGCGGTTCCCCGGCGCTGCTGACGATACGCAACTGGCCACGCACGGCGTCGGCGAACTCGGCCCCGGCAGCAATCAGCAGGCGATAGGCCGTGGGCGAGCCGGCCAGGTTGCTGATCGCATACTTGGCGATAATCCGGCAGGTGCTTTCCACGGTGAAAGGGCCGTCATGGAACAGCGTGGCTCGGCCGCACGCCAGTGGCCCGGTCACTGCGTAATACAAGCCATAGGCCCAGCCGGGGTCGGCGAGGTTCCAGAAATGGTCGTCTTCGCGCAAGTCGATTGAATCGTGCATATAACTTTTGAAGGCCAGAATGGCGCTCAAAGGCACCTCAAGCGGCTTGGCAGGTCCTGTAGTGCCCGAGGTACACATCAGCAGGAAAGGCGCACTCGCGTCCAGCAGCTCAGGCGTGCAGTCGGCCTGTTGGCGACCGAGGGCGTCCCAGAAACCGTAATCGCTCGGGTGCTGTGGGGTGCCGTCTGTCACGATGACGCGAGGGCAGTCGGGGATGTCATCCAGCTTGGGACGATTGTGGGCATCGGTTACGATCCAGCGTGCCCCGGAGCAATCCAATCGCTGCTCGATCGCCTTGGGCCCGAATGCGGTAAAGAGAGGTTGGTAGACCGCACCGATGCGCCAGGTCCCGAGGATAGCAATCACCAGTTCAACCGTGCGTGGCATGAGTCCGGCGACACGATCTCCCGGCTGTACCCCTTGCGCTCGCAGAAAGTTGGCAAAGCGCGCAGCGTGCACCTGCAGTTCGCTGAACGTGTAGTGCGTGGCGCGACCATCCCGCGTTTCGCAGTACAGCGCCACGGCATTGCCATGAGCGTGCCGGTCGCAGCACTCGATGCAGGCGTTCAAGGCTCCCGGTTCGCCGTGCAAGTTTTGAGCAGCCAGTTGTAGATAGTCGAAGGTTGACACTGCTGAGTCGTAATCGCGCATAACGTACCTGATTATTATTGTTGGAATTTGCCCTATGGCCACGCAAGCCGCGCAGGCGCAGGGATGTTGCTAGTTGTCCATCATCTCGGCCGCTTGCTGGGTCGCCTGGCTGGTCCGCGTGGCTAGCTTGCGCACTTCATCGGCGACCACTGCAAACCCGCGACCGGCTTCGCCTGCTCGCGCCGCCTCAATGGCGGCATTCAACGCCAGCAGGTTGGTCTGGCTGGCAATGCCCTGAATGGAGGCAACAATCTGCGTCAGCTTGGTGAGGGTTTCCTGCATCACCCGATGTTGTTGCGCCTGCGCCTCGCGCATCGTGCTTTCTTCATGGTGGGCATGTATGTCGGTGATGGCGCCCACCACCCGTTGCGGGGAGCCGTCCTGCGCGCGGCGCGTTTGCCCACGACCGCGAAACCAGCGGTAAGTACCGTTTTGGTGTTTGAGTCGATAATCCACATCGAACGGCGTCTTGCCGCTGCGGTCGTCCACATGGGCGACGAATGCGCCGATGGCCCGTGCGCTATCGTCGGGATGCAAGCGCGAGGTCCAGCTTTCCAGGGTGTTGGGGAACTCCTCGACGGTGTTGCACCCCAGCAGTCGTCGCATTTGCGAAGACCACCAAATGGTATTTTTCGGGTTCGCCGGGTCGCCTGCTACCACCTCGATATCCCAAAGCCCGTCATGCAGCATTTCCCGGGAAATGTCGAAACGTGTGGCCGCCAGTTCGAGCGCCTCGTTGTGCAGGTACTGTTCATGAATGTCACGAACGGTCCCAGCGATGCAGAGCGCTGCGCCTTGCGCATCGCGACGCGAGGCACCACTTATGCTGCACCAGCGATAGTCATCGCCGGGTGCAGGTTTCATCCGCACCTCGAGCGCAAATGCCGTCCGCCCGCTGCGATCAGCAAGGTGCCTGGCGAGCGCTGCCAAATGCACTTGCCGGTCATCCGGGTGCAACTGTTCACTCCACGCGCCGAGCTGATTCATAGCCTGGGCCGAGTTCGACGCTGGCCCCGTCCACGTCATTGCACATTCCGGCCCAGGTGCAGCGGTTCCATCCAGCTCCAGTTCCCAGAACAGTTCATCTGCGCCCTGTGTGATCAGTACCCAGCGCGCCTCCCATTGCCGCAACAGCGTGTCACGGCAGGCCAGGTGCTCTTCCAGTTGGCTGACGCGAAACGTCAGTGCGCAGGCCTGCTCCTTAACGGCTTGCCGCTCTTGCAGCAGTCGCTCGACGCTTGCCAGGATGAGGCGCACCAACCGGTTGTTCGACGCCAATGGCGTGCTCGCCTGATCAGGCTGCTCCAGTCGGTCGGCGAGCTGCGCCAATACCCGGCGTGTGGTTCGGCTGAAAAAGAGCATGGGGCACCTCTACCTCGGTCAAATGGGAACAGCCTGCAAGGACTGCATCGGGGCCGATAAGGCCTGGGCGTCAAAGACTTTCGCTCCCGGCAGCGTTTGCCAGGCTGATGGGCCGGCGGCTATTTCCTGGGCACTCAGCAGGCAGTCGTCGAGGGCGCGCTGTAACACGTGGGTATCCAGATCCTGGCCGATAAAGACCAATTCCTGCCGGCAATCACCGACAATGCTGTCCCACTTGGTCATGATGCTTCGCAACCGATATTCATCCCGCGGCCATTGCGACTGCTCGATGAAGTTCCACCAGTGCCCGACATAGTCCCACTGGAACTGCCTGCCGCTGTGCACCAGCAGGCCGGTTTCCAGGTGCCGGCTGGCGAGCCAGAAGTAACCTTTGCTACGCAACAGCCGCCCGTTGCGCCAGGGGCGTTGCAGAAAATCGAGTAATCGCTGTGGGTGAAAGGGGGCACGCTCGCGGTACACCCATGACGTCACGCCATAGGTGTCCGACTCGGAGACCGGTGTGTCGTCGGCCTGCATTTTTTTCATCCAGCCGGGTGATGCAGCCAGGCTGGGTAAATCAAACATATGGGTACCGAGAATGCCTGATAGCTCAACGTTGCCGTGTGTCATCGGCATGATCCGCGCGGTCGGGTTAAGGCCGGTGAGGACCGCGTGCACGGCCTGATAACCGGGCTCGTCGATCAGGTCCAGTTTGTTGACGAGAATGACGTTGGCGTACTCCACCTGCTCAATCAGCAGATCTGTCAGATGGCGTTTGGGTGTGTCCGCTTGTGCGTCGTCGCGCGCCACGATATCCGGCGATTCGAGCAACGTCTGAAAACGACTGCCATCGACCACCGTCACCAAGGTATCGAGCCGCGCCAGTTCGCTGAGGCTGAAGCCTTCTGCGTCAAGAAATGCGAACGTCTCGGCAACCGGCATCGGCTCGGAGATTCCCGTGGACTCAATGAGCAGGTAGTCAAAACGTTGCTGGCGTGCCAGGGCACTGATCTGTTCGAGCAAATCGGCGCGCAGCGTGCAGCAGATACAGCCATTGCTCATTTCGATCAACTCATCTCGACCACGGTGCAGCGCCACGTCGCGCTGCACCTCTTCGGCATCGATGTTGACGTCGCTCATATCATTGACGATGACTGCCACTCTCAGGCCGTCGCGATTACGCAAGATATGATTGAGCAGGGTGGTTTTGCCGGCGCCGAGGAAACCAGAAAGCACGGTCACCGGCAGTCGGCTCGCCTGGGCGCCGTCAATCATACGTTCACCGCATGTGAGCTGGCGGCCTTGTCCAAGTAGCTTTCGAACAGGTCGACCACCACAAAACCGCCATCGGCCGCATCCCCCCACAGGTCTTTCACGCGAAACTCGACGTGATAGGTTGGCTGATGCGCAGCGTTCAAGTCGCCATGACCAATGGCGTCCGGAAAAGGCCATTTTTCTGAAGTCCGGTGGAGGACCACACCTTCCTTGCCGCGAACATAGGCCGGCATGCGGGTATGCCCGGCTACATACTCGTTGCGCACGACAACCCGGTCGCCGACTTCAAAAGGCGGTCGGCCAGTGATCGCCGGGCGGCCCTGCGCATGCGCGGGATTCGCCAGTTTGAAGTGAGAACCCAGGGCCTGATCGAGCTCCGCCTGGGTGATGACGCCGGTTTCGACCAGCAGGGTGGCGGTGGCGATGACATAGCGTTCGTAGTACTGGGTGCCGACATGCTGACGCACGTCCAGTCGTTCGACGGCGTGGCGCACTTCGTCCACGCTGAACTTCTTCAAGTGATCGGCACCGATAAACATCAAGCTGTACGCCAGGTGCTCCCAGTCCTGCTTGAACACGGGTTGGTAGCTCAGACTGTTGATGGTGTGAGGGACTTTGCCAAAGCCTTGGAAACCGCCGAGATCGTGAAAGCCATCCATTGTGGATACCTCTTAATAGGCAATGAATAGAGAATGAAAATTGAAAGAAACAAAGCACCCCGGTTACGCGACGTACGGTAGCGCCACGCCAATAAGGACATCCTTGGTAATCAATTTTCGAAGCGCCTCTTCATCCATAGATTCGCTGCCCTTTGGCCGCAAAGGCAACACCAGATAGCGGCTTTCGGCGCTGGTGTCCCACACCTTGATGGAGACCCCGTCCGGCAGCTCCGTGCCCAGCTCCCGCAGCACGGTACGCCCTTCGCGAACCAGTCGGGCGCGGAACTCGAAGCCCTTGTACCACTCCGGCGGTAAGCCCAGGACGGGCCAGTTGGTGCAGGAGCACAGGCTGCACACAATCACGTTTTTCACACTGGGCGTGTCTTCCAGCGCAACAATGTATTCACCCTGCGGGCCGGTATAGCCAAATTGGGCGCACGCAGCCGTACCGTCCTTGAGCAGCAGTTCGCGAAACTGCGGGTCCACCCATGCCTTGGCCACTACCCGAGCACCGTTCTGCGGGCTCCATTCGTGTGCCATGAGCTGTGTCATGTGCTCGATGTAACCGTCGGGGATCAGGTCTTTTTGTTTGAGCACTTGCAGTAACGCCTGTGCTCGCTCACCCGGGGTTGATGGTTTTATTTCAGGTGTGGTCATCAGTTGGTTCCTCATCGTTGAGCTTCTAGGCAGCGCCCGGCGGCTTATTCTTTTGCGCTGCATGGGACGCATCGGCTTCTAGCTGTTTTTCCAGTCAACCGATGCCTCGAAAGCCGCTGCAGCCTGGTAAATCGTGCCTTCGGCATAGTGTTTGCCCACTAGCATCAGCCCGACAGGTAAACCGTCTACCAGGCCGCAGGGAATCGACATGGCCGGATGGCCAGTGATGTCCTGTGCGGAGGCATTGCCGATCATTTCCAGCGCTCGGGCCACGTACTCGGTGATCGAGCAACCGGGCTCCGGGTGGGGCTGGGCAATGATCGGCACGGTGGGCATCACCAACAGGTCATAGCGCGCCAATGCGGCGTCATACCCGGAGCGTGCCAGGCGCCTGAGGTTTTGTGCCTTGGCGTAGAAGCGACCGTTGTAGCGCTCCAGACCGTATTGCCCGACGAACATGCACAGCTTGAGAGAGGCGGACAGGTCATTCGCCTGATCGCGCCATCCGGCTTGTTTGTCCAGCAACCCGAGGTCATATAGCCCTTGCCAGTTAAAGCCGGCCCCATTGCCGTGCATCATCTGCATCATCAGGCCCTCACAGCCGATGGGGTGCCACAGCGAACCGGCAATCTTGTGCTCAGGCACTGACACCTCTTCGACGTGCGCGCCCATCCGTGCAAATGCGTCGATGGCATTGCGCACAGACGAGGCAACACGCGGATCCTGGTTGGGCAGTTCAAAGCCTTCGCGCAGGACTCCGATCCTCAGCCCGCTTACACCGCGCTCCAGGTAATCACTGTAAGCGTCGACCTGGGGCGCGGTTTGTCGCGGGTCGAGCCCATCCGCTCCCGCCATGACCTCCAGCATCAAGGCGTTGTCCCGTACGTTTGCCGTGATGGGGCCGGCATGATCGATAGTCGCCTCAATGGCCATGATCCCGGTGTAAGGCACCAGTCCGTGGGTCGGCTTCATTCCGTAAGTGCCGCAGAATGCGGAAGGAATCCGGATTGACCCGCCCTGGTCACCGCCGACTGCCAGGTCGACCTCGCCCGCGGCAACCAGTGCTGCGCTGCCGGAAGACGACCCACCCGAGGCAAATCCGTGGCGATAGGGGTTGTGCACCGGCGCCGGATCGGAGGTGTGACTACCACCGGATAGGCAGTAATGCTCGCATGTTGCCTTGCCGAGGATGGTTGCGCCGGCATCCAGCAAGCGGGAGACAACGGTGGCATCGAATGAGGGAACGAAGCCTTCAAGGGGCTTTGCACCATTCATCATCGGTACGCCAGCGAGTGAAATATTGTCCTTGAGTGCGACGGTTTTATTCGCCAACTTGCCTTCGCGGGCGCCGCTGACTTCCGTTCGGTAGTACCAGGCGTTGAGCGGGTTGTGTGCAGTCGAGGGTCGATAGCCCGAGCTGCGTTCGTAACGTACCGGCGGAATGAAGTCAGGCAGCTCGTCAATCAGGTCATAAGCGTCGAAGCTTGACTGCATAAGAGCCAGGTATTCATGGCCTTGCTCCGCACTGATCTGCATGTACAGGCTGGTCGATACATCCAATAGCTGTTCAAGGGTGGGGCGAACAATTGGCATGGTTGGGCTGTCCTTATCGTAAGTGGCCGAAGAGCGCTGCGGCTCATCAAATTCAGTGGGCCTGGCGCTCAAGATAGTCCGCGCCTCAAGTCGCAGGCTTGGTTGAGAAAGACATCGACTTGGCTGAGCCGGACACCGCTGTGCAAAGGCGCAAAGGGCACGCGGTCGCAGAACCTTGGGTTAAAAAATGGTTCTTCACGGATTGCCGGGAAAGACGCTCTTGATCTTCATGAAGAAGAACTCGCTGTCCCGGTAACCGTACGCCATTCGTTTGATGACCTTTATTCGATTGTTTATTCCTTCCAACT
>NZ_CAXAQM010000042.1:0-43218 GCF_963970525.1 Pseudomonas sp. EA_65y_Pfl1_P113
ACCGGTCAGTTGGAAGGAATAAACAATCGAATAAAGGTCATCAAACGAATGGCGTACGGTTACCGGGACAGCGAGTTCTTCTTCATGAAGATCAAGAGCGTCTTTCCCGGCAATCCGTGAAGAACCTAAAATAACCCATAAAAACGCACCCACCAAAAAGCCAGCAGACAACTTCATGCGCAACCTTATAGCGCCTGGCAAGCGAGCAAGTTTTTTAGGATTAAACATTCCACTACGAATATGCTTACCAGAAAAAATCACACTTCCCATCACGATATAAGATAATGTAAAGCGCGTCAAAAACGAGCCATCACGCCATATATCCCCATAAGAGCTGACGATAATACTCTCTCTAAAATTATCTAAAACCTTATTCAAATCTCGACACACAATATAAGTATTCACTCCTGCAGAAGCGAAAAACATAAGAAATGGAAAAATAATTAATGCAAAAATCTTCAAAATTACCATTTTGATTATTTCGCCAATTTTCTTAGTAGACTTTCCGCACCACTGGGTACATTTTCTTGATCGCTCAGACGTTCCACCTCAAACTTTATGCAGGAGCTTCCGGTAAAAGAATAAAAACTCGCTTTGTTCTCACTATCAAACTCACCCTGTAGAACCGTTCCGTCATCCATCGTCGCAGTGCACTTTATGCCTTCGTAATTCAATTCAGGCGGGGCAGAAAAACTGATCCATTTTTCGGACTCTGGCAGTTCAATCTTCAAGCCACCTGGCACCAAGGTGTGGACGCTCATGGTCAGACCGTCCTTGTCAGTCACCCCGCTGAATACCTCGCCTTGTTGGGTGGTTACTCGGTAGCGAGCAAATGGCATCGGTGCTTGGGCTTCGTCTTTCAAGGTGTAGCCGCCGGCGTACCCAGACGGCAACAGTGACGCCGGGGTATTAAGGCTGGCGCTGCCAAGCTTTTGCACATTGGCAGTCTTGAGATAGATGTTTCCGGGTGCCCCCAACTCTATATCGCCGTCCTTGAGACGGATGTAGGCGCCACCACAGTTAAGTACCAGCTCTTGCGGGGCGCTGATTTCTATACGGCCTTCGACGCTTTCGATCTTGATGTCGGTCTTTGCCAGAGCGTGCAGGTCGTTGCCCTGAGCGTGCAGTTCGACTTTGCCTTGAGCGGCCTTGAGTTGCAGGTCGGCAGTTTGTGCGAGCACGCTGACGCCGCCCTCGGCGGCTGCGGTGATGTCTTGCCCGGCGCTGATGTCAGTGTTGTGGGCGGCCATGATGCCCACGCTTTCCCCACCGGACGACAGGCATACGGCTTTAGGGCTGAGCACGCCGATACCCGCTGGTGCATGCAGCAGAACACCTGGTTGTACCAACCCCTTGAGTGCCTCAACCAAAGCTAGTTGGCTCTCGGTATCGTTGGACTTCACTTCAGCGCTACGGGCAGCTTGAGCCATGGAGCGAGCCAGTGATAAGGCGCTTTCCAGTTGCTCAATAGCGGCCTCCATATCGAGTTGCTCACCCCGAGCCTGACCCTGTTCATCAGCACTGATAAACAACCCTTTCCCACCCCTAATCGCACCCCAACCATCAGTGCGCAGTTCAAAGCCTTCACCGCGCTTGTGCTTCTGCGCATCGACCAGGTGCCCGAGGTTGAGTTGGCTCTTGCCGCTGTGCTCGGTACTGAGCTTGATGTGCTCCTGCCCGCGCAGGTCTTCCATGCGCAGCTTATTGTTGGCTGGCGTGCGCAGCACGTTGCGCGTGTAGTCGCGTTTACCCAGCGTCACGTGGTCGGGGTGCTGGCTGTCGTGCAGGGCATGGGCGATGTACGGACGGTCCGGGTCGCCCTGTTCAAAGGCAATGGCGACTTCGGTGCCAGGAATCAGCGGCAGGTGCAGACCGTGGGTATCGCCGGCGTAGGGTCGGGCCAGGCGTAGCCACAAGCTTTCTTCACCGGGTTTCCAACTGTCGCGGTCAAACAGGAAGCTGACTTTGTAGCGCCCTTCGATATCGATGTGGCCGTAGGGGTCGTGCTCCTGCGGGCTGGTGACACGGGCCGGGACGGTGCCGGCAATTTGCGGTTTATCTTTCAGCTCCGGGCGAAAACACACCGTTTCCGAGTAGGGAATGGCCTCAAAGCTGACCTCAAAACTACGGTCGCGAGCAGCGCGGATGGTCAAATGAGTGATCACCGCACCCGGTGCAAAAGCCTGCGGGGCGCCACCGGATATTTTAAGCACCTGACCAGGCGCCAAGGTGGCGCTGCTGCTGATGCCGCTAAGTTGCGTCTGGCCATTGAGGTAACGTTCATGACGCAGGCGTGCATAGAAAAAACCGCTTTCGCTTTGCAGGTCTTCGTCATGGGCATAGGGATCACCCAGTACGGTGTACGGTTCGGCGTAGTGGTAGGCCTCACCGTAGGTGGTGCTGGCACCACGGGTTTGATCGATGTCGCCGTTCAGGTGCGCATTGGCGACGCGGTGATGGTAGGCACGGATATTGACGTGCTGCTCCACCACCTGATGGCTCGATTGCAAGGCCCACACGCCGTCTTGCCCGCTGCTGCTCAGGCCCGATTGCGGGCGATACGCCAGCGCGACGTCGAACTGATAGTGACGTTGGTCATCGTGAAACTCCACCACGTCGATGTTCAGGCGCTCGTCACGGGTGAAGCGGTACCAGATGCCGACGTCGGCCAGCAGACGGTTGATGAAGGCCAGATCGCTTTCGCCGTACTGCATGACTTGTTCGCGCTTGGGGTATTCACGCACTAGGTTGAAGAGAAAGTCCTGGCCTTCAAAATCGTGGCGGGTACGCAGAATACTTTCGACGATCTGCGGCACCGACTGGTGTTGGTAGATCCGAAATTGCCGGCCTTGGCCAAGCAGCGCCAGGTGTGGTTCGAGGGTGATTTCGTAGCGGGCTTCATCAATGGAGCCGGACAGGCGTTTAAATCCGGTGACCACACCGTGCAGCGTGCGCAGTGGCTTGACCTTGGGCGCACTCAGGCCCAAAAACGGCAGGTTGTGCGGTGCACCGTGCAGGCTGAAACAGGCGTTCTGGCCGAGGATTTTTTCGGCGCCGATATCGCTGTCGAAGCAGGTGAATTCAACACGGTAGTTGAACGGTTGGCTCAGGGCCTCTGAACCCTCGAAAGCGAGAACGTCGAGCCGTGCGTCAACGTCGCGAACGGTGAGTGTGTGACGGCTGTGATCGAAGAAAGTGCGCAGTTCGTTGAGCATGTTCAGACCTCCATGGCGACGGGTAATGTCGCGTCTTGGGTGTCTGTGAAATTCAGCACAATGCCTTCTTCATCGCTGTAGCCCAGGGTCACGCCGAGGATTTTCTGCTGGGCGGCCTGGCGTTGCAGCAATTGCTGACTGAGCACCGGCAGGATCTGCTGATTGAGCAGACTGTCGATGTTGCGCGCTCCCGTGTCAGGCAGCAGGCAGGCGGTCACCAGGGCCTCGTTGAGGGCTGCGTCGATCTGGCAATCCAACCCGTAGTGGCGCTGCAGACGTTTGGCGACCTGAGCAAGCTTGATCGCGACGATGTTTTTGAGGGCGTCGGCTTGCAGCGGGCGGTAGATCAAAGTCTGGAAGCGC
This sequence comes from Pseudomonas sp. EA_65y_Pfl1_P113, assembly GCF_963970525.1. Taxonomy (NCBI): domain Bacteria; kingdom Pseudomonadati; phylum Pseudomonadota; class Gammaproteobacteria; order Pseudomonadales; family Pseudomonadaceae; genus Pseudomonas; species Pseudomonas sp. EA_65y_Pfl1_P113. The sequence goes on from NZ_CAXAQM010000042.1 coordinate 3,579, forward strand.
GCCAACAGGGCCGGCTGGAAGTGCTCGCGCAGGATCGGGCGCAGCAGCTCGTGCAGAATGCTGTCCGGCGCGCCGGGGAACTCTTGCAGGCAGGCTTGCAGTTCATCGCTACCCAGGTTGGAGGTCATCAGAATGACCGTATTACGAAAGTCGATTTCCCGTCCTTCGCCATCACGCATGCAGCCACGGTCGAAGACTTGATAAAAAAGATTGAGGACGTCGCGGTGCGCTTTTTCTACCTCATCGAGTAGCACCACGCTGTAAGGACGTTGGCGCACCGCTTCGGTGAGCACGCCGCCCTGGCCGTAACCGACGTAACCGGGCGGTGAGCCTTTGAGCTGGCTGACCGTATGGGCTTCCTGGTATTCCGAGAGGTTGATGGTGATCAGTGATTTTTCGCCACCGAACAGCTTGTCGGCCAGGGCCAGGGCGGTTTCGGTCTTGCCGACGCCACTGGTGCCCACCAGCAGGAACACACCCAGCGGTGCCTTCTCGTCCGTGAGTCCGGTCTTGGCCGCACGCAGGCGTTGGGCCAAGGCGCCGAGGGCGTGGTCCTGGCCGATCACTTGTTCACCCAGTTGTTGCTCCAGCTCCAGCAGGTTGGCTTGTTCGTCCTTTAGCAAGCTGCCCAGCGGCACGCCGGTCCAGTCGGCAATCACTTCGGCCACGCTGCGGGCGTCAACGTCCAGGGAGAGCAATGGCTGGTTGCCCTGGGCGTCGCTCAGTTGTTGTTGCAGGTGCAGGCAAGCGTCCATCCGTGGCGGTTCGGCCTGACGGGCATCAAGCAGTTGTTGGGTGAGGTCGAGTTCGCGGCGGTATTGCTCCTCAAGCTCTAGTTGCTGGCGGTGCAGGTTGGCGTGTTGCGCGGCAATGATCGCCAGACGCTCGCCTGCGGAGCTGCCGCTCAGTTGTTGATCTTCTTCTAGGGCTTGACGCTCCAGCTCCAGGGCGGTCTGCTGGGCCTTGAGGCGGACCAGCGCCTGGGGCTCGCAATCGAGGCTCATGCGTACCCGTGCGCTGGCGGTGTCCAGCAGGTCGACGGCCTTGTCCGGCAGTTGGCGGCCGGTCAGGTAGCGCCGCGACAGGTTGACCGCCGCCTGTACCGCAGCGTCCAGAATATGCACGCCATGGTGGCTGGCATAACGCGCCTTGAGGCCGCGCAGCATCAGGCTGGCGTTGGCGTCATCCGGTTCGTCGACCTTGACCATCTGGAAACGTCGTTCCAGGGCGGCGTCACGTTCAAAATACTGTTTGTATTCGCTCCAGGTCGTGGCTGCGATGGTGCGCAACTCGCCGCGCGCCAGGGCAGGCTTGAGTAGGTTGGCGGCGTCAGCACCGCCGGCCTGGTTGCCGGCGCCGATCAGGGTGTGCGCTTCGTCGATAAACAGCAGTACCGGGTGAGGCGATTGCTGCACGGCGTCGATGACGTTTTTCAGGCGTTGTTCGAACTCGCCTTTCACCCCGGCGCCGGCCTGCAGCAGGCCCAGATCCAGCGTGCGAACACTGACAGGCTTGAGGCTGTCAGGGACATTGCCTTCAACGATGCGCAATGCAAGGCCTTCAACCAGCGCGGTTTTACCCACCCCGGGTTCACCCACCAAGATCGGGTTGTTCTTGCGCCGGCGACTGAGAATGTCGATGACCTGCCTAATCTCATCGTCACGGCCGAACACCGGATCGATCTGTCCCGCCCAGGCCTTAGCGGTAACGTCGTGGGTGAATTTGTCCAAGATGACTTTCAGGGCTTCTGACTTGTCCGCACTGGATGAAGCCTGTGTTACAGAGGTCTCGGTTCGGTTCAGCACGGCCTCTTGTTGCACCTGTGGCCGCTCTTCGGAATGCTGGTCGAGCATTTCGAATAACCGCTGTAACTGGGTGTCGCTGATACTGAGCAGCGGCCAGGCGGCATCACAGGTGAGCAGGCTGGGCGTCTCCAGCAGTGCGCCGAGCAGGTGGGCCGAGCGCAACGTGTCGTTGTTGCCATCCAGGGATGCCTGCAACCAGGCGTTCTTGATCAGTTGTTGCAGCTTGCCACACAGCTGCGGCTTGGCCTGCACACTGCGCGGCAGACTGTCGAGGTGATCGAGCAGGCCGCGCCAGAGTGCATCCATATCCCATTCGTAGCGACGGGCGATGAGGGTCAGGTCGCCTTCGCCCTGCTCCAGCAACTTGAGCAACCAGTGCTCGATACTGATCAGCCCATGGGCGCGGCTCTGGCACAAGGATGCCGCCGCGCTCAGTGCCTGAGCGCAATAGGGGTTGAGGCGGCGAAGCAAACGGGCAGAACTCTGAGCCATGGGATACATCCCTGTTGTGGATTTTCGGTGTGCCGTCTACAGCACAGACAGTTCGATGTGTTTGGCTCAGCGCCCGCGAGCGGACGCTCAACCCTGCACACCGCGAACCAGCAGACGGAAACCCGCCTGCTGGCCTTCTCGCATCAGGCGCTCTGGCGTTCGTTCCAGGAATCGGAGTGAATGATGTTGCCGTCTTTGTAGGTCCAGGTGACCTTCTCGTAACGCAGCTCGATCTGCTCCAGGTGGTTGTGCTTTTCCTTGCTCGGGTCTTTGACGTCGTGCATTTTCGGCGCGACTTTTACGACCTTGACGTTTTCCAGCTTGGTGATGAAGTACTCGACTTCCTGGCCGGCGTCATCGATGCGGTACCACTTGAACTCGGCGCTCTTGAGGGTCTGGCCAGTGGTCACCGCCTTGTACAGGTAAGGACTGGACGCATCGATTTCCTTGGAGAACAGGAACGGGGTGTGCACCCGGGTGCCAGTCAGCTTGCCGGTGTTGTTGTCGGTGGGGATGTACAGGCTGTGGTCCTGGGCGATGACCTCGATACTGCCTTCGCGCTTTTGTACGTCCACGGACCCTTTGATTTCAGCACCGCCGTCATCTTGCAGCCAGAGGTAAACGGGAATAGCCATGTAAAGCTCCTTTTCTCAAAATTTGAATGCCGCTGGATGCGGCCGGGGGTGTCTGTCCAGCACCGCTGTGGGCAACGCACAGGCCCCCACCTCCGGCACCAGACGGATATCGACGCGACGGTTGGCAGCACGCCCAACCTCGGTGTCATTGCTGGCCACTGGCTGGTTGGCACCAAAGCCCTGGACCGCAAAACAACTGTCGGGGATGTCGCCCATGCGCTGCATCCAGTCACGCACCGAGGCGGCGCGGGCGCGGGACAGTTCAAGGTTTTGCTCGGGGCTGCCGGTGACATCGGTATGCCCGGCAATAACAATCAGCCAGCCTGGCTGGGCCTTGATGTTGACCAGGGCGTTGATCAGCACCTTGGTCGAGCCAGCCTTAAGTTCAGCGCTGCCCGTGCCGAACAGTGACAGGCTGTCCAGGCGCACCGGGTTGGGAACCTTCGCAAGCGGGGGGGCTTTGGGCGGTTGTCGATGACTGGCGATGGTCGCCAACAGCGGCTGGCGCAAAATTTCGCCGCGATACAGTCCCAGGCCCAGTGCCAGCGGTTCGCCCTGTCGGTAGTAGTCGTCCAGGCGACTGGCATCTTGGCGCAACACTGCAACAGCGTTTTCACGCAAGACGAATTGGGGTTGGTCACGACGCTCGGCTGGGGGAATGGAGGCATAGCGTCGCAAGTCGTCACTGACCTGCCGCAGCAGCAGGTTGTTCTGCCATGCCGAGCTGGCCAGGGCCACGACGCCAGCTACCGCAAACAACCAGCACGCCACTACACTTGCCCACAGGGCTGGGGAGCGTCGGGCGTGGAGCGGCAGCAGATTCAGCAAGGGATCAGGAAACGGTAAAGCCGGACTTACCTCCACCAGCGGTTGCCCGGCATCACTCAACCCCACCTTGTCACGTAACCATTGTTGCCATAGATTGCCGGCGACCTGTAGGGGTAGAACCGGTACCAGAGTGATGGCGCAGGCCAGTGGGTGATGAGTGTCACGGGGCTCGAAGTGCGGAAGTAGTGTTTCCTTCAGCCACGTCGCCACGCTGCTGACCTGAACGCTCCTGCACAAACGTGCGGCGTAGGTTGCACTGTCGGCGGCCTGCCGCTGCCAGTCGGTCAGGCTGATACAGGCACCAGCCTCGCGCACCAGAGGGCTGGGTTGACCGGCCTCCCAACTGAACCAGGTCCTTTCGCCTTTTGCGGCTTGCACATAACTCACCAGCATTAGCGGCAGTGCCAGGCCGCGCTTGCGCACCAGGGCGAGCTGATGGCAAAAGACGCGCACCTGACCCGCAAGCTCTGCGGCGTCGGTGTGCTCGCCGGGGTTGGCAACAAACATGACGCTAAGTTGCCCACCCCAGTCCGGGCGAAAGGCCTGGATGCCCGTGATGATCGGTAATAGTTGCTCAAGGCTGGGGATACGCACATAACACCCCTGCGAGGTGGTGCGCAGGGCCAATTGGTCAGCTGGCACCGCACCGAATAGACCACTCAGGCCATCGCCACAGACCAATATCACCGGCTGACGGTAGGCAGTCGGTGGCAGGAAGGTATCGCCGACCAACACCAACTGCTGGCCCTGCCGTGCAAAACGGCGTCCCACCCGGACCCAGGCCCAGGCGACCACGATCACAACGACCAATGCCGCCACGGCACTTATCCAGCCGGCGAACGGTATGACCATCAGCAGCATCAAGGCAAGCGTGCCGCCCCACAGCCAAAGGTTTTGTGTCAGCTTGAGCGTCATACCACCACTCACGCCTGGCCAGGTACAAGCGTGGCGATCAGACTGCCCAGCCAGTGATCCAACCCCCACCAAGCACCGATCAGTAACAGGCCCGCCGCCAGGATATGAACCAGTGGAGATCGCAACCCACGCAGAGGATTCATTCGATGGCCGATGCCCTGGGTCATGACCGCCTGGTTGAGCGCCAGGGGGGCGACCCGTGCATTCAACGCGTCCAGCAGTTGCTCACGCTCGGGATCGCCCACGTTACGGTACCGGCCCTGAAAGCCGAGCATCAGGACCCGCTGAAAGGCTGTCAGTACCAGTACGTCAGGCGAGGGCTGGCGAAGTGATTCGCGCATGTCTTCATACAAAAACTCACCGGCCTGGTGGCGATTGAAGAACTTGGCCTGCAAGGGCTCACTGGCCCATTGGGCATGGGCATCACCCTTGGCACAGCTGAGCGCGGTCTCGTCCAGCAAGGCACACAGGGCGTGACTGATCAGCTCAATGCTGCGTGTGTTTATGTTCGCATCCTTGAGCCCCTGCTGGACCTGCTCGACCTGCTTCTCGCAGCGTTTCCACAGTTCCGGACCATCTTGTATCGAGGCGCCCTGGCGCAGTTCGACGACCAGTAGGTAGCTGTCTTGCAACAGCGCATCAAGCTCCTGCGCGGTGACGGCATGTTTTTTCGAGGGAGTCAGATTCATGCGCGCAGTACCGCAAACAGTTCGAGTTTGATGTCAACCAGCGTGCTCGGCACATAGAAGGCGCAGGTCCCTTCGGCCAGCATGGCTTGCCCTTTGGCGTGACCTAGATCCAGAACGAAGTACTGGTTTTCCAGGCGCAGCGGAATGGCCGCCGGCACATGACTGAGCGGCTGCAAGGGAACACCGTCGAGCGCAGCATTGACCAGATAATCGACATCGTCCGGCGTCCCCACCTTGCACAGACGCGGGAACTGGCTCTGCAACTGTGCGGCCGGCATTCGGCAGCGCACCGACAGGTAGAAGTCGGCACCGTCCCTCTCACGCAGGCGTGCATCGTTGAGTGTGACTTGCCAGCGATTAGCCCCCACTTCCTCCAACTCCAGGGCAATAACCCGCGACGGCAGACTGGCTTCCAGCAAGGTGGAGATGGTGCGCATCAGGGGCGGGAATACACTTTCCAGCTGTTCGTGTCGGTAAGCAGGAATACAGTCCAGGTCCTGCTCCAGCGAAAAAGTCAGCAGGCTGCCGGCCAGCTTGATCAGCTCCAGGTACACCTGTTCGGGGTGCCGTGCCGGATGTACCTTGAGGTCGGCCAGTACCGGTTGGTAGGTGTTCAATGCATTGAGCAACCAGAACAACGACACATCGGCCACGGCAAAATCCGCCATGCGCTGATTGCTCTCGCGGCGCATGCCCATCAGCCGTTGCCGCTTGGCGGACAATTGGGTCAGCAGGTTATCGAGCTGGGTCAGCAGCCCTGGATGGGCCGCGAAGCTGAGTAACGGCGGCACATAATCAGGATCAAGGTTCCACTCGCCCTGTCCGTCACGCACCAGACGTACGATCGGACAGGTCAGGTAATCGGCATTTTCGTCGTCAGCCAAGCGCAGGGTCAGGGCGTGCTCCAGCACGCCAATCGACTGCACCTCGTCGGCGTAGATATCCTGCACTTGCCGCCAATCCTGGCGATAACGCGTTGGCCGCTCGGCCCTCGCTCCGTCGAACACACAGTTATTGCCATTGGCTTGTTCCAGTGGCAACGCCAAGAGCAACGTAGCCTCTTGGGCGTCATCGGGCAGCAGGCGAGCCAACTCCAGGGCGGCCGGCAACCGATCCACATGGTCGGTATCGACCAACGTGCCATCAGGCATACGCACCCGCACATGAGTGGCCTTGAGCTTACCCAGGCGTAAGGCTTGCAGGTCGAACGCCACCCCCTGAACACCCCAGGGGTGTACCAGAGACAGATGGGCCACACTCTCGTTAGCCCAGGCCTCCCAGCGTGCCTGCTGCTGGAATTGTTGCGGGGACAGTAAGGCCCCCGCAGCCCACAGGGGGCGGTCGATCTTCATGACATCATTTCCCTACGAAGTGGCTTAGGCTTTTGCCTTGGGCATCTGCGAAACCAGCGACAAGTTCACGTCCATGCCTTCGACCTGAAAGTGCGGCACCGCGTACAGCTTGACGCGGAAGAAGCCAGGGTTGTCCTCGATGTCTTCTACCGTCACCTTGGCATCGCGCAGCGGGTGGGAGGCTTGCAAGTCGTCGCCAGGGTCGGTCATTTCGGTGACCAGGCCACCGATCCACTTGTTCAGCTCCAGTTCCAGCAAACGGCGGTCCTTGGTCGTCCCGATGTTTTCGCGCTGGATCAGCTTCAGGTAATGGGCGATGCGCGACAGCAGGAAGATGTACGGCAGACGCGCATTGATTCGGCTGTTGGCCGTGGCGTCAGCAGTGTCATACAGCGCCGGCTTTTGCGCCGAGTTGGCCGAGAAGAAACACGCGTAGTCGCGGTTCTTGTAGTACGACAGTGGGATGAACCCGAGGTTGGCGAATTCGAATTCGCGGGTTTCCGGAATCATTACCTCGGAAGGAATCTTCACCTGGTTGCCAGTGCCCAGGTCGTACAGGTGAATCGGCAGATCGGTGACTGCGCCACCCGATTGCGGTCCGCGAATCTGTACGCACCAACCGTTGGTGATAAAGCTCTTGACCATGTTGGCGGCGAAAGCGAACGAAGCGTTGGTCCACAGGTATTTCTCGTGATCCGGGCCCTTGACGCTTTCGCTATAGTTAAAGCTGCGCACCGGGACAGTGTCCGGGCCATACGGCAGACGACCCAGCACGCGGGGCATGAGCAAACCGATGTAACGGGAGTCGTCGCTGTCGCGGAACGCCTTCCACTTAATGTATTCGGCCCGGTCAAAGTAGTTGCCGATATCTTTGATCGCCGCCACTTCTTCCATCGACTGCTTGCCAAAGAACGCAGGACCTACGGAACCAATGAACGGCATGTGCGCCGCTGCTGCCACTTTGGAGATATTACGCAAAAGAGCAATATCCTGCGGGCCGCGATTGAACTCGTAGTTGGAAATCGCCGCTGCAATCGGCTCGCCACCCGGGGTGTCGTATTCCTGGGTGTAGGTGTGCAGATACAGACCGCTTTGGGCAATTTCAGGCGCATCTTCGAAGTCTTGGACCAGATGATCCTTGCTGATATCCAACAGTTCGATACGCACGTTCTGGCGGAAATCGGTCTGGTCAATCAACGATTTCACGCCGCGCCAAGTCGACTCGACACGCTGAAAGTCGGGATGATGCATGACCGCGTCGAGTTGACGGCTGATCTGTGCGTCCAACGACGCAATGTGTTCATCCAGCAGGGCTTTGTCTAGGCGCTCGACTTTATGTGACGACTGTTTGAGCAGGTCCAGGAAGACACTGACGGCCGCAGTGACCCGTTCATCCGCAGACGCTTCGGACAGGGCCTCGGAGTTTTGAAACGCTTCGATGCCACTCAACTGCGCAACCGGGCTGAGGTTGATCTTGGCGAACAAAGCGCCATAGATACCTTGGCCGCTGTCTGCGTCGTGGGTTTTAGTCAACTGCGAGGGTGCGGATGATTGTTCTGCGGACATGGTAAAAACTTCCTTATTAACGAACCGAGGGCAATTAACGATCTTCTTGTGGTGCCAGAGCGGCCAGTTCGACTCGTAGCTCGTCACTCAGCGCGTCATCTCTGAGGATGCGTTCCAGCTCGTGGCGGAAGGTCGCGTTGTCCAACAGGTTGGATTTGAGGTCGCGTAGCAGATTGCGCATCGCCAGCAGGGCTCGCAGTTGCGGAATTTGCCGCGCTACCTGCTCTGGCTCGAAATCTTTCATGCTCTGGAAATTCAACGCGACAGCGGTGTCGGCGTCATCATCGACCAGGGTATTTTCCACCGCCAATTTCAAGCTTGGAGAAAACTCAGCTAAGACACTGTCGAAGTTGTTTTTATTAATGCCTACCTTGCTTCTTTCTGATAACGAGCGCTGTTCTTTACCGTTGCTGTAATCGCCCATCACCATCAGCTTCAGTGGTAATTCAATTTTTTTCTGTGCCCCGCCGGTGTGCAAATCGAGCTTGATATTGACCCGTGCCTTGGGCACTTCATTTTGAAAGCTGTTTGAAGCCATACATCCTCCAGACATAACTCTACGAGACGGAAGAACGCCATCACGAAAACCAGGCAGCTCAGAGCAAAATTACTATTTGGTGTATTGCGTGGTAGGAAATTACCGAGGAGGATTCTAGTCAGCTCACAAGATTAAAAACAACCAATAAATAATCAAGCGTTATGAAATACTCATGAGTCTTTATGAATTCAATTTTGTATGTAGGAAATTACCGAAATACTATGAGATCTGTCTGATGTTGATTTGCATGGCAGTGCCATACCACCCTCACAGCCCTTTGCAGTCCACGCGGAACGGGCCCCGCAGGGTGCCGAACGCAAAGTCTCAGCAAGTAAGAGTTCACCTGACGAAAGCTCGTATCGTTAGTTTGCTTATCAGGAAATGAGGGGGTTTGCGCACCCTCAGTTAACGAGCAGCTTTTCGCGGAAGAACAGGTAGAAAGCTACTTGAGTTGATCGTGGTTTATACGATTGCGGCAGCGGTAGCGAAATATTATGTTGCACATTGTCGTGAGCAACCTGTAACTACTGAGTTTAAACATCGTTGAAATAATTTGCATTATGAGCATGTGAATATGGTCGTTTTCGATTGCAGGCTGTTACAGCTTTGGAATCTGCTGTCGATTGATGGTGGGTAGAGGGTGGGATGGAAACTGCTCATCCAATCCCGGCTGTAAGCGTTGTAGGCCCACCGTACAAATTGTTCGAGTAGCCGATCATTCTCCCTCTGTAGACGCTCGTTCTCACCTTTCAAACGCGCAATGCAGTCGTGTGCCACTTGCAGTTCGGGACTGCTGAACTTGTTCGCCCGAACCGAAGTTGAGAGTGCCTGTTTGCGCAACATGAACGCGCGCTGAATTCGCTCATGTTTATGCAAGGTAAACAATGATAAACCCTAGGCTACAATTCTGTTTACGCAAAAAAACGCGCTTTTTTTTATTATATTTTCATCACGACTATTTACGTTTTAATAGAAGTCAGCCCTTCTGACAAACCCCGCTGACAACCTGCGCCACGATGTACACCGGTAATTCCCTGGCCCGAAACCTTCCGCCAACACGCGGCCAACACCAACCAAACCGTACCTAACCCCGCTGTGACTGAACGCTTGAACACGTGCAACACGTCCTTGATAGATCGCTCTACCGAATCAGTAAATCAGTGATGCTCCCTGCAGATTTACTTCCGCGCCCGTGTGGGCAGTGCACTGCGTACAGCACGATTGCGGCTCCCACAGGGGATCGCGGTGTTGTTTCAGTCGATACCGACGAAGCCACCCGTCTGGTGCTGCCACAACCGCGCATACAACCCCCCATGCGCCAGCAACTCGGCATGGCTGCCACTCTCGGCAATCAGGCCCTTCTCCAGCACCACCAGGCGGTCCATCCGTGCAATGGTCGACAAGCGGTGCGCAATCGCAATCACCGTCTTGCCTTTCATCAAGGTCTCCAGGCTTTCCTGGATCGCCGCTTCCACTTCCGAGTCCAGGGCTGACGTGGCTTCGTCCATGATCAAAATCGGCGCGTCCTTGAGCAGTACGCGGGCGATGGCGATACGTTGGCGTTGCCCACCGGAGAGTTTCACGCCGCGCTCACCCACGTGAGCATCCAGCCCTGTACGGCCTTCAGCGTCCGAGAGCAGCGGGATGAACTCGTCGGCGCGGGCCTTGTGCACGGCGGCCCAGAGTTCTTCGTCGGTGGCGTCGGGCTTGCCGTACAGCAGATTGTCGCGGATCGAGCGGTGCAGCAACGAGGTGTCCTGGGTGATCATGCCGATCTGTGCGCGCAGGCTTTCCTGGGCGACCTCGGCGATATTCTGGCCGTCGATCAGGATGCGCCCGCCTTGCAGGTCGTAGAGTCGCAGCAACAGGTTGACCAGCGTCGACTTGCCCGCACCGGACGGGCCGATCAGGCCGATCTTTTCACCGGCCTTGATCTCAAGGTTAAGGCCGCCAATGATCCCGCTCTTCTTGCCGTAGTGGAAATCTACCTGCTCGAAGCGCACTTCGCCCCGGGGCACACTGAGGCGCGGGGCGTTGTCGCGGTCGATCACGGCCAGTGGCTGTGCGATGGTTTTCAGGCCGTCCTGCACCATGCCGATGTTTTCGAAAATGCCGTTGACCACCCACATGATCCAGCCGGACATGTTGACGATGCGAATGACCAGGCCGGTGGCCAGCGCGATGGCGCCCACGGAAATCAGCGACTGCGTCCACAGCCACAGCGCCAGGCCGCTGGTGGTGACAATCAGCAGGCCGTTCATGGTGGTGATCACCACGTCCATGCTGGTCACCACGCGGCTGGCCAGCTGGGTTTTTTCAGTCTGCTCGATGATCGCTTCCTTGGCGTATTCCTGCTCGGATTGAGTATGGGCAAACAGCTTCAAGGTGGTGATGTTGGTGTAGCCATCGACGATGCGGCCCATCAGTTTGGAGCGCGCCTCGGACGAAATCACCGAGCGCTCCTTCACGCGGGGCACGAAATAGCGCAATGCCAGGCTGTAGCAGATGATCCAGCTCACCAGTGGGATCATCAGGCGCCAGTCGGCCTCGGCAAACAGCACCAGGGAACTGATGGCGTAGATCGCCACGTGCCAGATCGCGTCCACCGCAGCCACGGCAGAGTCACGCAGCGAGTTGCCGGTTTGCATGATGCGCTGGGCGATACGCCCGGCGAAGTCATTCTGGAAGAAGTTCAGGCTCTGCTTGAGTACGTAGTTATGGTTCTGCCAGCGGATCAGGCTGGTCATGCCGGGGCTAATGGTCTGGTGCACCAGCAGGTCGTGCAGGGCGCCGAAGATCGGACGCAGCAACAGGGCAACTACGGCCATCCAGATCAGCTCGGTGCTGTGGACCTGGAAGAAGTTGGCGGGCGGCGTGCCTTGGGCCAGGTCGATGATACGGCTCAGGTAGCTGAACAGCGCGACTTCGATCAATGCGCCGATCAAGCCCACCACCAACAGCGCGGCAAAACACGGCCACACCTGGCGCAGGTAGTAGAGGTAGAACGGCAGGACTTTATCGGGCGGGGCGGCGCTTGGCGCGTCGCGGAAAATATCGATCAGTTGTTCAAAACGACGATAGAGCATTAGGGTTGACGCCCGCCTGGCGGGCTCTCCTGTTCAAATGCGCGCGCAGCCTTGTGGGCTGCGCACGGAGCTTCCTGCAGACCTCAGTCGATGCGCTTGGCCGACTTGATGTAGACAGGATCGATAGGCACGTTCTGCATGCCTTGCTTGGTGGTGGTCTGCGAATTGACGATCACGTCGACCACGTCCATGCCCTTGACCACTTTGGCGAATACGGCATAACCGCGATCACGGCCTGGGTCGAGGAAAGCGTTGTCGGCCACATTGATGAAGAACTGGCTGGTGGCCGAATCCGGATCACTGGTGCGCGCCATGGACAAGGTGCCACGTACGTTATGCAGGCCATTGCTGGCTTCGTTCTTGATCGGCGCTTCGGTTGGCTTTTGCGACATCGATTGGGTGAACCCACCGCCCTGGACCATGAAGCCCGGGATCACACGGTGGAAAATCGTGTTGTTGTAGAAGCCCTTGTCGACATAGGCCAGGAAATTCTTGGTGCTGATCGGGGCCTTGACCGGGTCCAGTTCGATTTCAATGTCGCCGTTGGTGGTGGTGATCAGTACGTGAGGCGCCTTGGCGGGTTCGGCCGCCATCAGGTTGGCAGCGAACAAAACAGAACCGGCAAGAAAGGCGATTTTTTTCAGCATGGGTCAATGATCCTGGGTAGTGGTTTCGACTGTCTTTATAAAATCGAGCAGCGTGGCGTTAAAGACTTCAGGTTGATCTAAGGGCGTGGCATGGCGGGAATCTCTGATCACCACCAGTCGCGCATCGGGCAGCAGTTTTACATAGTTTTCTTTTTGCGCCACGGGGGTGTAGTCGTGGTCGGCGCTGATGACCAGGGTTGGACAGGCAATCCTCGAAAGGCGTTCCTGCACACCCCAGCCTACAATCGCATCGAAGCTGGCGAGATAAGCACGTTTGTCGTTTTTTGCCCAGCGTTCGGCCATCTTGCGGCGCAGGTCGGCCTGGTGCGGGTTGGGAAACAAGCGGTCGCCCAGCGCCTTGCCGATAGTGGCGAGGCTGAACACGCGCGCCAGGCTCCAGCGCTTGGCCCACTGCCAGTAATCATCGGCGCTGCGTACCTTCACCTCCGGCGCGCTGTTGACGATGCACAGGCTCTTGACCCGCGCCGGTTCATCCACCGCCAGTTGGAAGGCAATCATGCCGCCCATGGATAAACCCACCACATGGGCGGGCGGCAGGTCCAGGTGTTCGATCAGCGCGAGCAGATCAAAGGTGAAGCCCTGGATGCTGTAGCGTTCGTGCGGTTTATCCGAGCGCCCGTGACCGCGCACATCCACCACGAGCAGGCGGTAATGTTTGGCCAGCACCGGAATCTGCAGCTCCCAATCCTGGCAACTTGAGCCCAGGCCGTGGATCAGGATCAGCGGGGTGCCGTGGCCGTATTCTTCGTAGTGCAGGCTGCATCCTTCGTGGTCGAACCAGGCCATGCATGAACTCCGTTTCAGGCTTGCCGGGGGGCGGCGAAAGGCGCGTCCAGGGGTGCCGTGTCAAAGGCGCGCAGCAGTTCCACGAGGATCTGCGTCGCCGGCCCCAAGGGTTTGTCTTTGTTGGAATACAGGTAGAACGTGGGGTGGCGGCTGCCACCTTGTTCCAAGGGTAGCTGCTTGAGCACGCCTTCGGTGAGTTCACGTTCGATCATATGCCGAGGCAACCAGGCAAAGCCCAGGCCGCTGCCCACAAAGGCGGCGGCGGTGGCCAGGCTGCCGACGGTCCAGCGCTGTTCGGCGCCGAGCCAGCCCACATCGCGCGGTTGCTGGCGACCGGAGTCGCGGATCACCACCTGCATCTGGCTTTCCAGGTCCTGGAAACTCAGTTCGCGATTCATGCGGTGCAGGGTGTGCTCGGGGTGGGCCACGGCGACAAATTCCACATCGCTCATTTCCGTGCCCAGGTAGCCGGGGATGCTAAAGCCGCAAATCGCCAGGTCGGCCACGCCTTCAATCAGCAGCTCTTCAACGCCCGACAGCACCTCCTCACGCAGGCGCACGCGGCAACCACGGCTCTGCGGCATGAAGGCGGAGAGGGCGCGTACAAGGCGCGCGTTCGGATAGGCCGCGTCCACCACCAGACGGACCTCGGCTTCCCAGCCCTGCTCCATATGGTGCGCGAGGTCTTCCAGCTGGCTGGCGTTTTTCACCAGTTGCCGGGAGCGGCGCAACAGCACTTCACCGGCGTCGGTGAGCACCGCCTTGCGCCCATCAATGCGCAGCAGCGGTACACCGAGCTGGTCTTGCATGCGGGCCACGGTGTAGCTCACCGAAGACTGCGAACGGTGCAGCGCTTCGGCCGCCTGGGCGAAGCCGCCATGGTCGACCACGGCTTGCAACGTGCGCCACTGATCGAGGGTAACGCGGGGCGCTTTCAAGATGGGTTCCTCTTGTCCTAAGCTGACAGCCCTTATTGGAGACTGCCGAATGAGAAAATTCTGTTGTGTGTTGCTGGCGCTGCTGCCGATGAGCGCATTTGCCTACCCCATCGACGTCAAAAAAAAGATCGACGGCGTCAGTATCGATTACACCACCTACGATGTGGACGGCGATATCAGTTCGATCCAGCTCAATAACTACGGCACGATTGACGCCGTATGCTCGGTAACCTTCACCAACGGCCCGGAATCACCGCGTCGCCGTACGGTCACGGTGCCGGCGGGAAAAAGCACGAACACCACGGCCAAGTTCAACCGCGCCATTATCAAGATGCGCATCGCCTTGGCTTGCGCGCCGAAGTAACCCGAGAGCGGAGCATGCCGACAGCGATACTCCGTTTATAAGCAGATTTATAGATGGGTTATAGCAGTTTTTTGCGCTTTTTAATCGAATTGGCTCTGTTTAATCTTCACTCCATCGAATTACAGCAATTACAGATGGAGCCTACAAAGCCATGTCCAATGTTCTGATCATCGAAAGCAGCGCCCGCCAGCAGGATTCGATTTCCCGCCAACTCACCCGGCAGTTCATCAGCCAATGGCAGGCCGCCCACTCGGCGGATCAGATCACTGTGCGTGACGTGGCCCTCAACCCGGTCCCGCACCTGGACGCCAACTTGCTCGGCGGCTGGATGAAACCTGCGGATCAACGCAACGGCAACGAGCAGGCGTCCCTGGAGCGCTCCGACGAATTGACCAACGAACTGCTGGCGGCCGACGTATTGGTGATGGCTGCACCGATGTACAACTTTGCCATCCCCAGCACCCTCAAGGCCTGGCTGGATCACGTGTTGCGTGCGGGTGTGACCTTCAAATACACCGCCACCGGCCCTCAGGGTTTGCTGGCCGGCAAGCGCGCCATCGTGCTCACCGCGCGCGGCGGCATCCACACGGGTGCCACCTCCGATCACCAGGAACCCTACCTGCGTCAGGTTATGGCATTCATCGGGATTCACGACGTCACCTTCATTCACGCCGAAGGGGTGAACCTGAGTGGGGACTTCCAGGAAAAAGGCATTAACCACGCCAAGGCGCTGCTGGCACAGGTCGCCTGATCGTTTAATCGCCAGATAATCCCTCGATGTTTATCTAGCTCCACGCAACCCTTCAAGTACGCGTATCGAACCTCCCTTTGCACTTTTTGCTCCTGAGTGCTCCTGCCCGACTGACGCATTAGCGAGGTCGGGTTTTTTTTGCCCCGAGTTTCTTCAATCGTCGAAAACCTTTAATGTCCCGCCCATTCGAAACGAGGCGCGCATGGGCTATCTACTGGTTGTCACTCTGATTCAGGCATTTTCCTTCAGCTTGATCGGCGAATACCTCGCCGGTCACGTCGACAGCTACTTTGCCGTGCTGGTGCGCGTGTTGCTGGCCGGGCTGATATTTATCCCGCTGACGCGCTGGCGTTCGGTGGAGCCAGCCTTCATGCGCGGCATGCTGGTGATTGGCGCGCTGCAGTTTGGCGTGACCTACGTGTGCCTGTACCTGAGCTTTCGCGTGCTCACGGTGCCGGAGGTGCTGCTGTTCACCATTCTCACGCCGCTGCACGTGACCCTTATCGAAGATGCCCTCAACCGCCGTTTCAACCCCTGGGCGTTGATCGCCGCGTTGGTGGCGGTAGCCGGCGCGGCGGTGATCCGTTTCGACCAGATCACCCCGCACTTCCTTGGGGGCTTCCTGCTGTTGCAACTGGCCAACTTCACCTACGCCGCCGGGCAGGTGATGTACAAGCACTTGGTCGCTCGTTATCCCAGTGATTTGCCGCACTACCGACGCTTTGGTTACTTTTACGTGGGCGCGTTGCTGGTGGTGTTGCCGGCGTTCCTGCTGTTCGGCAAGTCGAACTTTCTGCCGGAAGCACCGCTGCAATGGGGCGTGCTGGTGTTTCTTGGACTGGTCAGCACCGCCCTGGGGATGTATTGGTGGAACAAAGGCGCCTGCCTGGTCCATGGCGGCACCTTGGCGGTGATGAACAATCTGCATGTGCCGGTGGGGCTGCTGCTGAACCTGCTGATCTGGAACCAGCACGAACCGCTGGGCCGCTTGGCCTTGGGTGGGTTGGTGATTCTGGGGGCGGTGTGGATCAGTCGGTTGGGTGTGCGAAAGGCGCCATTGTTACGCTGAACCCCTTGTGGGAGCGGGCCTGCTCGCGAATGCGGTATGTCAATCAGCACCTCTTTTGTTTTGCTGACTCATCACCTTCGCGAGCAAGCTCGCTCCCACAATAGGCCGCGTCGTTAAATCGATATTTTTTCCGGGGCCGGCAAATGACTGGCCCCGAGCACCGCCGGCAACATCCCTGCGCGCAGATCATTGCCACTCGGCTGCTGATACAAGCTCAAGCCAAACTCCGGCAATACCGCCAGCAGGTAATCAAAGATATCCCCCTGGATCCGCTCGTAATCCGCCCATGCTGTGGTGCGGGTAAAGCAGTAGATTTCTAGCGGCACGCCCTGGGCGGTGGTTTGCATCTGGCGCACCATACAGGTCATGTTCGGCTGGATGTCCGGGTGGCTTTTCAGGTACGCCAGGGCGTAAGCGCGGAAGGTGCCGAGGTTGGTCATTCGGCGCAGGTTTGCCGACAATTGCGCGCTGTTCCCCTGAGCTTCGTTCCAGGCCTTGAGTTCAGCCTGCTTGCGCCCGATGTAGTCGGTGAGCAGGTGCACCTGGGTCATGCGCAGTTCTTCATCGTCACGCAGGAAGCGCACACCGCTGGCGTCGATATACAGGCAGCGCTTGATGCGGCGCCCGCCAGAGGCCTGCATCCCGCGCCAGTTCTTGAACGACTCGGACATCAGGCGCCAGGTGGGAATGGAGACGATGGTCTTGTCGAAGTTCTGCACCTTGACTGTGTGCAAGGTGATGTCCACCACATCGCCGTCGGCGCCGACCTGGGGCATTTCGATCCAGTCACCGACCCGCAACATGTCGTTGCTGGTCAGTTGTACGCTGGCGACGAACGACAGCAAGGTGTCCTTGTAAACCAACAGGATCACCGCCGACATCGCACCCAGGCCTGAGAGCAGCAACAGCGGCGAACGGTCGATCAGGGTGGCGACAATAATGATCGCGCCAAACACGAACAACACCATCTTCGCTAACTGCACATAGCCCTTGATCGAACGGGTGCGTGCGTGTTCGGTGCGTGCGTAGATGTCCAGTAAGGCGTTGAGCAGTGCGCTCATGGCCAGTACCAGGAACAGAATGGTGAGCGACAGGGCCACGTTGCCGATAAACAGAATAGCGGTCTTGCTCAGGTCCGGCACCAGGTACAGGCCGAACTGGATCATCAGCGATGGCGTCATTTGGGCCAGGCGATGAAAGACTTTGTTGTGCCGCAGATCGTTGACCCAGTGCAGGGCCGGTTGCCGGCCGAGCAATTTGACGGCGTGGAGAATGAGATAACGCGCTACACGTCCAAGCAGCAGCGCCACGACCAGCAACACCAGCAGCCCGAGGCTGGCATGGAGCAATGGGTGTTGATCGAGGGTGCCCCAAAGGTCTTGGACGTTGATCCAAAGCTGTTTGATATCCATGGATGAGACCGATTCTTCTGTAAGACAAGACGGAGCGATTAGAGCATTTAAGTGCGACAAAGTTGACGTCATGGACAAATGCCCTGACAAAAAAGCAGATGATTAGTACCGTTCGCGTAAAGAAACTCGGTTTGGACGCCCGAAACCGGTAACCTATGCAGCTGTTTTTTTGTATTTCTTCGAGGTAGCACCCGTGTTTTCCCAATTCGCCCTGCACGAACGCCTGCTCAAAGCCGTGGCCGAGCTTAAATTTGTCGAGCCTACGCCGGTGCAAGCAGCGGCCATCCCGCTCGCGCTCGAAGGGCGTGACCTGCGGGTGACTGCTCAAACCGGGAGTGGCAAGACCGCCGCTTTCGTCCTGCCGATTCTGCATCGTTTGATTGGCCCGGCCAAAGTCCGCGTCAGCATCAAGACCCTGATCCTGCTGCCGACCCGCGAGCTGGCCCAGCAGACCTTGAAGGAAGTGGAGCGCTTCTCGCAGTTCACGTTCATCAAGTCCGGGCTGATCACCGGCGGCGAAGACTTCAAGGTCCAGGCCGCCATGCTGCGCAAGGTGCCGGATATCCTGATCGGCACCCCTGGCCGCATGATCGAGCAACTCAACGCCGGCAACCTTGACCTCAAGGAAGTTGAAGTGCTGGTATTGGACGAAGCCGACCGCATGCTCGACATGGGCTTTGCCGACGACGTGCAGCGCCTGGTAGCCGAGTGCGTCAACCGCCAGCAGACCATGCTGTTCTCCGCCACCACCGGCGGTTCGACCCTGCGTGAAATGGTCGCCAAGATCCTCAACAACCCTGAGCACCTGCAGGTCAACAACGTCAGCGACCTGAACGCGACCACGCGTCAGCAGATCGTCACTGCCGACCACAATGTGCACAAAGAGCAGATTCTCAACTGGCTGCTGGCCAACGAGACTTATCAGAAAGCCATCGTGTTCACCAATACCCGCGCTGCGGCCGACCGCATCTATGGTCGCCTGGTGGCCCAGGAATACAAGGCGTTCGTGCTGCACGGTGACAAAGACCAGAAGGACCGCAAACTCGCCATCGACCGCCTCAAGGCTGGCGGCGTGAAGATTCTGGTTGCCACTGACGTTGCCGCGCGCGGCCTGGACGTGGACGGCCTGGACTTGGTGATCAACTTCGACATGCCGCGCAGCGGCGACGAATACGTGCACCGTATCGGCCGTACCGGGCGTGCCGGCAACGATGGCTTGGCCATTTCGCTGATCTGCCACGGCGACTGGAACCTGATGTCGAGCATCGAGCGCTACCTCAAGCAGTCGTTCGAGCGTCGCACCATCAAGGAAGTCAAAGGCACCTACACCGGGCCGAAGAAGGTCAAGGCGTCGGGCAAGGCGGTTGGCGTGAAGAAGAAAAAGACCGACGCCAAGAGCGACAAGAAGAAAACCGGCGCCAAGTCGCCGACCAAGCGCAAGATCGCCAACCGGCCGAAGACCGACAACCTGTCGCTCGTGAGCAAGGATGGCATGGCGCCACTTAAGCGCCGCAAGCCGGAAGCACCGGCTGCTGAGTAAGGCTTGAGTGATGGAAAAAAACCGGACATTTGTCCGGTTTTTTTATGCCTTCAGCTTTTGGCTTTGGCGGCTGCTTCCTTGAGCTCCTTGAACCGGGCGTCGATCAACTGGCACTTGTCAGGAAACTCGGCGCTTTCGGTATCCAGATCCATCTTCTGCAGCTCGTCGTTTATCTCCTTGGCCTTGGTCGGGTTCTGTTCGGTCAGTTTGGCCACTTCCTGGGCCAGTTGTTCTCGCTTGGCCGTGGCCTCGTCTGGTGTGCAAGCCCAGGTTGGCAGAGCAGTCAGCAGCGTGGCGGCGATAGCCAGGTTTTTCAGGGTTTTCATGGAGAGACCTCCTTGGCGGTTATGTGCTGTTGAGGGCGCGAACGTCTGGAAAGTTCAGAGAAATGGCCCGCCGTCTATTTGGCTGAACGGCGGCTGACGTGACGGGTCACACCTCAAGACGGGCTACTTTTCCTTAAGCCTGCAGGAGGAATCAGGATGACGACTTACAACTGGGATCTGATCGAACGGCTGTTGCATGAAGTGCAGAACGGCGAGGGCAGCTTCGCGCCGCGCAAGTATGCCGAGCAGGAAGCAGCCGAGAAGGCAACGGCGGGCGACTCGACCGGCAACCTGGATGCGCTGAAAAGGACTGCTGCCGATTATGAGGCGCTGCTGTTCAAGCGTGGCTTTATTGAATTGCGCCCTGAGGAAGAGGGCGGTAATGGCGAGAATTTCATCCTGACTGCACTCGGTGCGCAGCTGCTGGCACTGATCGACAGTTCGATCCCGGGCAACGATCACCCGCGTCAGGTGTTGGATGAGCAGGCGGATGCGCTGGATCCGGCGACGTTTGCCGAAGTGGCTTCAAAAGCTCAGATTGCCTGAGCTCCCCTGTGGGAGCTTGCCCGCGGTGACAGCGTGTCAGTCGATATAATCGTTACTGACCCACCGCTATCGCGGGCAAGCCTGCTCCCACATTGTCAATGTGTGGCGGCCTTCAGGCATTTGAGTGCCTTGAATTCGCTGCGCACCCCATCAATCTTCTGCGTCAGCTTCAAGCGTTGTTGCGCACTACTGTCACCCATCAGGTCGACCAACAGACTGCGCGCTGCCGCTTCTGTCTGGGCATAAGCGGCGCGGTATTGCGGGGTCCACAAACTTTCCCGATCCACCAGCAGCTGCTGCATTTTCTGCGGAAAGTCGGCGCTACCGCGGTGTTGCACGGCGTCGATGAATTGAGCCTGCCACTGCGCACGGTTGCCGATCCATCCCGTGTTCTGGTCTCCCAAAGCGAGCGACCAGGCCGTTACGCGACTTTGCTGACGGGTGCTGAGCGGGCCGATCCACGCATCCAGGCGCTTGCTCATACGCTCGGCGCGCTCTTTGATCTGCTGGGCGAGGGGCGGCTTGATGTATTCATCCCGGCGCTTGCGTAGATCCTTGGCCAATGCCTCGTTCATTTCCCTGACCTGCTGATCGTCCAGGCCCTTGAGCAGTTCGATGGCTGATGGCGTGATCTCACGGGCGATCTCGTCAATAGCCTGTTTGGCCTCGACAGTTCTGGACTGTAGTGCGGCTTCGGTGACTTGATTGTTGTCGACCATCTGTTGCAGGCGATCCAGCCAATCCAGATAAACCGGCAGTTGCGTGGTGCAGTGCCAGGCCAGGTGTTCCTTGAGTCTGTCGTTGAACCAGCTCTTTTGCCCGGCGTTCATGTCCAGATAATCGTTGAGGGTCCAGGGGATGATCACGTCCAGGTTGCGGTAGGCCAGGCCCACACGATTGCAGCCGGCGAGCATCAGGCTCACGGTCAGTAATACCACCAGTAATTTGAGCCGACGCAGCATGGGCGGGTCCTTCGCGGAATGGGGTGTCACATGTGAACCCGCGCTGGGCGCGACAGTTCAGCCCATTAATAGAACGTCCGCGCAGCCTTCAACGTCAACAGACCATCGCATTGCGAATTATGTCCGGAATACGCCGAGCAATCCCCGCCGCTCAGGCTGGAGTCGCTGTAGATCAGGTTCAGGTCAACGCCCATCCAGTCCCGCGAGAACTGCACCGACCAGTCACTGAAGGCGCGGATGGAGCCGCCGTCCACCGAGACTGGAGTGCCCAACTGATGAGTGGTGTATTTCATGCTGACCCCAATGCCGAAAGGCTGGGTGCCGCCGAGGTCGGCAAATAGGGTGCTGTCTTGGCGGTCCGGGTCGTTGCTGAAGGAGGCGCCAAAGCGATTGCCCAGCAGGTTCAGGCCGCCGTAGAACTCCTGGCTGTCGAGGGGGCTGAGCTTGGGGTAGCTGTAATGGATCAAGCCCACTTCGTAGCCTAAGGTCTGGTCGAAGGGGTGTTTGAAACCCATGTAGGAATCGACTTCGAGGGTGCTGGCTGAGGACAAGCCCATATTTGGGGAAAACTGGCCGAAGTACAGGCCGCTGTCGTGGCTCAGGTCCAACCCGCCATGGAACGAGTCGCTGCCAGGCGACGTCGGCTTGACCAAGCCCTGCGCCATGCTGCGGCTGGGAGTGGTGCCCAATTTCAAATCGAAATCGCCAAATTCGCGCTGAAAGATTTGCGCTTCGGCGAAGGGGCTGGCCAGCAGGGCTGCGACCAGGAAAATACAGGATTTGAGCATGCTTCACACCATGAAAAGCGAGGAGCAGTGACGAAGGACATCGGGCAGATGCCCGCGCTAGACGCGTGCAAGCATACCGGCGAATGCCGGCAGGTGAGGCCCGTTCGTCGATTCATGCAAATATGTGGATGATTGGAGAGGGTATTTCGAACTCTAGTCCTAGCGCCTTGAGGGCAAGACGCTTAGGGACCAGGCGTGTTGCACAGTATTACTTTTTACCCAAGCTGATCTGCTTGGATGGGCCGAAAGTCTGGCCGCTCACGCCTTTGGCAATTTGCTGGATTTCGCCGCCGGACTTAAGGAACGCAGCGATCTGGCTGTTGATCGATTCGCTGGTTTCAACGGCTGGAGCTGGCTTTGCTTTGCTGTTGGATGCTTTTACACGCATGGCGGCCACTAACCTGTAGAAAATTAACTTGGCCAGGCATCGTACAGGAAATACTTGACAATTGCTTGGTAAATATCTCCCGGGAATAAGTGCTGCGGCCGGAAATGGTAAAGTTTCATTGTTGAAATAAACCCCCTAACTTATTGTTTTAATTCGAAACCATGGGGTGGACGACGGTTGGCGGCTTGGAAAAACCAGCCGGTTGATCGGACGAGCGGGGGCTGTGCGTTGGGTGGTGCTATTGCTAGGCCACGTCAGCCCGCGTTTTTTCAGGCGCCCGCGCGTGGCGGGTCCAACTCGGGTAGAATGCCGCTCACGCAATGAGGGTATTTGGACATGGCTTTAGTCGGGCGCTACAACAGCTTGCAAGTGGTAAAACACACTAACTTCGGTTTGTACCTGGATGGTGCGCAAGACGGTGAAATCCTCTTGCCTAATCGGTATATCCCTAAAGATATTCCCAGCGAAGATGAAGACTGGCTTAACGTTTTCATCTATCTGGACAGCGATGACAAACTCATCGCCACCACTGAAAAACCAAAAGTTCAAGTGGGCGAATTCGCCAGTTTGAAAGTGGTGGAAGTCAACAGTATTGGCGTGTTCCTTGACTGGGGCTTGCCCAAGGATCTGTTGCTGCCGTACTCGGAAGAAAAACGCCAGATGACCGCAGGTGAATACTGCGTGGTGCACGTTTATCTCGACAAACACACCAAGCGCATCACCGCCACTGCACGCCTGGATCGTTACCTGGACAAAACGCCGGCGAACTACCAGGTGGGCCAGGAAGTCGACCTGCTGGTGGCTGAAGCCACTGATATGGGTTTCAAGGCGATCATCAACAACAAGCATTGGGGCCTGATCCACAAGAACGAAGTGTTCAAGTTCCTGCGCCCGGGCAAGGAAGAAAAGGGCTTTATCAAAGAGATCCGCGCTGACGGCAATATCAGCCTGAGCCTGCAACCGGTCGGCCAGGAAGCAGCCTCCAGCCTGAACGCGAAGATCCTCGCCAAGTTGCGTGAAAACAACGGCACCTTGCCGGTCAGCGACAAAAGCGACCCGACGGTCATCAGTAACGTGTTCGGCGTGAGCAAGGGCAACTTCAAGAAAGCCATTGGTGCGCTGTATAAGCAGGGCCAGATCATGATTCACGCGGATCGCATTGAACTAAGCTGATCGCACTTTGCTCTTCTGTAGGCGCCGTCCGGTGCCTACAGAGGTTTCATCAATGACCAAGAAAACGCTCTTCGCCTACCTCGGCACTCTGCTCGCGTTCCTGATCCTGGACGGCCTCTGGCTTGGCGTCCTCATGGGACCCACCTACAAATCCCTGCTGGGTCCACTGATGCTGGATCAGCCCCGCCTGTTGCCCGCGACATTCTTCTATCTCCTTTATGTACTGGGTTGCGTAGTGTTCGTGGTCTTGCCCAGCACCCGTTGGCAACGCGCCGCCCGCCTTGGAGCCTTGCTTGGGCTGGTTGCCTACGGCACCTATGACCTGAGCAACTGGGCCACGCTGCAAGGTTGGTCCGCGCAGTTGGCAATCATGGACATGGCCTGGGGCACCTTTCTGACTGCGGCGTGCTGTACGGTGGGCTACTTGTGTGCACATCGAGTGCACCGTTGATTGTGTACAGGATTGATGTGCACCGTAGCTGAGCGTAGTCCCTGCTTCTAGACCTGTATCAATCGCTTTGGAACACCGTATCAAAGGGATTGCGCTCAATTGGCACGCATTCTGCTGACTGTCTCGTATACAAACCATACCGCCTCCCGTATGCACCCCGTGACGGAAGCGCAGGCCGGTATTTCGAGGAGCCCAGCGATGACCGAACAATTGCCCAAAGGCTACAGCCCGCGCCTGTATAACAAGGACTTGGGCCCACTGCCGCAAAAGTGGACCTGGTACAACATATTCGCCTTCTGGATGAGCGACGTGCACAGCGTTGGCGGCTATGTGTTCGCCGCCAGCCTATTCGCCCTGGGGCTGGCCAGTTGGCAGGTGTTGATCGCCTTGCTCGCCGGTATTTGCATTGTGCAGTTGATCGCCAACCTGGTGGCTAAGCCGAGCCAGCAGGCCGCTGTGCCTTACCCCGTGATTTGTCGGCTGGCGTTCGGCGTGTTCGGTGCGAATATCCCTGCTGTGATTCGTGGCTTTATCGCCGTGGCCTGGTACGGGATCCAGACGTATTTGGCATCAAGTGCGTTGATCATTGTGGTGCTGCGCTTCTTCCCACAGATGGCGGTGTATGCCGAACCGCATTTTGCAGGCCTGTCCTACCTTGGCTGGTTTGGTTTCCTGAGTCTGTGGCTGCTGCAGGCGGCCGTGTTCTGGGCTGGTATGGAGTCTATTCGCCGCTTTATCGATTGGGCGGGGCCGGTGGTGTATGCGGTGATGTTTGCCCTGGCCGGCTGGATCGTGTGGAAGGCGGGTTGGTCGAATATCAGCTTCACGCTGTCAGAGAAATCCCTGTCGGGTTGGCAGGCGTTTGGCCAGGTGATCGTGGCCACCGCGCTGGTGGTGTCGTACTTCTCCGGGCCAACCCTGAATTTCGGTGACTTCAGCCGCTACTGCCGCAGCATGCAGGACGTACGACGCGGCAACTTCTGGGGGCTGCCGGTGAATTTCCTGGCGTTTTCCCTGGTCACCGTGGTGATCGTCTCGGGCACCTTGCCGGTGTTCGGCGAAATGCTGCATGACCCGATTGCCACGGTTTCGCGCATCGATAACAGCATGGCGGTGTTGCTCGGTGCCTTTGCCTTTGTCACCGCGACCATTGGCATCAATATTGTCGCCAACTTCGTTTCCCCGGCGTTTGACTTCGCCAACGTCGCGCCGAGCAAAATCAGTTGGCGTGCGGGAGGGATGATCGCCGCGGTGGCGTCGATCTTTATCACGCCGTGGAACCTGTTCAATAACCCGCTGATGATCCACTACACCCTGGATATCCTCGCCGCCTTTATCGGACCACTGTTCGGGATTCTGATGGTAGATTTCTACCTGATCAAAAAACAGAAGATCGACGTGGATGCACTGTTTGATGACAGCCCCAGCGGGCGCTACTACTTCGACGGTGGCGTGAACTGGACGGCGGTCAAGGCGCTGGTGCCGGCGACGCTGGTGGGTGTCGCGATCACCTTTACTCCGGCGTTGCAGGTTATGGCCAACTTCGCTTGGTTTACCGGCTGCTTCCTGGGTGGGCTGTTTTTCCTGGTGTTGGCTCGGCGTGAGCAGATTCGTGTGCCTGGGCCGCTGGTTGTCGGCTGAGCAGTACCGAGCCCGCTATTAAAAGGCCCGCGCCGGCAATCGCCAGCGCGGGTTGCAACCCGCCGCTGAGGTGGCTGCTGACCGATGCCAGCAAAGGGCCGCTCAGTTGGCCGATGGCAAAGCTGGCGGTCAGCAGCCCGGTACTGCGCTGGTAGCCGTGGGGCGCGACGTCCCGCAGGCGAGCCATCACCAACTGCATGCAGGCCAGGAACGGCCCGCCACACAGCAGCACGCCCAGCGCCAAACCCCAGCCATTGCCGAACAGACAGGCGAACACACCGGCCGCTTGCAGCCACAGCGTGGTCATCAGCCAGCGGCGCGTGGTGTGCGGGTCCTTGCGGCGCAGGCTCGCCACTCCCACGCCAATCGCTGCGGCCAGGCCAAAGCACGGCCAGAACAGATCGGCCTGCCATGCGCCTTTGAACTGAGCGCTGGCCATCTGCGACAGGAAGGTTGCCGGAATGATGTAACCAAGGCCGAACAGCACGTAGATCCAGCACAAATGCGCGATGCTGCCGTTGCTGCCTACCTCGGTGCCGCTGGCAACCGCTGGGCCATCGGCATAAGGCCTGGGCAGGAAAGGCAGGATTGCCAACAACATCACCAGCGCCACCACGCCATACACCAGCCACAACGTTGCCGAGTTTTGCTCCAGCAGGTTGGAGCCCAGGGCCAGTAACCCGGTCAACAGTATCCCCAACCCTGGTCCGGCGAATACCAAGGCGCCCAGGCGTGGACGCCCGGCTGCAATCGCCAATGGTTGGCTGAGGCTGGTGATCATCACCAGTGCCCATGCACTCGCGACACCGGTACCAAAGCGCAGCAATAAGTGCGGCCAGAACCCATAAGCCCAATACGACGCCAGCGTCAGCAACACACACAACCATAAGCCGCCATACAAGCGCCCGCGCACCTGGTGGTGCCTGCGCGCAAAGATCGAATCCACCGCGCCGACGAAGTAGCCCAGGTAGTTGGCGGCAGCGATCAGGCCGGCGCCGGTCAGGTCGATCTGCCCCTCACTGAGCAGGTGCGGCATTTGTGGGGTGAGGGCGAAGCGGCCAATGCCCATCGCCATCATCAGGGCGACAAAGCTGGCAAGTAAGCGAATCAAGGGAGACATGGTCAAATTTCCTGCGGGTAAGCGAATACCCACAGGCTAAAGCTGATTGACTTTCTGTAAAATTGAATAATAGTGAGCAACTTGTTCAGTTTTGGAGAAAGGTATGGAGTTCAGTCAATTGCGCATTTTCCAGGCCGTGGCCGAAGAGGGCTCCATCACCCGCGCCGCCGAGCGTCTGCATCGGGTGCCGTCGAACCTGTCGACCCGGCTCAAGCAGATGGAGGAACAGCTCGGCGTCGAGCTGTTCGTGCGTGAACGCCAACGCTTGCAGCTTTCTCCGGCAGGCAAGGTGTTGCTCGACTACAGCACCCGTCTGCTGGCGTTGCACGACGAAGCCCATGGCGCCGTGCAAGGCGGGCAACCGGCTGGAGATTTTGTGTTGGGCAGCATGTACAGCACGGCAGCGGTTCACTTGCCCAAGCTGCTGGCGCGCTATCACAAGGCTTATCCGATGGTGAACCTGCAAGTGCAATCGGCGCCCAGCGGTGAGTTGCTCGAAGGCTTGATCACCGGTCGTCTGGATGCTGCATTCGTGGACGGCTCCATCACCATCGCGTCCCTGGACGGCGTCGCCCTGTGCGAGGAACGATTGGTGCTGATATGCGAGGCCGATCACCCGCCGGTGCGCGGGCCGCAGGATGTGGCCGGGCGTTCAGTGTTCACCTTCCGCCGCAGTTGCGCTTATCGCACTCGCCTGGAAACCTGGTTTTCCCACGAGCGTGTGGCCATGGGGCGGGCAATCGAGATTGAATCCTATCAAGGCATGCTCGCCTGCGTGATTGCCGGCTCCGGCGTGGCGTTGATGTCCGAGTCCATGCTCGAGAGCCTTCCAGGCAAGGAAAATGTGTCCGTTCATCCGCTGATGGGGCCTTTTGCCACTGCGACCACCTGGCTGATGTGGCGAAAGGGTATGCTCGGCGCTAACCTCAATGCATGGATCGACGTTCAGCAAGAGGGCAGGGCAGAGGTCCTGCGAGACGCACGTGCAATTGCTTGAACGATCCGTCAGGATTTGAATCAATTCAGTAATAGTTCGTTGTGGTTTCGTTCATGCATTACGTAGGACTTAGGGCTACTATCAATGTAGGAAAAGGCGACAGAACTTGCGCCTACCAGCATTACCCTCAAGGGGGGCAACCATGAAAGAGAAAATTCAAAACTGGCTCCATGATCTGGGTGTTGCACTGGGCTTGATCGAGCCTCCGCTACAACCGGTGCCTATTCGCACAGATGATGAGCAGCGCCGCCCGCGCCGCAGGTAAGTCCTGAAGCGCTCATGCGATCGATTCGTTGATCGTGCGGGCGCTGTGCAATGGGGTGTTTTTCAGGGCGTGCTCGGTTCCCTGTCATTCGCGCGCAGCCGCAGTTTGTTCCCTACCGCTTTACTGGATTATTTGACGAGACCAGGGTTGTCGTCGGACCCTTCTTCCTATCCTGTCATCCGTGTCTTTTTCCGGTTCGTCCTTCTCTATTTTCGTCTTCACAAGGACGCAAGGGTAGTGGGATGTCGAGCATTGATGGCGAAGGTATGGTGATTTCCGACAGGGTTGAGCGTCGTCGGTTTCTATCGATTGAGCAGGCAGATTTGCGTAGCGTGCGTGCCTTGGTGATTCACCAGACGGATGCCCCAAATTGAACAACGCATGGATTGGTATGGGCCTCTTTAGTCCAGGAAATCATCCAGCAAACTCACACTTGAGCGTTGAGGGATAAAAAACGGGTGCGACATCCGACGTCGCACCCGCTGAAGAAACCGCTCTACATTCTGTTATGCATCACACAGCCCGAGCCACCACCGCCTCCGGCTTACGCGACAACAAACTCACCAGTACAAAACTCACCAGCCCGACCGCCAGGCTGTAGTAAATCGGCGTGTTCGCATCCAGCCCGTCCTTGAACATAAATACCAGCGCCGTCACAAACCCCAAGGTCATTGAGCTAATCGCCCCCGACGTCGTCGCGCGCTTCCAGAAGATCGCCCCCATCAACGGAATCAACATACCGCCCACCAGCAGGTTGTAGGCCAGGGTCAGTGCGCTGATCACATCGTTCACTACCAGTGCGATACCCAGCACGGCAATACCGGTCAGCATCGTGAACAAACGGTTGATCGCCAGGCTCGACTGTTTACCGCCACGCAGGCGCGGCAGCAGGTCTTCGGTGAGGACGGTGGAGGCGGCCAACAAACCGGCGCTGGCCGTGGACATCATCGCCGCGAGAGCCGCGGCAATCACCAGGCCGCGAATCCCGTCGGGCAGCGACACTTTCACGATCGCGGCAAAGGCGTTGTTGACGTTATCCAGGTCCGGAATCAGCACCTGCGCCGCCATGCCGATCAGTGCACAGGCCAGGCCGTAGAGGATGCAGTAGAAGCCGGCGAAGGTGCCTGCGTATTGTGCGACTTTTTCGTCACGCGCGGTGAACACCCGTTGCCAAAT
Source organism: Pseudomonas sp. EA_65y_Pfl1_P113 (assembly GCF_963970525.1). NCBI lineage: Bacteria > Pseudomonadati > Pseudomonadota > Gammaproteobacteria > Pseudomonadales > Pseudomonadaceae > Pseudomonas > Pseudomonas sp. EA_65y_Pfl1_P113. The sequence goes on from NZ_CAXAQM010000042.1 coordinate 32,846, forward strand.
GTCCTGGCCGATCAGGATGCCGAAGAAGTAGATCATGAAGTAGGTGATGATCGTGTCCCAGCCGATGGCGGTGAAGCTGAAGCTCGACGCCGGCAGCTTGGCCACCAGCTCGTCCCAGCCGCCAACGCGATACAGGCAGATTGGAAGCAGGATAAACATCAGGCCAACGGTCTTGATCACGAACTGCACAATATCGGTCAGCGTCAGCGACCACATGCCGCCGATGGTCGAATACACCACCACCACGCCACCGCCGAGCAGCACCGAAATCCAGAACGGCAGGCCGAACAGCACTTGCAACACCGTGGCGATGGCCAGGATCGAGGTCACGCCGATCATCAGCGCATACGCCAGCATGATCACCGCACTGGCCTGACGCGCCATGGGGTTGTAGCGCTTTTCCAGGACCTGGGTGACGGTGAAGATCTTCAGCTTGAGCAGCGGCTTGGCGAGGAACAGGTTCAGCGCAACGATGCCCATGCCCAGCGCGGCACATAGCCAGAAGCCGGAGATGCCATGCACATAACCCAGGCGCACGGTGCCGACTGTCGATGCGCCGCCCAGTACCGTGGCCGCCATGGTGCCCATGTACAGTGACGGGCCCAGGTTGCGCCCGGCCACCAGGTAGTCTTCATGGGTCTTGGCGCGACGCATGCCGTAATAGCCGAGCACGAGCATGCCGGCCGCGTAGATGAGTACGACGAATAAATCCAAAGCCATGGCGGCGAGTCTCCAATTATCTTTTTTTTGAGGATCAGGCGGCGGGTTGCAGTGCCGGTTTAACGCCCGCATCCATGCGCTTAGTGCGGGGATCGGTTGGGCCGTAGACAGCCGCCGGTTCCGGAAACACACGCAGCAAGGTCAGGTACACCACCGACGCCAGCCCCAGCGTGACCGGCAGGCTGATATCAATTCCATCGGCCAGGTTGCCCAGCGGCCCGACAAACTGCCCCGGCAGGTTGACAAAGCACAGGCCCACCAGCGCACTCGGAATCCACGCCCCCAGCCCGCGCCAGTTCCACCCATGGCTGAACCAATAGCGTCCGCCGGTTTCACCACGGGTGAACACCTGCAGGTCATCCGGGCAGTAGAAGCCGCGACGCACAATCAGCCCCATGATCATCATCACCATCCACGGGGTGGTGCAGGTGATGATCAGCACGGCGAAGGTCGACACGCTCTGCACCAGGTTGGCGGCGAAGCGTCCGATAAAGATGAAGGCAATCGACATCACCCCAATCAGCAGCGTGGCCTTGACCCGCGACAACAGGCGCGGGAACACGCTGGACATGTCCAACCCGGTGCCATACAACGATGTAGTGCCGGTGGACATGCCGCCGATCACCGCGATCAAACACACCGGCAGGAAGAACCAGGTCGGTGAGACCGCCAGCAAACCGCCGACATAGTTATTCGCCACGATGTAGTCCGGCGCCTTGATCGCCACGATGGTCGCGGTGGCCAGGCCGAACAGGAACGGGATCAAGGTGGCAATCTGTGCCAGGACCACCGCCAGCATGATGCGCATTTTCGACGTCTCACGCGGGATGTAGCGCGACCAGTCGCCGAGGAACGCGCCGAAGGAAATCGGGTTGCTCATGGCTACCAGCGCGGCGCCGATAAAGGCCGCCCAGAAACCGGTCTGCCCCATCGCTACGGTGCCGGCAAAATGGCGGTCGAAAGCCGGGGCAAAGGCGAAGATCCCCAGCAGAAACAGCAGGCTCGCCGCCCACACCGCGATGCGGTTGACCCACAACATGAAGCGAAAGCCGTAGATGCACACCGTCAGTACGAGAAGGGCGAACACGCCGTAGGCCAGGCCCAGGCTCAGGTCGGTTTCCGGCAGGCCGATCAGACGTTTTGCACCGCCCACCAACGCATCGCCTGAACTCCATACCGACAGTGAGAAGAAGGCAATCGCCGTCAGCAGCGACAGAAACGAGCCGACAATCCGCCCGTGCACGCCGAAGTGCGCGCCGGAAGACACCGCATTGTTGGTGCCATTGATCGGCCCGAACAGTCCCATGGGCGCCAGGATCAGCGCACCCACCAGCACGCCCAGCACAATCGCCCAGACGCCGGCCTGAAATGACAAGCCGAACAGCACCGGGAAAGAACCCAGCACCGCGGTGGCAAAGGTATTGGCTCCGCCGAAGATCAGCCGGAACAGATCCTTGGGTGTGGCGGTGCGTTCGTGGTCCGGGATCTGCTCGACCCCGTTGGTTTCTATCTTGCGAATACGTTTACCGTTGTTTTTATTATTCATGATCAGCTCCGATCATATTGGCTAAGGGGGCGGCAGCCCTTCCGGCATAGCGGACAAATGTTCGTGACAGGCCAGCCACAGGCCTTGTTTTTGTTGTGTGCCAGACCCTTGCCGTCTAAAGACAATGGTCTCGCGCTCCTGGCTAAAGAATTGCTCCCCTTGCATGCGCAACTCGGTGGCCACGTCATGCATGAAAATCGCCACGTCACCCTGCTGGCTGACAAAGGCGTTGCTCGAGGTGCATGACAGCACCTCGAACCCCTCGTCCCGGCGCCAACTGTCCCACAGCGCCTGGTAGGCATCGCGACTGAGCAGTGGTTGGGGGAGGGTGTAGAACACAAAGCTGGCATCGGCCGTGAACGCGCCGAAGTACGCGGCGCGGTCATTACGAGCGAAGGCCGCTACCAGGTCGGCGGCGGCTTGCAGCACTTCGTGCGTGCTCATCAGCGGTGCGCCACGCCTGGCAGTACGCAGAGCATTTCGTACAGCAGGTTAGCGCCCAGCAGCGAGGTGTTACCGGTGGTGTCGTAGGGCGGCGAAACTTCTACCAGGTCGCAACCAATCAGGTCGAGGCCCTGGCAGCCACGGATGATTTCGATGGCCTGGATCGTGGTCAGCCCGCCGATTTCCGGGGTGCCGGTGCCTGGCGCCCAGGCCGGGTCGATACCGTCGATGTCGAAGCTCAGGTACACCGGGCCGCCGCCGACTTTTTCACGCACTTCGGCCATTAATGGCGCGAGGGAGTGGTGCCAGCATTCTTCGGCCTGGACCACGCGGAAACCTTGTTTGCGGCTCCAGTTGAAATCTTCGGCGGTGTAGCCCTGGGCGCGCAGGCCTATCTGCACCACGCGGTCGCAATCGAGCAGGCCTTCTTCGACGGCGCGGCGGAAGGTGGTGCCATGGGCGATCTTCTCGCCGAACATATGGTCGTTGACGTCGGCGTGGGCATCGATGTGCACCAGCCCGACCTTGCCATGTTTTTTATGGATCGCCCGCAGGATCGGCAGGGTGATGGTGTGGTCGCCACCCAGCGTCATCGGGATCACGCCGTGCTCGAGGATCTCGTCGTAGGCTTCTTCGATGATGCGCACGGCGTCGAGCAGGTTGAAGGTGTTGATCGCCACGTCGCCGATGTCGGCAACCGACAGCGAATCAAACGGGGCGGCGCCGGTGGCCATATTGTAAGGGCGGATCATCACCGATTCGGCGCGGATTTCACGCGGCCCGAAACGGGTGCCGGCACGCAGCGAGGTGCCTATGTCCAGCGGCACGCCGACAAAAGCGGCGTCCAGGCCCTTGGCCGATTGCAGGTGGGGAAGGCGCATCATGGTGGCGATGCCGGCAAAGCGCGGCATTTCGTTGCCGCCCAGTGGTTGGTGAAAAATCTTGTCCACGGGAGTGCCTCATCGTTGTTTTGTTTATTAGGGGCCGATTCTGCGAAATCCCTGGAAACGAAAGAATCGCCAGGGGCAAATACTTAGTTCAGATTTTTCTAAACTAATGGCTGAGGTAAACTCGGTTCAAATGTGGGCTTGCTCGCGAATGCGGTGTGTCATTCAAAGATCGTTTGACTGATCCACCGCATTCGCGAGCAAGCCCGCTCCCAGAGGATTTTGTGTGTGCCTTCGGAGACCCCATGGCCAGTGCTCTGCCCGACCTGAAACTCTTGCGCATCTTCGTCAGCGTCGTGCGGCACCAGGGGTTCGCCAATGCCCAGCACGCACTCAACCTGTCGACGTCGGCCATCAGCACTTATATGAGCCAATTGGAATCGGCGCTGGGGCTGGTGTTGTGCCATCGCGGCCGGGGCGGCTTCAGCCTGACCAGCAAGGGCGAGTTGTTCCATCAGGAAACCCTTCGCCTGCTCGGTGAGTTGGAAGGGTTCGAGCAATACGCGGCGGCGTTGAAGGGCGAATTGCGCGGTACCCTCAAGCTCGGCGTGCTCGACTCCACCGTCAGCGACAAAGCCCTGCCGTTCGCCGAAGTCATCGGCGCCTACAGCCAGGAACACCCGGCGGTGCACCTGCACTTGTCGGTGATGAGCCCTTACGAACTGCAATTGGGCGTGCAGGACAATCGCCTGGACCTGGCCATCGGCGCTTTCTCCAACCGCATGAGCGGGCTGATCTACATGCCGCTGTATCGCGAGCAGCATTGGTTGTATTGCAGCACCCGGCATCCTCTATTCAATGAACGGCGTATCCCCGAGCAAGTCATCACCCAACAACGCATGGTCGGTCGTGGCTACTGGAGCCAGGCCGAACTGGCGCGCCACGGTTTCAAGCACAGCGCCGCGACCGTGGAAAGTATGGAAGCGCAGTTGATCCTGGTGCTGTCCGGCGCCTATATCGGCTACCTGCCCGAGCACTACGCCCAGGCCTGGGCCGACAAGGGCGACCTGCGCGTGTTGCTGCCGGCGACCTTCGGCTACCAGGCGCCGTTCTCGATGATCATGCGCCGCGGCCGCAGCCGTGAACCACTGATCCAGACCTTCCGCGACTTGCTCAAAGCCCAGCTCAACCAGGCCTGAAACCACTATGTCCAGACCCCAATGCACCCGCTGCTTGCGGCCCACCACCCACTGCCTGTGCGCGCTGATCCCCAGCCTCGACAGCCGCACCCGCGTATTGCTGTTGCAGCACCCGAGTGAGGTCAACCATGCGCTGAACACTGCGCGTTTGGCGGCGTTGGGGTTGAACAATGCGCAATTGGTAGTGGGGGAGACGTTTGATGACTTGCCTACCTTGCTGAATCCGCACGGCTACCAAGCGCGACTATTGTTTCCTGCAGAGGACGCGCAGCCGCTGCAAGCCTATGCTCCCGGTGATCAGCCCGTGTTGTTGGTCGTTCCCGACGGCACCTGGCGCAAGGCGCGCAAACTGCTGCACCTCAATCCATTGTTGGCGGCGTTGCCCCGGGTAACGTTGGCCGAGGGCGCCGTTTCCCGGTATCGGCTGCGCAAGGCGCCAGGGCCGGGTGCCTTGTCCACAGTGGAAGCCATTGTGCAGGCATTGCAAGTGCTGGAAGCCCCCTCCTCATTCGAACCATTGCTCAAGCCCTTCGAAGCATTGATCGAAGGCCAGATTGCGGCGATGGGGGAGGAGGTTTTTCAGCGAAACCACGGCGATGGACGACTGGGTTAGCAGGCTGACCGCGTCGCGGCCATCGCAGGCAAGCCAGCGTCCACAGGAGAATGTACTCCAAGCGTGGGAGCGGGCTCCCAGGCAACACATTCTCTGCTTATGCCTTTAAGCCATAAGCACCGCACTTTGCGTGATATGGCCTGCCGGGCTTTCCCGGTATGATGTCCGCCCCCGCAGTCTGGATTGCGAATACGCCATGACCTTGCAGTACCCTACAATCGCCGATTGCGTCGGCAACACGCCCCTTGTCCGCTTGCAACGCATGGCGGGCGAAACCAGCAATACCTTGTTGCTCAAGCTCGAAGGCAACAACCCGGCCGGCTCCGTCAAGGACCGTCCGGCGTTGTCGATGATCACCCGCGCCGAGTTGCGCGGGCAGATCAAGCCGGGCGACACCCTGATCGAAGCCACCTCGGGTAACACCGGGATCGCCCTGGCCATGGCCGCCGCGATCAAGGGTTACAAGATGGTGCTGATCATGCCCGACAACAGCAGCGCCGAGCGCAAGGCCGCGATGACCGCCTATGGCGCCGAGTTGGTGCTGGTGACCCAGGAAGCAGGCATGGAAGGCGCGCGCGATCTCGCCGAACGCATGGCCGCCGAAGGCCGTGGCCAGGTGCTGGACCAGTTCGCCAACGGCGACAACCCCGAGGCGCACTACACCACCACCGGCCCGGAAATCTGGCGCCAGACCGGGGGCACCATCACCCATTTCGTCAGTTCGATGGGGACCACCGGCACCATCATGGGCAATTCGCGCTACCTCAAGGAGCAGAACCCCGAGATCCAGATTATCGGCCTGCAACCGATGGAAGGCTCTGCCATCCCGGGCATCCGCCGTTGGCCCGAAGAGTATCTGCCGAAGATCTACAACGCGACCCGCGTGGACCGCATCATCGACATGGCCCAGCGTGAAGCCGAAGACACCACCCGCCGCCTGGCCCGTGAAGAAGGCATCTTCTGCGGCGTGTCCTCCGGTGGCTCGGTGGCCGGTATGTTGCGATTGTCAAAAGAAGTGGAAAACGCGGTGATCGTTGCGATTATCTGTGACCGAGGCGACCGTTACCTGTCGACCGGCCTCTTCGACGAACCTCACTGATGGCCAAGCACGAGAGGGGGCTGCGTTTCCAACCGACGGGCGGCAGCCGAGCCCCGCAGATCCCCGTAGGAAAGAAACAACGCCTGACCATCGAACGCCTGGCCAATGACGGGCGCGGCATCGTGTTCTTTGAGGGCCGCACCTGGTTTGTGAATGGTGCGCTGGCCGGCGAAGAAGTCGAAGCACGGGTACTGGGCGCCCACGGCAAGATCGTCGAAGCGCGCACCGAACGTGTGTTCACCGCCAGCGAACTGCGTCGCCCGGCACCGTGCGCGCACGTTGGCCGCTGCGGCGGTTGCAGCGTGCAGCACTTGCCCCACGCCGAACAACTTGCCCTGAAACAGCGCATGCTCGCCGAGCAACTGTCCCGTGTGGCGGGTGTCGAACCGCAAGAGTGGGCTGCACCTTTGAGTGGCCCGGAGTTCGGTTACCGTCGCCGCGCCCGTGTGGCCGTGCGTTGGGATGCCAAGGCCAAACATCTGGAAGTCGGTTTCCGCGCCGTGGCCAGCCAAGACATCGTTGCCATCGATGATTGCCCGGTGCTGGTACAGGCCTTGCAACCGATCATGCAGCGCTTGCCGAACCTGTTGCGCCGGCTGAGCAAACCTCAGGCCCTGGGGCATGTGGAGCTGTTCAGCGGTACGTCCATCGCGTTATTGCTGCGGCATATGGCACCGTTGTCGGACGCGGACCTGCTGATCCTCAAAGAATTCTGCCATTTCCATGAAGCGCAATTATGGCTGCATGGCGAGGGCCAGCCGGAACCGGTCGAACCCGACTCGGTGTTGGGGTTTCGATTGGAACAGTGGGACCTGGAGTTGGCCTACCGGCCAGGTGACTTCGTGCAGGTCAACGCCGGGGTCAACGCGGCGATGGTCGCCCAGGCCTTGGAATGGCTGGCGCCACAACCCGACGAGCGGGTACTGGATCTGTTTTGCGGCCTGGGCAACTTTGCCCTGCCACTGGCGCGCCAGGTGCGTGAAGTGGTGGCGGTGGAAGGTGTGCAGGCCATGGTGGAGCGGGCTGCCGTCAATGCCGTCAGCAATGATTTGCATAATGCGCAGTTTTTTCAGGCCGATTTGTCCCAGCCTTTGACTGACGCAGAATGGGCCAAACAGGGCTTTTCTGCGGTACTCTTGGACCCACCGCGTGATGGTGCCCTGGAGGTTGTGCGCAAGCTTGCGACCCTCAAGGCCAAGCGTCTGGTGTATGTGTCCTGCAACCCAGCCACGCTGGCGCGGGACACGGTTGAGTTGGTCAAGCAAGGCTACCGGCTAAAACGTGCCGGGATTCTCGACATGTTTCCGCAAACCGCGCATGTCGAGGCCATGGCGTTATTTGAAGCGGGCTAGGATGCCCGTTTAATCCGACTGGCCTGCATTCTTCAGGGTCGTGAACTGCCAGGGAGCTTGCAGCAGAGGTCGGGATGATTTTTGGCGCCCCCAAGGTGCGTCGTAGGGAAGGTAAGCAAGATGGTACAGGTGAGAGCACACCAGCCGATCAACACCGACGGCAGTATCAATCTCGAGGCATGGCTGGATCATGCCATCAGTGTCGACCCGGCACTGGACCGTGAAGCCTTGAAAGCAGCCTGCGAGTTCGCTCGTGAGTCTGAGCAGCAAGACAATGCGGCCAAGAACCTGTGGGCCGAAGGCACGTCAAGCTTTCGCACCGGGTTGGAAATCGCCGAGATCCTCGCTGATCTCAAGCTGGACCAGGATTCGCTGATCGCCGCCGTGCTGTATCGCGGCGTGCGTGAAGGGCACATTCAGTTGGCGACCGTTGGCCAGCGTTTCGGCTCGGTAGTGGCCAAGCTGATCGACGGTGTGCTGCGCATGGCCGCGATCAGCGCCAGCCTCAGCCCGCGTCAGTCCTTGGTGCTGGGCACTCAGGGTCAGGTCGAAAACCTGCGCAAGATGTTGGTGGCCATGGTCGACGACGTACGCGTCGCGCTGATCAAGCTGGCCGAGCGTACCTGCGCGATCCGTGCGGTAAAAACCGCCGACGACGAGAAGCGCAACCGCGTCGCCCGCGAAGTCTTCGATATCTACGCGCCGCTGGCGCACCGCCTGGGTATCGGCCATATCAAGTGGGAGCTGGAGGACTTGTCCTTCCGCTACCTCGAACCCGATCAGTACAAACAGATTGCCACGTTGCTGCACGAGCGGCGGCTCGACCGTGAGCGTTTTATCGCCGACGTGATGAACCAGTTGCGCTCGGAGTTGCAGGCCACCGGTGTCGAAGCCGACATCAGCGGCCGCGCCAAACACATCTATTCCATCTGGCGCAAAATGCAGCGCAAAGGCCTGGCTTTCAGCCAGATCTACGATGTGCGAGCCGTGCGTGTGCTGGTGCCAGAAATGCGCGACTGCTACACCGCGCTGGGTATCGTCCACACGCTGTGGCGGCACATCCCCAAGGAGTTTGACGATTACATCGCCAACCCCAAGGAAAACGGTTATCGCTCGCTGCACACCGCGGTGATCGGCCCCGAGGGCAAGGTGCTGGAGGTGCAGATCCGCACCCACGCCATGCACGAAGAGGCCGAATTGGGCGTTTGTGCGCACTGGCGCTACAAGGGCACCGACGTCAAGGCCGGGTCCAACCAGTACGAAGAGAAAATCTCCTGGCTGCGCCAAGTGCTGGAATGGCACGAAGAACTCGGTGACATCGGCGGCCTGGCCGATCAGTTGCGGGTGGATATCGAGCCGGACCGGGTCTACATCTTTACCCCCGACGGCCACGCCATCGACTTGCCGAAGGGCGCCACGCCGCTGGATTTCGCCTACCGCGTACACACCGAGATCGGCCACAACTGCCGGGGCGCCAAGATCAACGGGCGCATCGTGCCGCTCAACTACAGCCTGCAGACCGGTGAGCAGGTCGAGATCATCACCAGCAAGCACGGTACGCCGAGCCGCGACTGGCTTAACCCGAACCTGGGCTACATCACCACGTCGCGGGCGCGGGCGAAGATCGTCCATTGGTTCAAGTTGCAGGCGCGTGACCAAAACGTCGCCGCCGGTAAAACCTTGCTTGAACGCGAACTGGCACGCCTGGGCCTGCCGCAGGTGGACTTCGACAAGCTGGCCGAAAAAGCCAACATGAAGATTGCCGAAGACATGTTCGCCGCCCTCGGTGCTGGCGATTTGCGCCTGGCGCAACTGGTCAACCTGGCGCAGCAACTGGTCGAGCCGGAACGCGGCAGCGAACAGCTGGAACTGATCCCGCGCAAGGCCATCGGCTACAAGCCTGGCAAGCGTGGCGATATTCAGATCCAGGGCGTGGGCAACTTGATGACACAAATCGCCGGTTGCTGCCAGCCATTGCCCGGGGATGCCATCGTCGGCTATATCACTCAGGGCCGTGGCGTTAGCATTCACCGCCAGGATTGCGCCTCGGTGCTGCAATTGGGCGGGCGTGAGCCGGAGCGGATCATCCAGGTCAGTTGGGGCCCGGTGCCGGTGCTGACCTACCCGGTGGATATCATCGTTCGCGCCTACGACCGTTCCGGTTTGCTGCGTGACGTGTCGCAAGTGCTGCTCAATGAGCGGATCAACGTGCTGGCGGTCAACACACGCTCGAACAAAGAGGACAACACCGCGTTGATGTCCCTGACCATCGAGATTCCGGGGCTGGACGCACTGGGGCGGTTGCTGGGGCGGATTTCCCAGTTGCCGAATATCATTGAAACCCGGCGTAATCGCGCACCATGAGTCACTGGATAACCGCGGTTTGAAATGTGGGAGGCCCCACTACATCTTCGACGTAGCGCTGTCGCGCATCAAACTGGTTCATCGTAAGGTTATAGAACGCGTGCGGGGCAAAGGCCGTAGCCAGCACTGGTGTGTCAGCACCCGAGTGG
>NZ_CAXAQM010000043.1:0-41402 GCF_963970525.1 Pseudomonas sp. EA_65y_Pfl1_P113
TTGTTATTTTGGCGACTACTCATATGCTATTACCCCCCCCCCCCCCCCCCCCGTAGTAGAGGTCAAAATATGATCGGTTAAAAACTAGATTTTTCTGTGTTTAACTAATATTTAACCTTTGAGCTCAGAAGGGGGTTTTCAGGGTTAATTCAAGCAGTTTTTAATTGCTTTAGCTTTCGCTAATAGAATAATTATCTCAAGAGTAGAATTTGCCTTTGCCTTTTAATCGTTAAAGCAATCGTTTGTTTGTGGCAAACCTCGATGTGTACGTAGCAATAAAGTTTTCAATCCCTGGCTAAATATTCATTGTCAAATTTTCGTAGGTTCACTCAGTGAGAGCGCGTTTCACTGATCAGATCCAAGCAGTCCCAAACGATACGCCCATTGCGTCAAGTCAGCAGCATTATGCGCATCAAGTTTCCTCATCAAATTCAGTCGATGAGTTTCCACCGTCTTCAAGCTAATACACAGTAATTCAGCAACATTACGGTTACGCAACCCCTCAGCAACGAGCTTCAGTATTTGGCGTTCACGATCAGTCAGAGACATCCCGTCAACGGAATCACCGGAACTTCGTAAAGAAGCGACTTGGAATGCATCCAATTCGCGATCTATGTATATCCCCCCAGCGCGGATCTGGGCAATAGCGCGCAGAAGATCATCACGCCTGCTGCGTTTGAGCACATATCCATCAGCCCCGACATCAAGAATTCGTGCCGCATTTCGCTCAGAAGTATTGGAAGTCAGCGCCATCAACCGTATGCGTGGCCAACGCTGACGGATCAGGGTTAGCGCAGACACACCATCAAGCAAAGGCATGTTCAGATCCATCAGTACTAGATCTGGCCGCAGGTTGCGACACGCGGTAATCGCCTCGCGACCGTTTTCTGCTTCACCTATAATAACCAGTCCGGACACATCACAGAGCAAAGCTCTCAAGCCTTCAAGGATAATTCTGTGGTCGTCGACCAACAGTATTCGGTAGTCCGCTATATTCATAAACGCGTACCCAGTTTTATAGATGTCAAAATCGAAGAGGGCGCTTTAATCCGGCTGTAACTGTTTCAAAGTGTTCAGAAGTAAAATCCCTTTAAAGATCAAGGCCGGCCGCTTTGCCCACAAAGGACGAGTCGGGAAAACAAGGAGCGCAGGTGGATGCTGACACGCCTCTATTTCTGAAAATAATAAGGTATTGAATATTGCGGTATGGTGACTGGCTATCACTGAAATTAGGTAATTTTCCCGGTTTTTTGGAGTTTGTACGAGTAGTCGGGATGGGTAACATTGCCGCCATGATTGGCTGGAGGCGCGTACGGCAAAGCGTTACTGAGGAGGTATGCGTTACTTGATGACAAAGCTTAAAGAGCTGCGTCTGGATGGTGTGGTGCAGGCTTGGATGAGTGCGAAGGTGAGTTTGAATGTTCTAGAATTCAACATGAAATTGGTCACGAAAATAATCGGCGCGCACGGATTGACGAAGGCACTGTGGGCATAAAAAAGCTGGTTCTGGCTTATCACCGATGCCTTAAAAACAGTTCTGATGTGTTCCTGTTAGCGCCCGCTGCGACGCGCGGCATTGCCCTCGCGATAGCTAATTAACGAACGTAGATGGCCTGAGACGATGAAGCCTTGGCGTTTTCAGACAATGTGTGCCAATAGTCGGCACTTTGAATTCCCCACCCTGCAACACGAGCCCCAAGCAAAACGTGCTATGTGACTAGCGGCCCGCCATAAATAGTTGCGCTCAACAGCGTTTCGCCTTTGCGGGACTTGATCCGTAGCTCCCCCCCTATGCGTTCTATGCGCATTCGCATGCTACACATGCCAATCCCTGCGTTAGCGGCCAACACATCGCCCACCGCAAAGCCCCGACCGTTGTCGCGTATCCAGAGGCTCAGGCCATTCTCCTTCTCGGCGCGTACGCCCACTTCCAGGCGGGTAGCACTCGAGTGTTTGATGACGTTGGTTAGGGCCTCTTCGAGAAACCGCGTAAGTGCCAGCAACTGTTGTGGCAAGAAATCGCCCGGCCATTGCTCCGCTAAGCTCCAGTGCGACTCGATGCCCAGATCGTCGAGCAAGTCGATGAACCGTCGCCGCGACGGAGCCAGCCACTCCTGCGGCGATTGCCATGAATGCACCGTAGAGGTTCCGTCGATCACATCACGAAGATCACTGCGGAGCGTCTTCAGCACGGACAGGAACTGAGCGTCCTTGAGCCTATCTCCATGCTCCATTCGGGTGATCGAACGCATCAACGAGCTGCCCAGGCTGTCATGCAAATCATGGGTCAGTCGCAGGCGCTCGTTGAGGCGAATGTTGTCCGCTTCCAGTTGATGTTCGCGCTGCAGTGTTTCGGTCAGCTCCGCGCGTGTTTTGTCTACGCTTGACTGCAGCTCATCGTTGAAGCGTTCGATGCGATGCAGGCTCTTGGCGAAACGCATAGCCAGGCCCAGGAACATCACTGCGCAGATAAAAGGCGTCGACAGCAGGACATAGGCTTCTTGAGCCTTGAGCACGCCAGTAAAAGCGAGAAACTCATAGAGGGCCAAGCCTGACATGCACGCCCCAAGCAGGATCAGGTAGCCCTGTCGCGTCCGGCAGCTATACCAGAGAAGTTGTGCAGAGATGGTAAACAGGACCAGCCGGAGTGAAAAAGCAGACACCAGTTGTATCAACGAAATGTATGCCTTCGGAACCGCCACCACGACCAGGGAAAATACGATCGCCCAGCCCCAAATACCTCGCGTTAGAGTTACACGACGTAACCTAATGAACGACCAGGCGTACATGCATATCACGGGGCAATACAGTGTCAGCAAGATCAGCCCCAGACGATCCCACACCTCACCGTTGGGGAATGGCCAGGATGACGTCACCAGCATGTTACTCAGGCCACCCGTCCATAGCAGCGAAGCCAGCGCGAACCAGCCGAAGGCACGTTCCTGACGGCGCAGCAGCCAGAACGTCAGGAACAGCACGCCCAGCATCAGTGAAATCACCAAGGTGAAAAAAATCAGTTCACGCTGCAGCAGCATCTGGTGTCGGTACTCAGGCCGGACCTGCTCGGGTGCGCCTAAACGCACCGTCCCCAAACCAGGGGCCGCATGCTCCGAGCCCACCAAGCGAACCCACAGGGTATTGACCGGCCGCAGCCCGGAAGATGGCAACAGCCAATAGCGCGGCATGTTCCAACTGCGCGACAAGGGCTCGGCAAGGCTTTCGTCACGCCAGATCAGATCATCGTTGAGCCATAGCTCACCGGCCATGACCATGCGATCGATACTCAGCGCGAGCGACTCACCCGAGCAGTCAGCCTGCCAATCCAGTCGATACCAAACAGCCCCACCGAAACCGGGCCAGTGGCGTTGCCACAGGTCCGGCAGGCTCACCGGCTGCCAGCCTTCGCGCGGGCGCACGCCATCGCCGGCCCGCTCGGGGGCCGCCATTACCTGGCTTATGATCGGCTGACAGCTGGCCTGTGCCAGGCTCGAAAACCAAAGCAGCAGGGTGAGCAGTAGCGTCAGGGCAACAAGCCGTGTTGCCGAGCCTTGCTCACCGCGCGAGTCCGCGAGGAAACGGCCAGCTTGCGGTAAATCCGTTTTATATGGCATTCGACGGTATAGCGTGAAATGGTCAACTGATCGGCAATTTCCCGGTTGCTCAAGCCCCGGGAAACCCATTCGAGAATCTCGCTCTCGCGGGCGCTGAGCGCTTCTACTTCGCCTGCGTCGTTAGGCGTGTGCAACGGCACCTTCGGCAGCAAGGCCAGAATGCGCCGTGCGATGAACGGGTCGATCGGCGCACCGCCGCGTAGCGCGCTGCGAATCGACAGGCTCACCTCCAGATCATCACGTTCCTTGAGCAGATACCCTGTAGCTCCAGCCTGCAGCGCCCCGAGGATTGCTTCCTCGGTGCTCCAGGCCGAAATCACCAGAATCCACAATGCCGGATCATGCACACGTAACTCTTGGATCAGTTCCATACCATTGCCATCCGGCAGTCCCAGATCCACCAACACCATCGCCACCGGCTGCTGGCTGACATGCGCGCGCGCTTCGGCCAGATTCACCGAGAACCTCACCGCCTCCTGGGCATAACCAATTTCATCCAGTATCCGCGACAACCGCTGACGCATGAGCCGATCGTCCTCGACGACCAACACCGGCGCAGGCAGCAGAACATCATCGGGAGCAAGACTGGCGGTCGACATCAGCGAATGGTTCTCGGAGCAGGTCAATGAAGAGCGGCAAGTGTGCCACGCAATAGTGGCACTCGCCTATCGCCAGAATCAGGTATAGCCCTAGCGTTCATGTGTACTCTCGATTGCGGCTGACCCTCATTTCACGGGCGGTAACGGGGCCTGCCACGGGAGTCGCTTTAGCGGCGAATCTTGGGGGCTCGGCAGGTTGTGTGATTGCTCGGCATCGTCACAGCCAGCAGTCGCATCACTAGAAAACCGGCAGAATTACCTAGTTTCAGTGATAGCCATTCGCCATGCCTTAACGTCCAATACCCCCCTTATTGTCAGGTCTACGGGTCAGCACCCACCTGCGTACCATATTCCCGGTTCGCCCTTTGTCGCTACGTGCCTGGGTCAACCGGTCGGTCTTGATCGTTAAAGGGATTACACATGAACCGCACCTACGCCCTTGTCTGGAACCCAAGCCTCGCCACATGGAGCGTTACGGATGAACACGCCCGCCAGCGCGGCAAGGGCGCAGGTTCGATACTTGCCGCGGCCCTGTTGCTACCGCTCACGGCGATCGCTGCCGACCTGCCCAGCGGTGGCAATGTGGTGGCTGGCAGTGGCCAGATCAAAACACCAAGCGCCAACCAGATGGTCATCGACCAAACCAGCAACAAATTGGCCATCGACTGGCAGAGCTTCGATATTGCCGCCGGCCACAAAGTGACCTTCAACCAGCACGGCAGCGACTCGATTGCGCTGAACCGCGTGCTGGGCGCCGATGGCTCGAAGATCATGGGTCAGCTCGATGCCAATGGCCGGGTGTTCCTGATCAACCCCAACGGGGTGCTGTTCGGCGCTGGCGCACAGGTCAATGTCGGCGGCCTGGTGGCCTCCACGCTGAACCTCAGCGACAGCGATTTCGCAGCCGGCAACTACAAATTCAAGGGCAGCGGCAGCAACGCCAGCGTCATCAACAATGGTCACATCACCGCAGCCGACGGCGGCAGCATCGCCTTGCTCGGCGGCACGGTGAGTAACAACGGCGTCATCGTCGCCAACCAGGGTACCGTGGCCTTGGCCGCTGGCAATGCGGTCACCCTGGATTTTGCCGGTGATGGCCTGCTTAACGTGCAGGTCGATGAGGCCGTGGTCGATGCCCTGGTGGAAAACCATCAACTGATCAAAGCCGACGGCGGCCAGGTACTGCTCACCGCCAATGCCGGCGACGCCTTGCTCAAGACCGTGGTCAATAACACCGGCGTGATCGAGGCGCACACCCTGGGCGAGAAGAACGGCAAGATCGCCCTGCTCGGCAGCTTCGCCGGCGGCACCGTGCAAGTGGCCGGTACCCTCGATGCCGGCGCGCCCAACGGCGGCAATGGCGGCTTTATTGAGACCTCCGGTGCCCACGTCAAGGTGGCTGACGGCACAAAAGTCACCACCAAGGCGGCGAAGGGCAAGACCGGCACCTGGCTGATTGATCCGACCGACTTCACTATCAGCGCTGGAAGTGCGAGCAAAACTAACAGCGGCATTGGTGCCGATACGCTTTCCAGCAACTTGGCGACGAATAATATGATCCTGCAAACGGCCGCCACTGGCAACGAAGCCGGGAATATTAACGTCAACGCCGCCGTGACCTGGAATGCAGGCACCATGCTGACGTTGAGCGCCCATAACAGTATCAATATAAACGCCGCCATCACCGCCCAGCACCTCAGCGGCAAAGTCGCCTTGAAGTACGGCCAGGCCACCGCCGCTGGCGGCACGTCGGACTACCACATCAAGGCCCCTATCAACCTGCAAAGCGGCGAAAACTTCAACACCCAGAAAGGCTCGACGGGCGCGGTAATCAACTACACCGTGGTTAATGATGCCACTGCGCTGCAGGACATGAATAAGAACCTGGCTGGCAACTATGCCGTGGGTAGCAATATCGACCTGGAGAGCATCAGCAGCTGGAATTCGGTTGGTGGTGGTGACGACAAAGCTAGCGAACGTTTCGCCGGACGCTTCGACGGCCTCGGCCATACCCTCAGAAAACTCACCATCAACCTCGACAAGGCCAACTTCGTCGGCTTATTCGGCTCTACCAGCAACGGCAGTGTGATTCGAGATATTGGTCTGGTGGGTGTCGACGTAAAGGGCAGATATTGGGTAGGAGGGCTGGTCGGACTGAGCCGCGGAACCATCAGTAACGCCGATGCTACCGGCAGCGTCGAGGGCGAAGTTGGGGTCGGAGGGCTGGTCGGATTACAAGAAGAGGGAAGCATAAGCAATGCCTATGCCACCGGCAACGTCAAGGGTCAACGGGAGGTCGGAGGGCTAGTCGGACACCAGTATAATAAGGGACTCCTCAACACTGCCTATGCGTCCGGCAGCGTCACGGGCTCTTTAGGCGAAGTAGGAGGACTGGTCGGATATAGCCAAGGAAGCATCAGCAACGCCTACGTCGAGCCTTCCGTAGACGGCATTGTCAACGGCAATACACAGGTCGGAGGGTTGGTCGGATTAAATACCGGAAGCATCAGCAATGCGTATGCCAACGTCAATGTCAACGGCAATACACAGGTCGGAGGGTTGGTCGGATTAAACTATGGAAAAATCATAGACTCCTATGCCCTCGGCGGAGTCAAGAAAAACACAAATGGGGACTATACTGGCTTAGGAGGGTTGGTCGGATCAAACAAGGGAACGATCAGTAACGTCTTTGCTACCGGCAATGTCGACGGCAATACACAGGTCGGAGGACTGGTCGGATTAAATACCGGAAGCATCAGCAATGCCTATGCCTCCGGCAGCGTCAAAGGCGTACTCGTTGTCGGAGGTCTAGTAGGGCTCCAGGAGATCGGAAGCATCAGCAATGCCTATGCCACCGGCAGCGTCAAAGGCTTTAACTACGTCGGAGGGCTGGTCGGATATAACTATAACGGGGGAGCGATCAGCAATGCCTATGCTACCGGCAGCGTCGAGGGCAATAGGCAAGTCGGAGGGCTGATCGGAGAAAACGAAAACGGAACCATCAGCAACAGCTTTTACGCCACTACCGCTGCCAATAAAGATGAGATCAACAACGGTGGTAAAACTACCGGTGTGTTCAGCGGCAATACGCATGGCACTGGCAAAACCTGGGCAGAACTGACCCAAACCTCGACATTCACAGGCTGGAGTATCGCCAGTACGGGCGGCTCGGGTGCGGTCTGGCGCATCTACGACGGCTATAGCGGCCCGTTGCTGCGAAGCTTCCTCAAGTCCGTGACGCTCAACGCCGATGCCAGCGGCGGCAGTAAAATCTATGACGGCACTGCCGCCACGGGCACAACTACCTCCTATACCAGCAGCTTGGGCGGCAACCTCGACACCAGCAAGATCCTGGGCAACCTGCATTATAAGAGCAATAGCGAAAACGCCGGGACTTACAGGTATGCCGATGGTTCGTTGCTTCTCAGCGGCCTGTACTCGGACCAGCAGGGCTACGACATCAACTATGCCGACGCTAGCCTGACCATCAGCAAGGCCAATGTCACTCTCTCCGGTACCAAGATCTACGACGGAGCCACATCAGTCGCGGGCAGCACGCTGACGGCGGCCGGCGTGGGCGGGCAGACGTTTACCGTCACAGGCGTGGGCGACGCCTCGAATTTGACTAGCAAAAACGTGCAAAAGGGTGCGGCGCTCGCCAGCACCACTGGACTGAGCCTGGGTAGCAGCAGCAATGGAGGCCTGGCTCGCAACTACAACCTGAGCACCGCCGGCAGCAGCTATACCGTGACTCCCAAAGGACTCACCTTGACCGGCATTAGCGCGTTGGATAAAACCTATGACGCCAGCACCTCAGCCATTCTCAACACCCCGAACGTTGCCTACTCCGGCCAGGTCGACGGTGACAAGGTCACCCTGGCAGGTAACGGCACGGGCAGCTTTGCGAACAAGAATGCCGGTGCCAACAAATCGGTGGCAGTGTCGGGTTACAGTCTGGTCGGGGGCGATGCTGGTAACTACGTCCTCACCCAACCGAGCGGGCTGACCGCCAGTATTAGGAAGGCAGGCCTCACCATCACCGCTAATGACACCAGCAAAGTCGCCGGGCAAAGCATCGCCTTGAACGGATACAGAGCCAGCGGCCTAGTGGGTAACGACAGCATTAGTGCCGTCAGCCTGTACAGCCTTGGCCAACCCACAACGGCTGCTGCTGGCAGCTATTCCATCGTCGTCAGCAACGCTATCGGCGCAGCCTTGAGCAACTACGGCATCCGCTACCAAAACGGCACCTTGCTGGTTCGCGCGGCGGCAAGTGAACCGACCATGGCCAGCACCCCGCCCTATATCGGCGTGCTGGTGTCGAATGGACAAACCGTTTTAACAAAAGCCCCACAACAGGCCAGCGAGCCTGAGGTCAAGGATCCGCAGACGCTGATGACTAACCCGCTGGCTGAAGTCACGAGCCTGCAGGTCATCAACCAGGGCATTCGCCTGCCAGAAGGAATTTGACTCATGCGTTTTGTTCATTCACTGATCGGCAGTGCTGTTTCCCTGTTGTCGTTGTCCGTGGTCGCAGCCAGCCTGCCGGACGCGGGCCAGTCGCAACAGAACATCGATCAGCGCCCGCTGCAACTGCCGGGCAAGCAACGTCTGGAACTGAACCTGCCTGATGCCCCCTCGACCGAGGCGACCGCCAGCGGGCCGAGCCTGCAAGTCAGGGGCTTTATCCTGCAAGGCAACAGTGCCATCGCCAGCGAGACGTTATTGCCCCTGCTCAGCGATCTGCAAGGCCGCACAGTTGTGCTCGGCGAATTGCAGGCCGCTGCCAACCGCATCACCCTGGCGTACCGCGAGCGCGGCTACCCGCTGGCGCGGGCTTATATTCCGGCGCAGGAGATCGACGGCGGCGTGGTACAGATTGCGGTGATGGAAGGCCGCTACGGCGATGTCGCGCTAAACAACACCTCACGGGTTACAGGCGCGGCGCTCGCCCCCCTCTCAGATCTCAAGAGCGGTGATGCCGTGCGCAGCACGTCACTGGAACGCAGCCTGCTGTTGCTATCCGACACGCCAGGGGTGGAGGTGAAATCCACTCTCAAGCCAGGAGCATCAGTCGGTGCCACCGACCTGCTGGTGGACGTGCAACCCGGCCCGTTGCTGTCCGGTTCGGTGGATGCCGACAACTACGGCAACCGTTTTACTGGCGAGTACCGCCTGGGCGGCACGCTCAACGTCAACAGCCCGCTGGGCTTGGGCGATCGCTTGTCGCTGCGCGCCATGGGTTCGAATGAAGACCAACAATACGGGCGCATCGCCTATCAATTGCCGATTGGCCCTTGGGCCACTCAGGTGGGCGTGGCCTATTCGGACATGGACTACGAACTGGCCAAGAATTTCGCCGACCTCAAGGCCCACGGCAATGCGCGGATTACCAGCCTGTACGCGATCCAGCCGTTGGTACGCAGCCGCGATTTCTCCCTGTATACGCAAGTGCAATTCGACGACAAGCGCCTTAAGGATGATATCGACCTGTTCGACAGCAAGAGCGACAAGCGCTCACGCATGATCACTACGACTCTCAGCGGCAACAGCCGCGACATCCTGTTCGGGGGGGGCGTCAGCAGCTTCGCCCTGGCCTGGAGCCAGGGCAGCCTGAATATCGACGGCGCTGTAGCCAAACGTAGCGACGACCTCACCGCCGGCACACGCGGCCAGTTCAACAAGATCAACCCGAGCCTGGTGCGCCTGCAACGCCTGAGCGAGCGCTTCAGCCTGTACGGTCAACTGCAAGGCCAGTGGTCCGACGGCAACCTGGACAGTTCGGAGAAGATCAGCCTCGGTGGTGCCTACGGCGTGCGTGCTTACCCGCAGGGTGAAGCGTCCGGCGACCAGGGCTGGCTGGCCAACCTCGAACTGCGTTATGCGCTGACCGATGCCTGGCAGCTCAGCACCTTCGCCGATCATGGCGAAGTGCGCCTGAACAAGGACACCTGGAGCAACGGCGAAAACCACCGCAGCCTCTCGGCGGCAGGCGTCGGCGCACGCTGGTCCGCGTACGGCTGGCAGATCAACACCGTCGCCGCGTGGAAGCTGGGCAACGCCGACGCGCAAAGCGACGTCGAGCGCAGCCCGCGGGTGTGGGCGCAGGTGGTGAAGTTCTTTTAGTAACCGGCTCCTGAGCTCGGATAAGCTGCTGGCGCAATCCGGGCTTGGGGGGGGCACACATAGCGGTCTAACCGGAATCATCCAGTAGGGGCTTGCGCAGGGATGGCACAAAGCCATATCTTGCTTCGCTCCAGCGATCATTACGGTATGCCTGATATGCGCCTGGCTTGCAGCCTGTTGTCCGCATTATGTGTTTTGTCTTTTCCTTGTCTTACTAACGCCACCGCAGCGCAGTTGCTGCCCTTCCAGGAAATCGCCGACCTGCCATCGCGCACCAGCCTGACGCTGGGCGACACCACCTACGATCCGCCGGATGAGCTGAGTGCGATGCCTTTTATCAGTGGCGGCGTGGCGCTGGACAACTTTGGTGGCAAAGCCGACCAGGCCCGACTCGCCAGCGCGATCAACCTGCATGGCCTGCTTGACCAAAGCGATCTGCTGAGTCTGCGAAGCATGGGCTCGGCCGAAGCGGGGCATTACCACTGGGGCGCTTATAGCCTAGGCGTCGGCCCATGGGCCAGCAAGGTGGGGGTTATTCTGTCGGACTTGTCCTACTCATTGGGCGACGAACTGGAAATACTCGCCGCCAAAGGTAAAACTCGTACGGCCAGTGTATTCATCATCCAACCGCTGCTTGAAAACGAGGCGTTCACCCTCAAGGCGCGGCTGCAGTTCGACGAAAAACACCTGCAAGATGAGATTGGGCTGCTGTCTATAAACAGTAAAAAACGCTCCCGCGTATTCAATTACGGACTCTCCGGTACCGTTCGCGACCATTGGTTGAACGGCGCTACAACGACCCTTGCTCTGAGCTGGAGCGAGGGTAGCCTGAATATCGACGGCTCGCCCTACTCTCTGGCCGGCAGGGCCGATCCAGGCCATTTCCGCGTGCTGCGTGCCAATCTGGCCCGCCTGCAGCAATTAGTCGGGCGCCTGGCTCTTTATGTGCGCGCCCAGGGCCAGTGGACGGATGACAATCTGGACGACTCGGAAAAAACCTATATCGGCGGCGTGTTCGGCGTGCGCGCCGCAAACCAAGCTGCCGCATTCGGCGACAGCGGCTGGCTCGCCAGCGTCGAACTACGCTACGCCCTGACTGATACCTGGCAACTGGTTACCTTCGCCGATCACGGCGAGGCACGGCTGAATACTCCTAGCCTGTTCAATGACACCGCGCCGCGCCGCCTGTCAGGAGCAGGCTTTGGGACGAAATGGTCAACCCGCGCCTGGAGCGTCAGCGCGTTGACAGTCTGGAAGATCAGCAACCATGACGCGCAGAGCAACGCCGATCATCAGCCTCGGATATGGGCACAGTTGGCTTACAGTTTCTGATTCTTTGGTACCGCATCAAGAGGGATTTAAGGAAATTCTGAAGAAGACTTCTTGATTTTCGCAAAATACCAAGACTCCAGCCGCCGAGTTTTCCGATGAAGCAGATGACGGTCGCTGACGCCGAGTACGCCGGCAAGCGTGAGCAGGCCCGCAAAGAGTTGTTCTTGATCGAGATGGATCAGGTGGTGCCTTCTTGGTCTGATGCATTTCAGGATCGCGTTTTCCGTCCTTGTTCTTGGTCGAACTGAGCGTATGAACCAGCGTGGCATCGACGATGGTTGCTTGTCGAAGCGACAAGCCACGGGTGCCAAGATAGCCATTGATAACGCCGAGAGTACCAGCGGCCAACTCGTGCTTTTCCAGCAGGCGACGGAAGTTGAGGATGGTAGTTTCATCTTGGATCCGCTACAGGCTCAGACCGGAAAACTGGCGCAAGATCGTCGTCTCTTACAGCGCTTCTTCCATCGCAGGATCGCTGTAACCGAACCAGTTCCGCATGAGATGAACCCGCAGCATCGCCATCAAAGCATAGGCCGGACGACCACCTTCGCCCTTCGGGTAATGAGGTTCGATCAGCGCAATCAAACCCCTTCAAGGTAAGACCCGATCCATCTCGATCATTAACAATTCCTTGCGGGTCTGCTTGCGCTTACCGGCGTACTCGGCATCGGCGAAAGTCATCTGTTTCATCATCGAAAACCTCGGCGACTGGCGTCCGGAGATTTTGCCAAATTAGGAAGTCTTTTTCAGAGTTTTCCTAGTGATTCAGGTGTTCACCTGATTTTCATTCACTGCGTAAGAAATCAAAATCGAGCCAATATCCTCAGCTACTAATAGTTGCTGGAAGTTTTTTAGGTTTGTTCGTAATTTTATAATGGGTTCGATATCGATGAGTAGTAAACGAAGTGAAGCTTGATTTAGATTGGCTGAGCACCTTTTTATTTTTGAAGGTGTATGTTTCAGGTGGATACTGATAAGCAGAAAAGTCTATTGCTCTACGTAAGGTTCATGAACGGGCTTTGCGGGGGGGGGTACTTCAAGTATTTGATGGCGTGGTTGCAAGGGAAGTATTTTTATAGTGTGATCATAAAGTTGTCACATATATAGGTATCTATAAGGCGGTTTTCTATTTGTGGTCCGCCATATTTTTTGAAATTCAAGATTGTAATGATGCTTCTGAGTGAGTGCGTTCGGGAGCTTGAAGTGGTAGAGATTGCTATCTGCAGGGTTCTGACTGCTAGGTGTAACGTGTGTTTGTGGGGGGTATATCATGATATTCACATCAATGTGCGGATCTGGCTATCTGATTAATCGTCGGTCACCAAGATTATTCGAATTGGTATGTTTTTAGGTGTGAATTTTTAGATGACTACTCCGGACGAAGAGTTAGGCGCATTCCCAATCAGTGACGCAAATCCGGTCGGTGTTAGCCCTCGCGACGGTGTTGTTTTTGCGCGGGCCCAAGCTGAGATAGACAAGCTTAGTAGCATCCATTCGCAGAGCGGGGTTGATTGGACAAAGGTTGCTGCTGCTTGCAGTAAGATTTTGCTCGAAGAAGGCAAGGATCTGACAGTCGCTATATGGTTGCTTTGCGCCTGGACAGTGGTGCGAGGTACGGATGGTCTGGCGACAGGTGCTCATGTGTTACGTGGTTTGCTGGAGAACTATTGGGATAGCTTTACGCCCCCACTGGCTCGTCTTCGGGCTAGGCGCAATCAGGCGCAGTGGATGCTCGACTGGCTTGAAGTTCGACTAAGTGAGGGGCTGGAACCCGTTCCAGGCGCACAGTTGGCCGGTCTGTTGGATGACTGGGATGCCATTGATGTATTCTGGCGCGAACGAGATGATGATGGACCAAGTTTCTTTCGTCTGCGCCGCCTTATTACTGAATTGCCGGTGCAGGCCATAGTTGAGGTGCCGGCTGTTGTAACTGAGCCTGTATCGCAAGCAGATAATAGTGGTGCTGGGCATGCGCCTGTGGGGGCTGCCAAGGCGTCAGACTCTGCGTTACTCCTTGCGCCTGCGCACCAAGTGATTGGCAATTTGGATAGCGATGAGTCGGTCGAAAAGGCTATCAATGATGTGTTTTCGTCGCTCACTCCGTTAATTGAGTTCTGTGTACAGAATCGCTGCACTTTACCGCTGTTGTTTCGATTGAATCGGCAGATGGCTTGGATCACTCTGGATCAGGCACCGCCTTCTACAGGTAATGCCACACGTTTGCCAGCGCCGCCCGAGAGTCAGGTGGATACTTTTCTGCGGGTTCAGGTCGGCGGTGAGCCGCTTGATGTGGTGCGCTTCTGCGAGGAGCGCTTGATAGCGTATCCATATTGGTTGGATCTCAATCGTGCCAGTCATGTTGCGCTGTCGAAATTAGGTGCAAGTGCTGCTGCGGCGGCAGCGAGCTTGACACAGGAAGTGCGAAATTTACTCGCTCGAATACCTGTTCTTCCCGAGCTGACCTTTTCAGATGGTCAGCCATTTGCCGACGGTGCTACTCGCAGTTGGATCGAAGGCTTGGTCTCGGTATCCATCGGCGGCGGTGTGAGCGATGGGGTTCAGGCCTTGATTGATGAGGCTGGAACGAGTGCTGCCGAGGGACGGCTTAACGAAGCCATGGTCAGTTTGCAAGATGCCTTGCGCGAGGCTGGGAATGGTCGAGATCGTTTTCGTCTGCGCCGTGCGCAATGTGAGTTGCTGCACCGTTTTGACTCGCGCGCGCAATTGTATGTCGCCCTAGATGTTTTACTTCAGGAGGCTCGGTCTCTGGGGTTGGACCGCTGGGAGCCGGAGTTAGTAAGACCTGTATTGGAGTTAGCTCTCGTGTATGGCGATGGTGGCTCGAGAACATTGTGGACTGAGCAATTGGCCTCAATTGACTTGCCGGCCTTCTGGCGCTTGTCCGGTTCTCCTGCAAGTGATGATTGATAACCCAGGTATAGATAAGCGAGGTTAAGCCTTTTTGATTTCCCCCCCATGCCGCTTTTTAGAAGCGTCTTTAAGCAGGAGTGTATGTAGATGGCTAGTGAAGGTTCAGTCGCGCCTAAAGAGCGCGTCAACATTGTTTATAAATCTGACACTGGGGGCGCTCAGGAGCAGGTCGAGCTGCCGCTTAAGCAATTAGTGATTGGCGATTTCACTCTGCATGATGACGAAACTCCGTTAGAGGATATGAAGCCGATTCGCGTCGATAAGGACAACTTCACTGACGTGCTTAAGGGGCAAAACCTTAATTTGACGCTGGCAGTGCCTAATCGCTTATCGGAGAACGCTCCGGAAGACGAGCAGATGCCTGTTTCGCTGAAGTTTCAGTCGCTACGTGATTTTGAGCCCGACGCCATTGTCGACCAGGTCCCGGAACTGCAGCAATTGATCGCTTTGCGTGATTCGCTCAAGGCCCTCAAAGGGCCAATGGGCAACCTGCCGGAGTTCCGTAAGCAGTTGCAAGCACTGATGAATGATGACGGCGCGCGCGAGCGTTTGCTCGGTGAGCTGGGCGTAAAGGACAAGGAGTAATTCCATGAGTGAAGAGAAGAGTCAGGCTCCAGAGAGCGGCGGGCAGGCGGTTGAAACGCTATCATTGCTGGATCAGTTGGTAGAGGCTACCCGCATTAAGCCGGGCGATGAAGCTTATGCGGTGACCCGCCACGGCCTTGAAGCCTTTGTTACCGAGTTGCTTGAGCCTGCACGTCAAGCCGAGAAGGTCAGTGCAGGTCTTATCGATGACATGATCGCCAACTTGGATGCCAAGCTGTGCCGTCAGGTTGATGCGATCATGCATAACGAGAACTTCCAGAAGTTGGAATCCTCGTGGCGCTCACTGAAGTTTTTGGTCGATCGTACTGATTTTCGTGAGAATAATAAGCTAGAAATCCTCAGCGTCTCCAAGCAGAAGTTGCTTGAAGATTTTGAAGACGCCCCGGAAATCACTCGTTCAGGTCTTTATAAAGCAGTCTATACCGCTGAGTTTGGTCAATTCGGCGGCCAGCCGTTTGGCTCAATCATCGGTAACTACGAGTTCAATCCTGGTACGCAGGATATGAAGCTGCTGCAATCCCTGGCTTCGATATCTGCCATGTCCCATACACCTTTCATTGCCGCGGCTGGCCCGCAGTTTTTCGGCGTTGAAAGTTTTGCTGAACTGCCAAATCTCAAAGACCTGAATGCTGTCTTTGAAGGCCCGCAATTCACTAAATGGAACGCGTTCCGTGAAAGTGATGATGCGCGCTTCGTTGGTCTGACCTTGCCGCACTTCCTGTTGCGTACACCCTATGGTGAGAATACGGTGCCGTCCAAGACGTTCCGTTACAACGAGAATGTCAGTGGTGGAAATAAGGATTTTCTTTGGGGTAATGCGGCGTTTGCGTTCGCAAGTCGCCTATCCGATAGCTTTGCCCAGTACCGCTGGTGTGCAAACGTGATCGGCCCGCAGGGTGGTGGTACTGTCGGCGATCTGCCGATTTACAACTATGACGCAATGGGTGAGACCCAGACCAAGATTCCGACCGAAGTGCTCATCTCCGAGCGGCGCGAGTTTGAACTGGCCGAGCAGGGTTTCATTGCGCTTACCATGCGCAAGAACACTGATAACGCGGCATTTTTCTCTGCCAACTCATGTCAGCGGCCAAAATACTTTGGTAATGACAAGGAAGGCAAGGAAGCTGAACTAAACTACAAGCTCGGCACTCAACTGCCCTATATATTTGTGGTCAGTCGCCTTGCGCATTATATCAAAGTCATTCAGCGCGAAAACATCGGTACTTGGAAAGAGCGGGGCGACCTAGAAACTGAACTTAATACTTGGATTCGCCAATACGTAGCCGATATGGACAATCCGGCTGCCGGTGTTCGCAGTCGTCGTCCATTGCGCCAGGCAGAAATTACCGTCAGTGATGTTGAGGGTGATCCAGGCTGGTACCGCGTTGGATTGAAAGTGCGTCCGCACTTCAAGTACATGGGGGCTTCTTTCACCTTGTCTTTAGTCGGCAAGCTCGACAAGTCTTGAAGTATATCGGCGTTTTAGAACCCCGATTTTTAAATTCAGGTGTTCACCTGAGGGTTATACCCTCAGGGTTTGCTTAAAATAGGGACAACGCAGCGAAACAGGTAAACCAAACTTCTGGGCGCTGTTAATACTGTATGGTTAATTGATTTTTTAGGAGAAGTAAGTTATGCCAATGCCATGCTATCTCAGCATTGAAGGTCAAAATCAAGGCAAAATCGAAGGTTCGTGCGCCGTTGCGGGTCACGTTGGAATGATTATGGTGCAGGCGGTCGAGCACCTGGTGGACATACCTAAAAACCCGCAGACCGGTCTGCCAGCCGGTAAGCGTGTCCATCAAGGTATTACGCTGACCAAAGAACTTGACAAGTCCTCGCCAAAACTGTGTCAGGCCCTGACTTCTGGTGAGCAACTCAAGACCGTCACCTTGGAGTTCTACCGGATTTCTCCAAAAGGTACTGAAGAAAAGTATTACACCATCACCCTGAGCAATGCTGTACTGGTTTCGGCCCGTACTTGGGTGCCGAATGTGCTCAATCCTGAGTTCAAACAAATGGGCCATATGGAAGATATTGGTCTGACCTACGAGAAAATCGTCTGGACTTGGGTGCCGGATGGCATTGAGGCAGAAGACTCTTGGTTGGCTCCGAAGGCATAAGCAACAAAGACGCTGCGGTCGCCGCTCTTTTTCAGGGCGGCGTTTTTCCCGCTCATGAGGGTGTAGTGCATTGAAAGAGAAGCGATTGTTGGAGCGCATCATCATGCTTGAGGCTGATACCGCGCGTTCTCACCTGACCCAGGCCGAAGTGCTGACGCAATCGATCCTCAATCATCTGCAGCGGATCCTCAATACCAGACGCGGTAGCGTTCCAATTGACGTCGATTTTGGCGTCCCTGATTTCACCAATCTGGCTGGTTCCTTTGCTACCGGCGAGACTACGCAGATCATGGAGAACATGACCCGCATGATCGCGCGCTACGAACCTCGGTTGAAGTCTCCGCGCATCCTAGTCGCTGAAGGCTCTCAGGAAGTGCTGTCGCTGAGTTTCAGCCTAGAGGGTTTAGTAATGATCGACGACCGGGATATTTCTATCCACTTAGCAACGCGGGTGTCTTCCGACGGTCGTGTTTCCCTGGCGATGCGCTAAGTCATGCTCAATAACCATTACCAAAGTGAGCTCAATCACCTGCGGCGCCTGGCTGACGAGTTCGCCCGCGGCAACCCGGCCCTGGCGCCTTTACTTGGCGTGGATTCGGCCAGCGACCCTGACGTTGAGCGTCTGCTTGAAGGCGTGGCGTTTCTCACAGGAATGGTTCGCCAGCGTCTGGATGACGAGTTTCCTGAGTTCATTCAGGAGCTGGCTCAACTGCTATATCCTCATTACCTCCAGCCTTTGCCATGCATGACACTCCTGCAGTTTCTGCCTCGGACACCGCTGCAAGAAAGCATACGAATCGAGGCCGGATGTGAAGTTACTTCGGTGCCGATTGACGGTCAACGCGTGCGTTTTCGTAGCAACCTCCCTGTGTCGCTTGAGCCATTGCAATTGCTGAGTACGCGTTGGGATGGCAGCATTGGAATGGAGCGGAGCCTGGTTCTGGATTTTGCTTTCACGACGGCCAAGCCTGAGGACTGGGATGTCGATAGCCTGACGTTCTATCTCGGCGACAGCATCGCCGATGCGTGCAAGCTAATGCGTCTGCTCCAACTGAATTTGCGTGAAATTCGTATTTCGGCTGCAGGTCAACCGGTCACTCTGCTACCCCCTAAGCATCTGCGCAGCTTGGGCTTTGATGCGGATAAGTCGTTATTGCCTTATCCCAATAACGCACATCCGGCCTATCGCTGTTTGCAGGAATACTTTGCCCTGCCAGAGAAGTTTCTGTTTGTCGAACTGTCGGGCTTCAAACAATGGCTCCAGCGCGGCAAGGGCGGGCGTTTCAGCGTACGTCTGATGTTCGACAAACTACCGGACTGGGCTCCGGCAGTATCGGCCAGCAGCTTCATGCTCGGCGTGACGCCGATGATCAACTTGTTCGATCAGGCCGCTCATCCATTGCGTATCGATCATAAGCAAACGGACTACCGTATTCAGCCGGCCGACCATGGTCAGCGCAAGAGCCTGCGTATTCACTCGGTGCTCAGGGTCGACAGTTATGCCGTCGAAACGGGTGAGCAGCAGCTACAGCCGTTCAATACATTTTCTCAGCGCGATACTTATAATTTGCGGATTCGCCCGTCCAACATTGAGGCACATGGTTACGATCATTACTTGAGCCTGCCTTACACCGAGGGCAAGGAGCTCAATGAAATGACACTTTCCATCGGCCTGTTGTGCACTAATGGCAAGTTGCCGGAAAGTTTGCGTTTGGGTGAGTTGAACCAGCCTACGGAAAACACTCCAGCCAGGTTGGAGTTCAAGAACATTCGTAGCATCACGGCCTGCCAACCGCCCAGGTTCGATGAAAAACTACTGTGGCGCATGCTCTCGCAACTCAATGCCAACCATTTTCGCCTGGCTGATCGCGATTATCTGCAGGGCCTGCTATCGCTTTATTTGCCGAGCATCGGTGAGGGCGCGCAAGACGCCAATCAGCGTCGAATCGATGCCATCGAAAAGGTCACTGTCACCCAGGAGCGGCGTTTTATTCGCGGATTGCCCGTGGAGGGCAGCGTGATTCGCGTCGATTGCCGGGGAGATCACTTTGCAGGTCCTGGCAGCCTCTACGTGTTCGGTTGCGTGCTTGAGGAGTTTTTCTCGGCCTGTACGGCGATCAATAGCTTCACCGCTTTCACACTGTTCGATAGCGTCAATCACGAGACTTTGAAATGGCCAGCGAAGATCGGACATCAGCGGCTAATGTAGCCGATCCACTCCTGCGTGACAGTCGCGACTACGCCTTTTTCCAGGCTTTACGCCTGCTGCGTTTGCGTTTCCCCAGTGAAAAAAATTTTGTCGAGAACGTTCGTATTCGCCCTCGATTGGGGTTGGGCTTTCCGCAACGCGACATTGAACACATTAAGCAGGACGCCGAGGGTCGCTATTGCATTGAGGCCAATTTCTTCGGCCTGTATGGCGTCACTTCGCCGTTGCCGACCTTTTATACCGAAGACCTGATCGACGAGCAGTTGCAGGGGCATTCGGCGGGTCGCG
Source organism: Pseudomonas sp. EA_65y_Pfl1_P113 (assembly GCF_963970525.1). Taxonomy (NCBI): domain Bacteria; kingdom Pseudomonadati; phylum Pseudomonadota; class Gammaproteobacteria; order Pseudomonadales; family Pseudomonadaceae; genus Pseudomonas; species Pseudomonas sp. EA_65y_Pfl1_P113. Next base: position 19,826 of record NZ_CAXAQM010000043.1, read on the forward strand.
ACTTTCTCGACATACTCCACGCGTCGTTGTACCCGTTGTTGTTTCGGGCGTGGGAAAAGCACCGAATCTGGATTGATATCACCGAACGGCGAGAGGTCAAGAGCCTACGTCACTTACAGGCGCTGATCGGTATTGCCGACGCCAGACCGGAGGAGCGTAGTGAGTCCACTGACCTGCTGCGCTATGCCGGCCTGTTCAACCAATATCCGCGCTCTGCCTTGGGTTTGCAGCAATTGGTTCAGGCCGAACTGAGTGACGGCGAGGTGGAAGTGGTGCCGTGTGTGAAAACACGATTGCGTATTGATCGTACCGCACGTACTTATCTGGGATTGCAATGCGGCTTGCTGGGTGAGGACAGCCTGCTCGGCCGCGAAGTGATGGACCGTAGCGGTAGCCTGGACATCCGTATCGGGCCCCTAAGTGCCGAGAGTTTCAAATCCCTTTTACCTGGCCAGGCGCGCTATAAAAAGTTGGTGCGGCTGGTGAAGTTGTATCTGCAGACACCACTGCGTTGTCGTTTGGTTATGCGCTTGAACGCGTCTGATCAGCCGGGCGCAGCCTTAGGCGCCGGATGGCAAAGTCTGGGCCTTGACACCTGGCTCGGTGACTTTAGCGCCCAGGATGAAGTGACTTTCATGTTGACAGCCGAACACGGACCAATGCTCGAAGAGAGGGCTTTATAAATGATTCAAGTCGAACTTAAACCGCTGTTCGCACGGCTTAACGTCTACAGCACTAAGGCATTGGAAAACGCCGCCGGGACGACTCTGGCTCGAAGCCATTACGAGATATCCCTGGAACACCTGCTGCGTCAGTTGCTCGATGATCCCAATGCTGACATGACACGGATTCTCACTCGCTTCGAGATTGACCCACTGCGTTTGCAGGCCATGCTTGATGACGGTCTTTCTCAACTGAAAAACGGCAACCCCGGTCGGCCGGTATTCGCTAGCCTTCTGACCGAGTGGGTCCAGGACGCCTGGTTAATTGCCTCGCTGGTAGTCGGCAGCGGTCGAATTCGCGGTGGCTCGTTGCTGTTGGCGCTGGTCTCCAGGCTGGGTTACTACACCGCGGGCACGCGCTACGGCGATATGCTCAAGGCTATCTCCGCTGATGCCTTGACGGCCGAATTCGCGACGCTGGTCTCTGGCTCAGCCGAAGGTCCGTTGGACAGCTTGCAGGCTGGCAGTACTGCCAGCATCGCCAATGCCGGTGCGCCCAAGACGGCAGAGGACAATATTGCCCGCTTCTGTGAAGACCTTACCGCCAAGGCCTTGGCTGGACGCATCGATCCGATTTTTGGTCGCGATGATGAAATCCGCCAAATGATCGATATTCTTGCTCGCCGTCGTAAGAACAACCCCATCGCTGTCGGCGAACCAGGGGTGGGTAAGTCCGCTGTTGTTGAAGGGCTGGCCCTGCTGATCAGTCAGGGTGAGGTCCCGGACTTCCTCAAAAACACCCGGTTGCTCAGCCTTGATCTTGGGGCGTTGGAGGCGGGCGCTAGTGTCAAAGGCGAATTCGAGAACCGCTTGCGCTCGGTCATTGAGGAAATAAAAGCCTCGACTACGCCGGTGATTTTGTTCATCGATGAGGCGCACATGCTAATCGGTGCCGGTGGTGCTGCCGGTGGTTCTGACGCTGCCAACCTCCTTAAACCCGCCTTGGCTCGTGGTGAACTACGGACGATTGCCGCCACTACCTGGTCGGAATACAAAAAGTATTTCGAGAAAGATCCCGCTCTGGCTCGACGCTTCCAGTTGGTCAAGCTCGACGAGCCGACGGTCAAGACTGCCGTACTGATACTGCGTGGCCTAAAGGGCCATTATGAGAAGGTTCACGGTGTCAGCGTTCGCGACGACGCCATTGTCGCGGCCGCAGAACTTTCCGATCGCTACATTACCGGGCGTTTATTGCCGGACAAGGCCGTTGACTTGCTCGACACTGCCAGCGCCAGGGTGCGCATCGGCTTGGGCATCAAACCGGCCGAACTCGAACGCATGGAGCGCCAGATGTCTGGTCTGGCCCGTGAGTTGAGTGCACTGGAGCGTGACCTTAGTAACGGGTTCCCGGTTCCAGATGAGCGGCTGACCGAGATAGCCGATGAACAGCTCGACATCGAAACCCGGCGGGCGGCATTAGAGGCACGCTGGCTGGCTGAGCGTGATGCTGCCTTACGTGTGCTGGAGGCGCGCAAGCAACTGAGCCTTAAAGAGGAAGAGCTGCCTCCGGCAGATGGTGCGGAGGGTGTTTCGGTACTGGCCCCGATGGCCGAGCGTCAAGCCGAATTGGAGCAGGCGCGTACCGCCCTTGCTCAACTGCAAGGTAACGAGCCGCTGCTGTTTACCGAAGTGAACCCCGATGCCGTGGCCAAGGTGGTTTCCGATTGGACGGGCGTGCCTCTGGGTAAGGTTCTGCGAGATGCCGCCGGTGGCGTATTGGCCTTGGCGGCGAACATCAAGAGCCGTATCCGTGGTCAGGACACTGCAGTGGAGCAGATCGCTGAAACGCTGAAGGCCGCACAATCGGGCTTGCGCGATCCTCAGCAGCCGCTGGGCGTGTTCCTGCTGGTTGGTCCGTCCGGAGTCGGTAAGACGGAGACTGCGCTGGCAGTTGCCGAGCACCTGTTTGGGGGTGAACAGGCAATGATCTCGGTAAACATGAGCGAGTACCAGGAGAAACATACGGTTAGCCGCCTGGTGGGTTCTCCTGCGGGTTACGTGGGTTTCGGTGAGGGAGGCATGCTGACCGAAGCCGTGCGCAAGCGACCGTACTCCGTGGTACTGCTTGATGAAGTCGAGAAGGCTCATCTGGACGTCGTCAATATCTTTTATCAGGTGTTCGACAAAGGCAGCCTGTCCGATGGTGAAGGTCGGCAGATCGACTTCAGCAACACCGTAGTGCTACTGACCAGCAATCTTGCCACCGATGAAATTCAAAACCTGTGCGCGGATGGCCGTCCGGACCCCGATACCCTGGCGGAAAAAATTCGTCCGATCCTGTCTCGACACTTCAAGCCAGCCTTGTTGGCGCGGATGACGATAGTGCCGTTTTTCACCCTGGGGAGCGAACAACTTTCGGGCATCGTGCACCTCAAGTTGAATCGTCTGAGCGAACGCCTACTGGCCTCTTCGAAAGTTCGCTTGAGTTTCGCCCCGGAAGTGGCGCAGGCCATTGCGGCGCGTTGCACCGAAGTAGAAAGCGGTGCGCGTAATATTGACTTCATCTTGCGCAAGAGCCTTACACCGCGTCTGTCTGACGTATTGCTAGGTGCTGTCGCAGACCAACGACCGCTGGCCGAGTTGCATGTGACGGTGGATGAAGCGGGCGAGTGGCTGATCAGTTCGGTGGATGCGGTACTGCCCAAGACGTCTGAGGGCGACAAGGTAGCCGATATCAGCATTGGCATTTGAGTTTCAGGTGTAGGCCTTAGATACAGGTATTGAACCACTCTTCATAATATTTTCGTGCCCCGCGAGTATCTGTGCTCGTACCCTCCCTCTCCACGCGCTGGACGCTGCGGCGGGGCATACTTTTTTTTAGTTGATTTGCAGTGAGGGTTGCAGCATGGCTTCGACTGACCAGCCGCTTTGTAGCTTTACCAGTTCGGCATTACCCCTTGAGTCCTTGCTGGTCTTGGATTGGCAGGGTCAGGAGGCCATATCGCAGCCTTATCGATTTGATGTGAGCCTGGCCTCTCAAAATCCGTTATTGGACGACGAGGCGATGCTCGGGAAGCCGGCGTGCTTGACTCTGTTTGATGCCATGGGAGCGCCGCATCCTTATCACGGCGTTATCAGCCAGGTTGAGCAGCTGGATTGCGACGATCAATATTTTTATTTTCGTGTGGTACTTGAACCACGCATGGCGCTTTTGCGCCAGCAGCGGTTCTCTGAGATTTGGTTGGATAAGAGTCTTCCAGAGCTGATCCGCGCCGTGTTATTCGATGTCGATCTGATACGTACGGGCCCTGGGCTTGGGAGCGACAGCGAGGCCGAGGGCTATGACTTCGACATTCGTCTGGCCCAGGACGATCTGGCTCTTAACCCAGTCAATTTCACTTGCCAGTTTGAGGAAACCAGCTTCGATTTCCTCTCGCGCATGCTCGAGTATTACGGGGTTTACTATTTCTTTGAGCAGCAGGCCGATCATGAGGCGCTAGTGCTGTGTGGTGATCTGCGCTACCAGCCACAGGTGCCGATTGCGCTGACCTACTTTCCGATGCATAGCACGCTGGAGGCGGCAGAAAAAATGTCGGTGGTCCGCTCGTTCCGTCTGCGTCGGTCAAGCCAGAGCCGCACGGTGGTCTTGCAGGATTTTTCTGCCAGCGCCGCACAGTTGCAACTGAAGGCGTCAGCTTCAGTGGCGGACGCCTGCCTCCCAAGCACCGCTGATGCCGAACACAGAACCGTAATTCAGGCATCTGCGGCTTTTCGAGGAGAGTACGGGCTATATGGTGAGCATCTGGGTTCTAACAATGAGGGTGTTTGGCTGGCGACTCGCCGAGCCCAAGCCATTGGTTGCAGGCACCGAGAATTTTATGGCAGTGGCAGTGCTACGGGGGTACGCGCCGGTTATCCAATGCAACTTCTGAATCATCAAAACCTGGCGTTTAATATCGGTTATCAGGTGATTGAAGTACGACACGATGGTAGTCAACCATTACCAGGTCTGGGCGATGACAAGTTGGGTAGAAATGGCAGTAGCAGTACCTCCTTTATCGCGCTGCCAGGGGATATACAGTTCCGTGCGCCTTGTATTACCCCGCGTCCAAATGTTCAGGGCTTGCTCAGTGCAGTGATCGATGGTGACGATAATAGTACTCAGCCGTTACTCAACGAACATGGTTGCTATAAAGTCATCTTTCCGTTCGTTCGCGGTGATAAAGCAAGTACTCGCGGTTCTGCGTGGTTGCGCATGGCTACAATGTCCAGCGGTGCTAACCATGGGATGCACTTTCCGTTGCTCAAGGGAGCAGAGGTGCTGATTTCGTTCATTGGCGGGGACCCGGACCGACCTATCATCACCGGCAGTGTGCCGAACTCGGAAAATCCGAATATAGTCAATGCAAGTAACGCGACTCAAAGTGGTTTCACGAGCCCTGGCGGGCACTACCTGTCCATCGACGATAATGAAGTGAACTCGCGGGTGATGTTGGGCGCGCCTGCGGGTAATACCAGTTTGACGCTAGGACAGAATGGTGCAACCGGTGCGCAGTTGTCCACTAATTCGCACATGGGGTTGGCTTCCTCTTCGTTTCATCAAGAGGTTTCCGGAATTTATTCTAAAAAAATAATGCCGATAGGTGATGATGCGGAGTCCGGCATACAAAGCTCAAATGCCAATACGGAAGGTGCGGGGCCGCCCTCGGGAGCGTCGGAAGGGGCAGGAGCGCCGGCACCGGCTGCAGCGGATCCTTCTAAATTAAAGAAAAGTAAAACTTCATCGACAAACTTGCTAACAGGTATGACGAATTATAATAAGATCAATGGAATGCTTGTTGAGACTAATACCGCTGCTTCTCAGGTTTCCGCCAGCCTATGTGCTACTAAAGTTGAACTAAATGTTGTGGGGGCGGCGACGACATGGAAGCTGGGCGGTGCGATTCATGAATACGCAGCGAACGTGATAACCAGGAAGTACGGCAAAGAAAATAAGAAGGTTGTTGCTAAGACTGAAGATGTTGTCTTGGTTCAACACAATAAGATATGCGCTTCCGTGAATGAGACTGTGGCGCGCAAGGAAACAAGTGGTACTTATGTTGTGACGGCTGAAATATATATTCAGAATTGTGTCGGCTTTTCAATTATTGCTCTGAATGCAAAAGAGGCATATATCGCTGCGCCGACTATTACACTTAAAGGGAATGTGGTCATTGAAGGTAAGTTGACGGTGGGAGGAGGAATAAGTTGTATTGGGGCGTTGAACTCGGAGGCTGGTATCACCACAATGGGTCAAGTCGTCGCTGAATCAGGTTCTTTTGCGAACTTAAAAGCTACTAGTCCTATACTTGGGACACTCTCCGAATTTCCTGTTCCAGATCCTGCCGCAGCTGAGTCAATGGCCGGAGTAACAACAACGGAAGCAGGGTTTGAACTTCTCCGTCGCGATGCAGATGCTGCAACAGATGCTGCAACACAAGTGCCTGAGTAATCGTCCTGTTGTCCTCATTAGGAGTGAATTTAGCATGCGGCTCAACTACAACGCAGCGAGCCTCTTGACCATAGCTCGTCAGCGAGATGCCCATGGGCCGCGTCTAGTCATCACCGTTGGGTTGCTATACGACCCGGTGATGCAGGTTCTGGCCCCTAAGCAGGCCCAACCCTGGTTGGCCGAGCGTTTCGGTGAGGAGTCCTTCGATCGTTTTTTGAAGAAAAGCCGTGGCAGTTTTGCTGTTCACGGCACTGCTCACGCACTTCATGATGGGCAGCGCCATGGTATGTCGGTACAGGTCAGTCTGGGAGCTTTGCGCAAAACTCTATATGTCTACCCACCACGTTATTGGAAGCATGGTGTATTGGGTTGGACGATGCAGCCTGGTGACCCCTTGCAATCACTGGCGCTGGATCTGCAGCACGCCTATGGCGGCCCCGAATATGCGGATAATCCAGAGGGCATGGGCCATGCTGGTGCGGGTGGCCCGGTTGATGGGCTGGCGCTGGCGCAGATCGAGGGCAAGCTGGTGGCTTTGCGCGGGCCGGATGAGCCTCAGGAGCTGGCCAGCTTCCTACCGTTGCCGATGCAGTCCCGCGAGCGGCTGCAGTTTATGGGGTCCTGCGACGAGCATTGGCAGCGCCTGCGGGCGCCATTTCTGCCGCTTGATACCGATCCGCGCTGGTTCGACGAGGTGGCCCAGGATCAGTGTTACAGCGACTATTGGCGAGGCGACGAGGCCTGGAGTGCAAGTGGCATGCACCCTGAACGTGACACTTTGCAGGGGCGTCTGCCTGGCTTGCGCCCGCGTTTGCTAGTGCGCCGGGTAGTGACAGAGGGCACGCCTGAAGAGGCACTGCTGGACCTGGATACGGTCTGGTTGTTTCCTGATGTCGAGCGAGTGCTGCTGCTGTATCGCTGTGACATTGCGGTCCAGGACATTGATGGCGAAGACGTCGCTGCGTTGGCTGTCGGCTGTGAGCGCGCCGCTGATCCGCAGCGTAGTACCGAACAATGGGCCGCTGAGTTATGGCCGCAGCCGGTGGTGAAGGCCGTTGTGGAACCACCGCCACCACCTCCTGCATTCGACCCTGCTCAAGCGATGGCCAAAATGCAAGCGGCTTTTGATGCCGCCTATGAGCATTTTGCTGTCCAGCAGGCGCAGGTGCTGGCAGGGGCGCAGGAGATTGCCGCGCGGGTTGGCAAGACCGTCGATGACAGCGCTACGCTCAAGTTAAAGGCCCCTGATCTGGCCGCTTTGGCCGCTGCGCCGCGCGCGCCTGCTGTGCCGTTTGATAGTGCTGCGTTGAAGGCGGAGATTGAAAAAGAAATCGCTCAGGGCAAGGAGGAGGGGCATCGGCAACTTGAGCAAATAGCTAAACACATTGGCACTGATGCCAAGAGCCTGTATGCCATGGCCGCAAATATGAAACCTGTTCACCCCGACCCGGTTGCAATGGTGAACAGCTTGTCCATATCGGAGGCAGAGAAGGTCAAATATAGGGCACAGATCCAGGAAGCAATAAATAGAGGTCACAATATTGAGGCCCAGGTCAAGGCCGCTACGGATTCAGTCAAGGCTGCCATTGATGCGGCCAGGCCTGCCACGACAAACCTGCCCGCAATCAAGCCTCGGCGGGTCTGGACCCGAGAGCTCCTGCAAGCGAGTCATGACGAAGGCGAAGTGCTGTCCAGAGAACGCTTCAAGGAGCTGAATCTGAGTGGTCTGGATCTTCGGGCCGGGCAGTTCGAGAGTTGTTTCTTCGAGACATGCAAGCTCAAGGGTTGCTGTCTTGAGGGGGCTGATCTGCAGAATTGTACCTTCACCGATTGCGACTTCACTGAGGTGCAGCTCGATGCGGCGAAGCTGACGAGAAGCCTGTTCCAGCGCTGTAACCTGAATGCCGCGCAATTGAACGATGTTAGTGGCGAAGGCCTGAATGCCCAGACGTCTGATTGGAACGGTGCTGCGCTTGAGCGTGCCAACATGAGCCGTGCCCAGTTCAGCGACTGCACCATGACCAAGGCCAGTTTTAAGGCGGCCCGGTTCGAAGGCGCACGCTGGCAGCGCTGCGATCTCGCCAACCTGCAAGGCCAAGGGACGTTCATGAACAACTCGCAGTGGCATGATTGCCGGATTGATGCCGTCGACTTGCGTGGCAGCGAATTGCGTCGCGCCAGTTGGTCAAAGACTCACGGGCAGGCTGCGGACCTTTCTGAGTGCCAGATGCAGGGCTGGCGGATTGATCAGGCTTGTCAATTTCCGGATATCCGTCTGGATAAATCTGATCTAAGCGGTGCCAGTTTGCAGTTCTCGGCATTGCCGCGAGCAAGCTTGGTCGAGGCGCGGCTGGATTCAGCATTGGTATCGCGGTGTGATTTGACCGACTCAAATGGTTATCACCTGTCGGCATGCGCTGCCGACTTCACTGGAAGCAACCTTTCCAAAGCCAGTTGGGTGGGGGCGAACCTGATGGATGTGCGTCTGCGCAAGGTCAATTTGCAACAGGCCGACCTGAGTAGCAGCAACTTGTATGCAGCTTTTACCGAGGGCGTTCGTGGCGCTGATGTACGCCTGGACGGGGCCTTGTTGACTGGTTGCCGTCTTCAGGAGGATCTGGCAAATGGCTGATGTCTTGAGTGTTGAACAATTACAGGCTCTGCTCGTCAAGGGGCAGCCGTTACGCGATCTATCGCTGGCGGGTGGCGATTACTCTGGAGTCGACTTGCTTCGTGCGCGGTTTGAGCGGGTGGATGCCCGAGGTGCGTGCTTTCGCGCAGCGAATCTCAACGGCTGCCGTTGGGATCATTGCCAATTACAGGACGCGGATTTCAGTGATTGCACCGGCCAGAGTCTGTCACTGAGCGACTGTGCTGTTGATCGTACTTGCTTCGCGAACGCCAAACTGGTGGGGGGGCGCTGGCTGCGCTGTACCGGCGACGGGTTGATCTTTGCTCAAGCCAGCCTGCGTCACCTGGCCATAATCGAAGGGTCTTTCAGGGCGCCCGATATGGCGCGGGCAGAGATGCAGCGATGCCAGTGGGCTGATTGCAAGTTGGCCGAATTCAATGCTGAAGATGTGCGTTGGGAGCAAGTGCGATTGACGGGTTGTACGCTGGTTAGCGCTTGTTTTGCTCGTGCTCATTTGCAGCAGTGTGCTTTCGATGAATCCACCCTCACGGGTGCCGATTTCACGGGTGTGAACAGTCTTTCCACCTCTTTCTACCGCTGCCAGGGCGTGGGCTTACGCGCCTGTCAGGCGGTATTGTCGAAGTCGATTTTCAGCCAGGCGTGTTTTCCACAGGCAGACTTCAGTGGTGCTCAACTGGACATGGCTAACCTGGATCAGGCCGACCTGACTGAGGCCGTGTTCGATCGGGCCTCGCTGCGATACGCCAGTGTTCGTGGAGTGCGCGCAGCCCGCAGTTCATTTGTAGCAGCGTGCTTACAGGGCGCCGATTTGCATGATGCTGACCTGACTGACTGCGATTGGCGGCAAGCGGAACTTGAAGCGGTCCGAGCCACCGATGGCGAGCGCCTGGCGGCGCAACGCTGGACCCCAACTTTATAAGGAGTTACTTAAATGAACGAGCTCTTGCAAGTTATGGACAGTCCCGCAACGTTGCGTCATGCGCGGATCAATGCTTTCGACGGCGAGCGTTTTGGTTTGGTGAGTGCTGAAGGTTATCGATATTGGCTCAAGCCTGCCCTCGGATGCCTCCTGCAACCTGCCGTGGGTGATAGCGTTTTGGTCTCAGTGGTCGGCAATGAAGGTTACATTCTAAGCGTTCTGGAGCGTAGCCAGGCCCAGGTGGCGGAATTGCGGGTCTCTGGTGACCTGCATCTGAACCTGCCGACCGGAGCTTTGAGTATCGAAGCCCGTGATGGCGTCGTGTTGAATGCCGGAGCGAGTCTTGCGGTTCAGGCTCGGTACTTGAATGCAATAATTGACCAGGGGCAGTTAGCGTTGGGCGCCCTGCAGGTGGGCGGGGAACAACTCGACAGCCACTGGCTGGAGCACAACGAAAGTGCGTTGTACCACACAGAGCAGGCGGTGCAGCACACTGCCGAGTATGGCGATAGCCGACGCAAGATTCAGGGGCATGAAGACGTGAGCGCCGGGTCCATGCGCCAGTGCGTTGAGAAGGATTGGAGTTTGTCTGGCGAAACACTGGATTTGTTTGCGCAAGTTACGGTCGCGCTCAGTGGCGAACGCATAAAACTGGGTTAGGGAGTATTAGATGTTCATGCTTAACAACGGTGGGGCCATGGCCAATTCCACTGTCCCCGACGTATGTAAGACACCCAGTCCGGCTGGGCCGATACCGATGCCCTATCCCAATATTGCGGAAACCAGTATGGCTGATCCAGGCGGTTTAGTGCCTGAGGTGTTGGTTGCGGCGATGCCCGCCATGAATCTTATGAGCAAAGTCATTCTTAGCAATGGCGATCAGGCCGGCGTCGCCGGGGGCGTGGTCAGTTCTAAAATTATGGGCGAGATGGCGTTTATCGATGGCAGTGCGATGGTGATGGTCGGCGGTAAGCCCGCAGTGCGCGTGACTTGTCAGACCTCACACAACGGATCGCCGCCTAATACGATGGGTATCGTCGCTGCGCCGAGCCAGACAGAGGTTTTGGTACTTGAATGAATAGTCGACTCTTTGCATTACTGGGATTATGCATGGCGCTCATTGGCTGTAGCGGTCAAGAGCTTACGCCCCAACAGAAAGCCTTGACCCAACTTAAGTGGGACTATGCCGAGAACGCCATTCAGTTGGATTTCGCTTCCAGCCCTGATCTGAATCAGTACGATGGCCAGTCGCACAATTTATTAGTGGTGGTGACACAGTTCGATCAGGCGAATGTTTTCGCCAACTACACCGGAAGCTCTCAGCAACTGAGCAGCTTGTTACTGATGGACAGTGCGCCGAAGGACATGATCGGCCTGACTCGAGTGTTTATCCAGCCGGGAGAGACCCGGCGCATTATGTTGCCACGTCTGGAGGGCGCAAAAATGGTCGGCATCGCCGCCGGCTATGCGCACCTTGATCCCACCCGCAGTGTCAAGCTGTATCAGATTGGCGTAGACGTGAGTTCTACCGGTTTCTTCAGTAAAACCTGGACTGCTACCCCCCAACCGATTGCCATTGACTTGATGATGGGCGCCGACGCCGTACTGCGAGGCAAGGACAGTCGCCTGGCGCAGCCCAAGCCCGTGCAGCCGGCAGAAGGCGAAGTGCGTCTGCCGGGAGTAACACAATGATGGTTTTGCATGCTTGCCATTTCAACCCCTTTTGCCGAATCAGAACCTTATGAATATCGATCAATTGTTGTATTGGCATCAGGGGCTATTTCTGCAGCCTCAGCACTTCCAACAGAATGATGCACGGATAGAAAACAGTCTGGCACGCACTACTGAACTGACACACCCTTATCCTTGGGGGCTTATCTCAATAAAGATAAACGAGCCTGCGTTGGCTTCACGCCAGTGCATGCTGGATCAACTGTCGGTTCGTTTTGCTGAAGGCTCGCTGGTTGAGTACCCAGGCAATGCGGTACTGGAAATGCGCAGCTTTGATATTGCTGAATTCGCCAGTGGCGGCCGTACGCTATATGTCGGTTTGCGCCGTCTGTTGCCCGGTGATGCCAATGCTCAGGTGTTTGAGACCCTCAGTGATGGTGCCCAGGCCGAGGCGCGTTTTGCTGTAACCGCTGACCCGGAAGTGATTGGCGACCGCTTTGGCAGTTCACCGGACGCACGTGTGCGCTCGATGTCCTACGTGTTGCGTTTGTTCTGGGGTGACGAACTGAAGCATTTGAGTGCCTATGAACTGTTACCCATCGCCCGTTTCGAGGCTGATGGTGATCGTGTCCGTCCGGCGCAGCGCTTTGTTCCACCGTGCGTTAACCTGACGGGGTCTGGGATCCTGCTGCAAACCTTGCGTGAAGTGCGCGACGATTTGGTTGGTCGGGCGCGTCAGTTGGCGGTTTTCAAACAACCGGGCGAGTCACGTCGAGGCGACTTTGATGCGATTCAAGCTAACAACCTGATGGCTCTTTCGGTGCTCAACCGCTACGGCCCGATGCTCACTCATCTGCTGGAGACCCCGCAGATCTCTCCGTGGCAGTTGTATGGTGTATTGCGGCAGGTGGTGGGTGAGTTGAGTCTGTTTTCCGACAGCTGCGACATGCTGGGTGAAACCCCTCAGGGACGCCAGTTGGTGCCTGCCTACAAGCATGAAGATGCAGGCGCGTCGATCATCAGCCTGGTCAAGTTAATTGGTCAGCAACTGAACGAAATCAGTATCGGCTCGGAGCTGTTGGTGCGTCTCCAATTGCACGACGGCTTTTACCAGAGTGATTTGCCAGAGGCATTCTTTGGCTTGCGCCATCGTTATTTCCTGGTCGCGCGCAGCGAGAGCGACCCGGTGTGGTTGTCTGAAAGCCTCCCGCGTGACGGTAAACTCGGCGCTCTTGGCGCTATGGATGGCCTGGTCAATCGGTCATTGCCGGGTGTCGAATTGGTCTATCTGCAAGTGCCGCCGGCAGGTTTGCCAAGGATTGCCGGGGCCCTCTATTTCCGTGTGGAAACCCTTAGTGATGCCTGGGAAGAGATACAAAGCGGGCGCCAGGCGGCATTCTTCCTGCCTGATATTCCCGGTGATTTGATTGTGGAACTGGTGGTGGTGCGCTCATGAGCACTTATCGTCTTGCTCATCTCTGGATGCCGGCTTTCGACGCGACCAAGCGTGGCCTGGCCGATCCCATGCAGACCTACGACAGCCTCGCGCCGACGCTGATTGCTCTGCTTGATAGTGCTACCACCCGTTCGAGGGAGCGTCAGTTCAGTGAAGCTCAGATCCGTGAAGCGTTGTTCGCTGTGGTCGCCTGGATCGATGAAAGCGCTATGTCGCTTGATTGGCAGGGCGCCAGCCAATGGCGTAGAACGCCATTGCAGCGCCATTATTTTTCTACCAGCCGCGCCGGTGTTGAATTCTTCCAACGCCTTGAGGCGTTACCAGAGGCAGCTGAAGACGCCCGAGAGGTTTTTGGCCTGGCTCTGCTCAGTGGTTTTCAAGGGAAATATGCCACGCGTCTTGGTGGCGAACTGATGCAGTATCGGCGTCAATGTCTGGAACGCATCATCCTGGATCACAAGATCGCTCCGCTGGATATCTCAGGCGGTCTGTTTAGGCAGCCAGAAGGCGCTCTGCCACAACGCGCGCGTATGGTTCGTCGCAGATTGCCGGGTATCGCGCTGGCGATGCTGATCGGTATCCCTCTGTTGTTGTTGGGTGGCCTTTATCTAAGTTTCGATTTGTCTCTGAGCCATCAGGTCAGTCAATTGTTGGAGATTCGCTGAATGCTCAAGAAAGCGGGGGTTTTCTTGTTGTGGATGGCGCTGCTGGCGGTGCTTGCGTTACTTATCTGGGGTGTTGTGCTCTATCAGGGCTGGCCACTGTGGTATGTGCCGTTGATTTTTGTCGGCATCATTGGCTCGGTCATGGTCGTGCGCTGGGTCGGTAGACGCTGGTACGCTTGGCGCCTGCGTATGCGAATGAGTGACGAGCGGCCGGAAAATCGCGCCGATCACGCCCCCAATATCGATCGCGACTGGACTTCAGGGATTCGCTTGCTGCGACAGTCTCGTCTGAGTCGCCTGGGTTCGCCTCTGTACGTTCTGCCCTGGTTTCTGACGCTCGGCGGGAGCAGCAGTGGTAAAAGCAGTCTCTTAGCCAATAGCGGATTGACCTCGGCCATGCGTTCCGCCGATCTCGGCAATGTGGTGGAACCAACAGACACGCTGGATTGGTGGTTCCTGGAACGCAGTGTAATGATTGACCCCGCAGGGCGGGTGGTCGAAGGTCATGGTTCTGCCAGTGCAGAGTGGAAGCGCTTGCTCTACTGGATGTTGCGGTCCAGGCGGCGTGAGCCTCTAAATGGTGTGCTTCTGGTTATTGATAGCAGTCGTCTACTCAGTGATACCGATGAGAGGCTGGCTGAACTTGGGCGAAACCTGCGCCAACGTCTGGATGATCTGGTTAAGGTATTTGGCGCGCGGTTACCGGTGTATTTCATCATTACCGGCGCGGACGCCGTGAGCGGTTTCAGCCAGTGGGCGTCGGCCCTGAGCCCTGAGCAGCGTAAGCAGCCGTTCGGCTTGCTCAGCCAGAACACCGAGCATGCGGCGCCAGCGTTTCTCGATGAAGTGTTTGAGGGGCTCTGTCAACGCTTGTCGGACCTTCGTATCGAGTTGGGCCTCAGTGGTCTGCCCGATGAACATGCATTCGGACTGCCAGAGCGTGTTGCCGACCTGCGCCTGCGATTGGACAAGCTACTTCTGCCTGTTTTTGGCGCCAACCCCTATAGTGAACCGCCGTTGCTGAGGGGCCTGTTCCTCACCGCTCAGGGCACAGATGAGCAGGGCCGGCGCGAGGGTTGGTTCAGTCATGATTTGCTGGGTTTATTGCTGCCGCAGCAGCGTCATGCTTATCAACCTATTGACAGTTGGCATCGCTGGCGTCGACTGTTTGCCCATTTGGCAGTCATCGTTTGGCTGTCAGCCTGTGTTGGTGTTGCAGTCTTACTGGTTTACGCCGAGCGTCATACCAGTAATGTTATTAATGATGCTCTGAGCGAACCGCCAAAAGTAGCCGAGTTCGACGGCGGGCTGGAAACCGATCTGGATGCTTTGCGCCGGTTCCGCCAATCAATCATTAATATGACAGACAAAGAACAAGGAGGATGGCTCAGCCTTCTACCGTTCTCCCGGCACATCTCTAATGTCCAGAGTCACTATCGCGAGGAGTACGTGAGGCTGTTCAACCACGAGGTCCGGGAGCCTATGTTTGATGGGGTGCTTTCTCAGAATCTGGGTGCAGCCCTTGCCAGCGGTGACTCACAGCAGATCGCTGCCTACGCCGAATTTTTGGTGCGCCGTATTAATTTACTTGATGCGCGATTGAGCAACTCTGCGATGGCAGAGATGCCAACCCCAGGGCTGGGATTGGGTTTGCTATACCAGATATACGCCCCGAAAGATAAGGTCAGTCCATCGCAGATGGCTACGGTCGGCAGCAGTTATGCTTCTTATCTGGCTTGGGATAATGATTTCGCCCAGTTACAGTCTCAACGTGCTGCTTTGTTGGGGTTATTGGGCAGTATGGGGTTGGAGAGCCGACCGCAGACCTGGTTGACCGCATGGGCAGAGCAGCAGAGTAATCTTTCGCCAATGCGCTTGAGTGAGTATTGGAGCGACAACTCCAACCCTGACTTAGAGTTATCCAGCGCCTATACATTGCAGGGACATAACGCGATTCTTGGTTTCATCGAAGAGATTGGGCGTGCCAGCCGAGACCAGCACCTGTGGGAGAGACAGCGAGAACGATTCCTATCGCAGTATCAGGAGGACACTCAAAATGCCTGGTACCAGTTCATTCAACGCTTCTTACTGAGTGCCCAGACCCGTCTGGAAGGACAAAGCGACTGGCAGCAGGCGTTGAGTGTGGTGGGTACTGCTAACGATCCGTTCCTTAAGTTGTTGCACCGGACTGCCAAACGTTTCGAGTTGATTCCAGTGAGCCAGCGCAGTTCTTGGGCAGCAAGTGCAGTAAACATCGACCGCCTACTCAAATTGGCCAAGAATAACGATTTGCACAGCGAAATCGGTGCCTTGAACAATCTGAAGGTCACCAATTCTTTGGGCGGCGATGTACTCAAGGGCCTCGCCAATGGCGATTCTGTCTCTGAGGGCGTCAATCAGGTTCGCCAGGATTTGGCTCAGGCAAGGTCCCTGGCTCAGTTTCAGCAGCTAATCAGAGATATCGTTGGCGACTTGCAGAAGAGTGATGCCCAGGCATTTCAGGTAGCGCTTGATGGGTGGGGCTATGGTAGCGATCCTTCTGTAAAGGCATCCAAGCTGTGGCAGGCGTGGGCAGCCCGCGATAAGTTGATCCAGGAGCTACGTGGCTTGGACCCTCGCGAGGACGTGGTCTGGGGTCTGGCGACGGGCTCATTGGATTTCAGTGTGCATTACGCTGGACAGATTGCTGCCTGTCAGTTGCAACGTGACTGGAATGGCCAGTTATTGAGCGCCATTAATGGCGTGCAGGATCCGGTAATCATCAATGAGCAGTTGTATGGTGACCGCGGTCAACTTCCCGCATTCATGAATGGCCCGGTGAAGACTTTTGTCGAGCGCGATGCTCAGCGCTATGCACCACGTGAAGCGTTGGGAGTGAATGTGCCATTGACCGGTGCTTTCTATTCTTACGTTAGTCGCATGCAACATGCGCAGAACGACATTGCCAGCGCCAAGCGTCAGAGCCTGGCAATGAAGGCTGCGCAGGAGCAAGAAAAGCAGTCGCTGGGTATCGAACAAAAGGCCCTGCAGGCGCAGCAGGTTGAGTTGCAGCAGAAACTCGTCCTGATGCAGGCTACTGCTGCGGTAGTAGAGCTGTCAGCCACGCCTTCGCAGGTCAATCTCAGCGCCCGACAACTGCCACAGCAGACTCGCCTGACCATGCAGTGTAATGGTCGCTCGACGGTGCTGGAAAATTACAACTTTCCAACCAGTGCCAGTTTTGTCTGGGCGCCAGGTAACTGCACTGACGTCGCATTGGAGGTGGTGTTCTCAGACTTCAAATTGGTCCGACACTGGACCGGTCCACAAGCCTTTGTTGAATTCCTACGTAATTTCAGCGGGGGGCAACATACCTTCACACCTGATGATTTTCCCAATCAGCGCGACATCATGGGCAGTGAAAATCTGACGCAGATTCAACTGACATACCGTCAACAGGGTGAGAAGACGCTGCTCGATAACTATGCGCAGGCTGATCAGCTACAAATGCAGATCACTGAGATTAACGATCGTCTCAAAAGCATCGACGAAGAACTGGCTAGTATCGACACCCAGGCTGCTGCGCAAGCGGTTAGCGTGGCTGCTAGCGGTTCCCCGGAGCAACAAGGTTTGGCAAGCATTCAACCACCGAAGCAAATTGCCTGGTGCTGGACCCATAGTTCCGGTGAGATCGCTCGGAAGGTTGTCGACAGTCTGCGGATAGAGGTCGGTGTATTTAACAATGAGACGAGGCTTAAGGAGCTTGAAACTCATTTACGCGAAATGAACTACGAGACGCGTAGGGAGTTGGTGAAAACCCCGGGCGGGCAGCCCTTCCAGCGCTTGCTGGTGGTGGGGCTTGCCGATAATGCCGCGGCGCAGAAGGCCCTCACTGAGATATCGGTGAAACTCAATGTTCAAGGGAGAATAGACCGAGGCGTAAATGCGCTCTTGAATGGTTCAGCCCAGTGATTAGCGGTTGGCGCAATTCACTGGTGTTGAGAATCACTTGTTTACTTGCGTTAGTCCTTTCACTGAGTTGGGGGGGGGCCGCTGGTCTCAGCGCCTGGCGCACTTATGAGCAGTTGCAGAGCGAGGAGCTGGATAATCTGAGCCAACGCCTGCGGCTGCTCACCTCCGTCAATGATGATGATTTTCGCGATGCAGAAGAAGGGGTGCGCCGTTTAGTTCTTCTATGGAACAACGGTGATGCCAAGAAGTTGGATTCCACGATCACTCAGCGCAGCAATATGTCCTGGGTTCTTGACCCGACCGTAGTAGAAGACAAACATCTCGTCCAAGCTAGTCTTCTTGCCCATGCTGCTGCAGCCGCGGAGGCTTTTGGTGTAGCGGGTCACTCAATGATTGTTGATGCGTTTTTCTACTTTCCGGGCGCCGGTGCCGCATTTTCAACTGAGCCGGATATTCCGCATGCCTTTTCCGCAGCCCGTGCAAAGTACTTGCGTGAGCTATTTGCGCGCCTGAGCAATAGCGGACCGGCACTGATCTGGGACGGTCCGCACTACGAAAAAAGTATTAATCGTCAGATTCTGAGCATTATCGCAGTGTCTCGTGATGCTCAAGGTAAGCCGCTGCTGATAGCCGGATATGAGCTGAAACTGGATGAGCGTCTGACACGTATCGAGAAGTTGTTGGACTCCCACGCAAGCCTGTTGCTCGACCGCGATGGCAGGCGAGTTGCCGATCTATCCCAACATAGTCTGGATGACATTTCTGAAGCTACGTTAAATAAGTTGATAACAGGCCTTGATCCCGCTGCTGACTTTCCTCAGGTCTCCATAGTTAATAGGGTGCCTGCGGTTATTGCTCATTTGAGTCAACCGGACTGGTATCTGGTCTCTCTGTATCCACAAGACCGCTTGCGGACCGAAGCATTGCGTCTGATTCTCGGCGAAATCCCATTTGCTGTTATCGGATTTGTGTTACTCGCTCTGGGCTTATTGTTGGTACTGCGGCGTCAACTTGCCCTACCTCTCGCAGGGTTTGCCCGGTCGATCCAACTTACCGCCACCGGAACCGATCTTTCTCTGCGTCTGCCTGTGGCGCGTGAGGACGAGTTGGGGCTCTTTGCCGCTAGTTATAATGAGTTGCTTGACGCCATTCAAACCCAGCAAGCCGGGCTGGAGAACCTCGTTAGTGAGCGCACTCACGAATTACGGACGGCCCGTGAGGCGGCGGACCAGGCGAACCTGCTAAAAGGGCAATTCCTGGCCAATATGAGTCATGAAATTCGTACTCCTATGAATGCCGTGATAGGGATGAATCATCTGCTGGCCGATACAGCCCTGAACGCGCAGCAACAGCATTTTGTTCTGGTGATCCGAGAAAACTCTGAAGCTTTACTGGCCCTGATCAACGATATCCTCGACTTTTCCAAGGTCGAATCAGGAAGCCTCAGCTTTGAGTCTATTGAATTCGACCTTATAGAAGTACTAGAGGAGGTCGTAGAACTTCTGGCGTCGCGTGCAGCAGAGAAGGGCCTTCGGATGATTTGCCAGATTGCCAGCAATGTGCCCACACACGTTCTTGGCGATCCCTGGAGACTGCGGCAGGTCTTACTTAACCTACTGAGCAACGCGGTAAAGTTCACGACCAGCGGCTATATTCGTCTAGTGGCTTGGCGGTCGGATGGGCAACTATTGGGCTTTCAAGTCATTGATACAGGTATTGGTATCGCCGAGCAGGCGCAGGAGGCGGTGTTCGATGCCTTTCGTCAGGCCGATGCCTCGACTACCCGTCATTTTGGTGGCACAGGCCTGGGCCTGTCGATCAGTCGGCGTCTGGCTCAACTGATGGGCGGAAAAATTCAATTGCAGAGTGAAGTAGGAGTGGGGTCGACTTTCAGCCTGTTCCTGCCATTGCCAGATTGCCCCACTCCTCAGGCAGACGACTCGCGATTGTGGGGGCTGCGCATTCTGGTAGTAGATGAGCATAGTGAAGAGCGCGAGGCGCTGATTGGTATCCTTGGTCAGTGGCGGATTTTCTGCCAAGGCTCCAGTTCAGCCCAGGATGCGTTGCAGTTAATGAGACAGCGGGCGCAGCAGGACGCCAGATTTGACCTAGTGTTGGTCAATTATCGATTGCCCATGATCGACGGGTTGGCTTTTGCTGAACAATGCCGTGTGGATGTCAGTCTGACCGGGGCGCGCTTGATACTGATGGTCGCCCTTGGTGAGTCGGTACCGTCTCATGATGACCTAAGACGTCACGGTTTAGCTGCTTGTGTGACTCGACCGTTACGACGGCAGCAACTCTACCGCACGTTATGTGAGGTGCAGAGTGGTGCTACGCCTGCCGTTCAGGATGTTCCGTCACCGTTGAGTTCTCTTGATTGTCACGCCTATAGCCTGGATGTGTTGGTGGTCGACGACATAGCCACTAACCGGCAAATTACGAAGTTACTCCTTGAACGTTTTGGTCATCGGGTCAGCTTGGCTTCTGACGGTGTTGAAGCTTTGGAGATCCTTGCTTCGCGTGTTTTTGATGTGGTCCTGATGGATGGTCAGATGCCTCGTCTGGATGGGATGGAGACGATCCGTCGCCTGCGTTCGGGCCGCATTGAAGTGCTCAACGATGAGGTATGGGTTATTGCTCTGACTGCCAATGCAATGAGCGGTGACCGCGAGCGTTTCCTTGAAGCCGGGGCTGATGACTACTTGGCCAAGCCGGTTTTGCCTGCGCAGCTATTTAGCGCTATTAGCCGGGTCATTACGCTGCAGTTGAAACGTGGCATGGATATGCGTGAGTCGACCGCGCAAGAGCCCGCGGTTGAGTTAGTGTCGGAGGATTGCCTGGCGACTTTGCGTGCACCTCGGTTACAACGTTTGTTCAACGAGGATTGTAAGCGTTTGCTGGCTTGTCTGGAGGAGGCTGTTGCGGCGACCGAATATATCGAGGCGGCCCGAACGGCTCATAGTCTCAAGGGGAGTGCAGGGCAGTTTGGTGAGCTGGAGTTGGAAGCGCTTGCCGACACGGTCGAAGTTGCAGCACTTAATTCTGATTATCCAGCACTTCTAGGCGCTTTGAAACAATTAAAAGTGTATCAAAATTTGCGCCTCAATTATCAGATTCTTTAATAGCAAAAAACAGGAGCTACTTGTTGCAAAGCGTATATGGCAGAAGCTTCAGTTTTGTATTAAGTGTGCGAGTTATATAGCGCCTGACCAAAGCTGCCAGTTACTACGCAAGGCAAAGTTATTGAAAGGGGGAGTTGATGATGACCAGGTGCCAGCTGACCGAACTAGCCTTCCAGATATTCGTGTCCGGAAGGCCAAATCTAGAGCGCGAAATATCTATTATTGTGGATGATAAAGAGCGAGGTTTAACCAAGCAGGAGTTACGTTTCATAAAGATTGCCCTGGAACTGGAAAAGGAAGCAGATAGTAGGTGTATATCTCCTTGGGACTATCAGCTTAAAATTGTGGAGGATTCTGGTTTAGACGTATCGGCGCTACGTTGTGAGGGGCGTTTTTATGATGCCGATGCTATTAGCAACGACAGACTTCTTTAATGGTTTTTAGCTTTCAAAGCTTAGGGATAGTCTGAAGTAGGCCGCTATTTTTCGACTGCTGAGCCATAGGCGCTTTCAAAAAACGGCAGCCGTTCAAAACCGATCACGTCTGCCGCCTATTCCATCCATTTTTTCCGCTGAACGCTCCTCGCAGCAGCTATTTCCCTCATTACGGACGCACCTCTCCTGCGCTGGAGAGCAAATATCGACGCGCCATCCAAAGGTTCGACAGGGCGAACAGCGTCACCATCTGAGCAGTGTTTTTCACCAAGCCTCGGAAACGCACTTTCGTATAACCAAACTGACGCTTGATCACTCGAAATGGATGCTCAACCTTGGCGCGAACCTGGGCCTTGGCTTTCTCGATCTTGCGCATCGCTTTGTACAGCGCGCTGCGTTTACCGTGTTTTTTGTAGGTACTGCGTAAGCGATCCATCGTCTACACATTCAAAGCTGCCATTTGATGCCTGATGCTGGGCTCCCGATATCCTTCAGGAGCCCGCCGTCATGATGCGCCCCGACGCCAAAGTTGAAAAAGTGTACCTCTACC
>NZ_CAXAQM010000044.1:0-40900 GCF_963970525.1 Pseudomonas sp. EA_65y_Pfl1_P113
ACATCGTTGGGTTTTACAACAACGAGCGGCTGCACTCAAAACTGGGATATCTGCCACCGACCGTTTACGAACGGGCAATGGCGTCGAAACCACCTATCGAGGTGTCCGGAATTAGTTGACCACTACAGAGAAAGCTTCAATTTTGAGTCCTCCGGTGTTTTCTCCCTGCCGAAATTACCCCCGTCCCCTAGAAATGTAACTGCTATACCTTTCCACAAGGCGCATTGCCGGACAGGAAAATATGGAGCAGGGAAATGAATGGGAAGTATGCCGCAGTTTTATCAGCATCTCTTCTTGGGGCTTTATCGACCATGCCTAACGCCAGCGCGGAGGAATACCGCCAAGTGACCTTGGTAACAGATACAGTCCTGTGTTTCGCGAGGGGGGATTGGGACAAGATTGTTGCGGCGTCCATTGACGAGGACGCAGATCAGGCTCAGCGGCTACTTGACGGTGGCAAATGCAGGATGTTGGACAAACCAATGCGAGTTAGCTACCTAGACCCGGCGTCTGGTGGCAATGCTTTGGTCCAATTGCCCAGTGGTAAGACTGCCTACACTTCCCAAAACTTTATTAAAGAGTAAGCCCCCCGAAATCGTGATGTCCATCAGCGCGATGGCCGTCAAGAAAGCCCTGCACGCAGGGCTCACATCCGAAGCGTAAGCATTACATCCTCTTTGGCATTCCGTGTTCTTCCATAAACTCAGAGAATTGCGTCCAGGTAAGATTGTATTTATTTACATGATTGCCTGATGGAAGCCATTCGATGTTGCCTTGGCTTATGAGAATAGTGCCGAGCTTGCCACCATCCTTTTTCACTTCAACTTCTACGTCCTGACGCTGCACCAGCATAGATTGAAGATTGATCTTTACTTCGTGAGCCATGGCGCCTTCCCTTGCAGTGTTGTGACGTTTCGATGGTAGCTAGGGATGATAGCAAGTCGCCCTTCACCTTCCCCGTTTTTCCTTCTATGAAATGGCTAGCTTAGAAGAGGGCAGGGGATTCGCAAATATTGGCGCTAGGGCACCACGGTTAAGATCAGCAACAAATGAGAACGTATCTCATCCATACGATGTGGAAATATGAGAGCCTTGGGGTGGCTCACTGGCTACCCCTGACAGGGAGAGGGAAGAAGAGCTATCACGTCTCAGAGGGGCTGAAACCGCCTAGAAAAGACGGTTCTTGAGGGGGAGCAGCCTAAGTCTTCGTCTCTCTGCGGATCGCCATTACTTGTTCCAGTGACGCTTCACTGTAGCTATGCCAATGTTCAATTCGTTAGCAGCCTGTGCCTGAGTTTTGTCTTGAGCTTTGAGGCGCTGAACATTTGCTGTGGTGTCTGTGGCTTCAGGACGTCCAAGCTTCTTACCCTCTGCTTTGGCCCGCAGCAAACCTTGCTGTGTACGCTCGATAAGCAAGTCACGTTCAAACTCTGCTACCGCCCCTAGCACTTGCATGGTCATCTTGCCTGCTGCACTGGTCAGGTCTACACCGCCAAGAGCGAGGCAGTGAACACGGATGCCATTCTCTGCCAAATGTTCGACTGTCTGACGTACATCCATCGCGTTGCGCCCCAGACGGTCAAGCTTAGTAACGATCAGTACGTCACCCGATTCCATACGTTCTAGGAGCTTCTGGAAGCCTGCACGCTCCTTTGCAGCGACGCTACCCGACACCGTTTCTTCCACTACACGACTAGCCTGTACATCGAAGCCAGCAGCTTTCACTTCCTGCACCTGGTTTTCAGTGAACTGGTTGGAGGTGCTGACTCGGCAGTAGAGGAATGTGCGTGACATGATGTTGGCTCCGGTATCGTTTAACGTGGTATCAGTGTACCAAGGTATCAACAATATGCAAGGTCTATTTTGATGATACCTAATACCGCCTGTCAGGAAGGTATCGTTTAACGGTCGTTTGATGATGCCAAGCTTTACATGGCTCATGCTGGTAGCCGCGAAGGCTAGAAACAAAGCTAAGCGGGCGCTTTCTGTTTCGGATGCGGAATGGCGACACACACTGCCGAACCTACCCGAAAGCTTTCCTGTTTCAGCACTGCTGCTGTTTGCTGCTTGAACTGCGTAAGAATCTGCCCGGCTATGTTGTCGCAATAATGAATCATGCGATTGCCAATCGTGTCTCTCTTATCTGCCGAGGCGTAGATGAGGGCGGCATGGCTGGGTAGTAAATGATCGCCATAGTAGGGGCGCTCGCGGGCATTGATTGCTGGGTGAGCTCTCAAGTCATGATCTACGATGACGCCTAGCCGGCTTGAACGTAGATGTGGGGTGTTCATGTGGCGAGTCAAAGCCAGGTGCCAGCCCAATGGCTCGTGGGAAGCTACGAAGTTTGGGTCTAGGATCAGGTAAGTAACGAGCGGTTGAAAGATGGATTTCTCGTGAAGGGATCGCAGCGGCTCAGCGATGACACTGACAGTGGCTGCACTCACCACGTAACCGTCGAATCTCGTCGGTCCTTGGTCATCCGCGATTGTGTTCGTGTCCACCGCCGCAAGGTAGTCGAAGCGAGCCTGTAATTCTTGGGTATAGGTTTCCGGCAGGCTGAAGTCATGTGCAGGGGTTGAAAGAATTATCTTGTCGCCTTTGGCTTTTGGGTGAGAAAGCTTGCGGTGAATTGAGCTAGGGTTTATTTCAACGATGGTTACGCCGCCACTTGGATCAAATCTTACTGTGAGCTGCGAGACGAAGTCTGTTGCGTGACCATACACGTAGTCGTCGCGAGGTATCTCGTGGACACCTTTGCTTTTTTTGGCCACGGGATCGCTTCCTTTTGATGATGTGGCGATGAGTGTCAGCCAGACAGTCTTTCAGAGCCCGTCAAGAAGCTTTGCTAAGGATATACCAAGTGCGTCAGCAAGAACCTTAATTGCATCTAGGCTTGGGTTGGCGCCACCGGTTTCTATACGGCTCATGTACGTCCGGGCGAATCCGCACGTGTCCGCGAAAGCTTCTTGAGTCTGACCTGTGGCAAGACGAAGCTCTCGTACGCGGTTTCCGAATGATTTGCGGAGTGGGATGGATTGCATCCGCGTATCGTGTGGTAATGTACACTTATCGTGAACACACTAATCGTGACATCGGCTGAATAGATCATCTTCTACTCAGTCAGCGGACGAAGGGGAAACAGAGATGAAAGACAGTATCATTAGGCTCAACGATTACCTTTGTTACTTTGCCATTGTTGCTGTTGCATTCGCGGGGTATGCGATCTATGGCGAATGGGGGGCAATCGGAGGCTTCATAGCTGGGGCGGTGATGGCTGGTTTCTGGCTTGTCCTCAGCGGGATTTATGACGAACTGAAGAAAATTACTGCATCACAAGGGCTATAGCCCGTATGGCTTCTCTAGAATTGTGTAAGGACGTACAGGAATGAAAGGGAAAGCCCTCGTATTTTCAGCTCTAGTCGTTTTGCTTTCCGGATGTGGTCCCTCCGTTGATGCCGTGAGTCAACAGGCAAAGCTGTCAGTTCAGGAAAAACTAGACACCGACGAAAACCTTAAAAAATACGAACTAAAAGTTCGAAGCGTCACGGCAATTCATGAATCAGGTAACAAATACAAGGGCATGGCTGAAGTTGAAATTGATGGTGAGAGCCATCAAGTCACGATAGATATCATTGCGGATGGGAAAAACATTTTTTGGGAAGCGAAACCCATGGCGTTTGCTTTCGTACTTCAGCAAAAACCGAAGCCCTCTCAGACTGCTCCTATCGCTACTACTCAGGATGGCATTTTGTGGAGCGTACAAGTAGCATCACTTTCATCTGAAACAACTGCTCTGAAGATGATGGCATATCTCAAACAAGCCGGATATATCACTTATTTGACTCAGGCAGACGGTAAAAGTCGGATATTTGTTGGCCCGGTGAATGAGCGGGGAGAAGCAGACCGTATACGAGATAAATTGACTAAAAACCATCAGATTAATGGTTTCGTGGTCAGGTATATCCCCCAGCAGACTCCTACCGCTCAATAGACTCACCGTTATTATTGCAAAGGTGTCAAAGCCGTTTGGGCATACGTGAGTGCGTACCCCTCTACGAAAGTAGGAAATGCTTCTGAGTCCCAAGGCCCACCGACAGCCTCACCTTTAACGAGTACTGCACCATTTACCCAACTACGGAAAACGGCAGTTAAGTCTCTATATAAGCCTACGGCTGTTGTCGCTGACGATTCAAGCACCTCATACTGTGGGGGCGTCCGTCCTTGTTTTGCATTATGTAGTTTCCGCCACAATGCCCGCACTTGACCAAACCAACGAGTAAGTGTTTTGCCGTCTTCACCGGTCGTGTTGTCTTCGCTTCCTTGCCGCGTTGCTGGGCACGAAAGAAAAGGTCCGGCTCAATGATTGCGGGGTAAGCGTTGGGGATGTCATTCCAGTAGCCGAGCACAGTCCTGTTGCGTAGCCAGCCCTCGATGGTTGGACTTGAGCATTTTGCTAGCTCTGGTTCCCCAGTTTCTCGCATGCGGACAGAGATAGTTGCCTTGCCCACGCCAGCCGCGTACAACTCGAAAGCTGTCTTAACGTGCTTGGCAATCCGGTCTATCACTTTGCCTTCCACAGTTAGCCAGGCAGGCGTCCAGCGTTTCACCTGTTCTCCGGCTTTCGCCTTCTCTTCACGTATCCTGTACGACGCTGTTACACGGCGGGAGAGGGCTTCGGAGTATTGGTTTGCAGCTTGGATTTTCGCCATCAGCATGTAGATGTGTGAGCCGTTTACGCTGGCACGGTTGTATGTGTTCCCGTCATCAAGAGTGACTATAGAGACGCCAGCTTTAAGGATTGGCGTGAGTAGGTCGAGCATGTCAACGGTGTCCATCCGGCCTGTTCGGTCGATGGCTTCCACCAATACAACATCACCTTCTTTGATGGCTCCAGCCTCGACAGCACCTAGCAGTTTGCCGAAGCCACCTCCAGCTTTGATGTGGTCGCCGTGATAGCCAGACTTTGCCAAATCCTCGAACTTCAACCCGCTCAGTAGGTATTCGGGATTTCTAGTTAACCACTCAGCAATCATGGCGGTCTGGCGCTCTACCGAGCTACCACCGTGCTGTCGGAAGCTGGAAAATCGTACATATGAGATAGCTTGTTTCATGTGTTCTCCTGATGCTTGAAAGCATATCAGCTTTCAGTGTCACATCTGAAGAAGCTGGGACCAGGGGCTGATGGGCATGCAGGTGGGCGGTGTTCGGACCTTGTTCGTGCCGGCGCATCTGGCGTATGGCGAACGGTCGATGGGCGCGCATATCAAGCCCAACAGTAATCTGTGTTTTGAGATTGAGTTGTTGGAAGTGCTGACGCGGGATGATTGAGGGCGGATGAACAGGGATGTTGATGAGCACGTGTTGCCCGGTTGCTCTGTTGCAGGTACTCGGGTGGTTGAGCTGTGCGCTAGCGACGAGGCCGAGCTGCAACGTTTTTTCGAGCGAGCGCCGGATTACTTCATTGCGGTGAACGGCGAGCCCGCCACGCCGACTGAAGCGCGCGAGGAGTTGCACGGGCAGTTGCCCACAGGATGGACGTGCCGCCGGATGTATTGGCTGGGTTATCGCGATGCTGACGACCAATGGGTCGCGGTGGTGAACATTGCGGCGGACTTGCTGGCGAGCGGTGTCTGGCATATCGGGCTGCTGCTGGTCGATTCCTGCCTGCATGGCACTGGCCTTGCGCAACGACTGCATGCGGACCTTGAAGAATGGGCTGCGAAGAAGGGCGCCCAATGGCTGCGGTTGACGGTGGTTATCGGCAATATCAAAGCCGAGCGTTTCTGGCCCAGGCTTGGGTATGCGCAGGTACGTACGCGGGAGGGCGTCACGATGGGACGGCAGGTGAACCGGGTGTCGATTCAGGTCAAGGCGCTGGCGGGTGGGGCGGTTGAGGATTACTTGAGGCTGGTGGCGAGGGATAGACCGGGTACCGCGTAGCAACTGATGTACGCTGTCCGAAATGTGGGCTTGCTCGAGAATGCGGTAGCTCAGTCGACATCTGCAGTGGCTGATACACCGTCTTCGCGAGCAAGCCCGCTCCCACATTTAGATATCTGGAGGGTTCAGGAAGATGCGTTCCTGAACCCTCCCTGAAGAATCTTCTTATTCCTCACGCAGACACTTTTCTGCGGTTTACGCTCCTGAACTCGAGGCGTAAGCTTCGCGCGTTTTCATCAATAGCGGAGACCCTCAGTGGGTACTTGTTCGAGTGACAGTAGTCGGCCGGTTCTGGTAGCCGGCACAGGCTTGGCAAGGTAACGCGCATTCTTCTGATGCCGTTGTCTCGCCAATAAAAGCGAGAAACGGCATCCCGGCAGCAGCCAATCCTGGCGCCTGCCCGAATCCCTCTCATCGACGCTGACCAGCACCTGACTCACCTCGGGATGCTACGGACGCGCCTGCCTTTACGGTGGGCGGGCCAAGCTGACTGTGCCTATAAAATGGCGCGGGGCAGACGGCCGTACCTGCACGAGTGTTTCCTCGCGCAGGAGTAACACCATGAACTTCACGCTGCTCAAAGAGTTCTTCGCCGGCTTCCTGCGGACCCGGCATATTGCCCGGCATTTCCGCCGCCTGGCGATGCTCGAAACGGTGACTGACGCCAGTGTCAGCCGCGAAGTACCACCGACCCTGGCGCAAACCCTCGTGGTCTCGGCCAACAACAGTGCCGTGCAATTGCTCGGCACGCTAGGCAGTCATTGCGAAGGTTTGAACACCCAAGAGGCCGATGCCCTGCGCGTGCAATACGGCCTCAACGAAGTCGAGCATGAGCAACCGCTGCCCTGGTGGGTGCACCTGTGGCACTGCTACAAGAACCCGTTCAACCTGTTGCTGACCCTGTTGGCGGTCATCTCCTGGCTGACCGAAGACGTGAAGGCCGCCACGGTGATTTTTTCCATGGTGGTGCTGTCGACGTTGCTGCGTTTCTGGCAGGAGGCCAAATCCAACAAGGCCGCCGATGCCCTGAAGGCCATGGTGAGTAACACCGCCACGGTGCTGCGTCGCGATGAGGCCAAGCGCATCGAGTTACCGATCAAGCAGTTGGTTCCCGGCGATCTGATTGTACTTTCGGCCGGCGACATGATCCCGGCCGACTGCCGTGTGCTCAGCGCCAAGGACCTGTTCGTCAGCCAGGCGGCGATGACCGGGGAATCGATGCCGGTGGAGAAGTTCGCCCACCAGCAGGACGCCAACACCCGCAATCCGCTGGACCTGGAGAATATCCTGTTCATGGGCACCAACGTGGTGTCCGGCGCGGCGACGGCGGTGATCCTGACCACCGGTAACAGCACTTATTTCGGCGCGTTGGCCCAGCGTGTGACGGCCACCGACCGCGCGACCACGTCGTTCCAGCACGGTGTTAACAACGTCAGCTGGTTGCTCATTCGGTTCATGTTCGTGATGGCACCACTGGTGCTGTTTATCAACGGTTTCACCAAGGGTGACTGGACTCAGGCGCTGCTGTTTGCATTGTCGATTGCCGTGGGCCTCACCCCGGAAATGTTGCCGATGATCGTCACCTCCACCCTGGCCAAGGGTGCGGTGTTTCTGTCGCGCAAAAAGGTCATCGTCAAGCGCCTGGACGCGATCCAGAACTTCGGCGCCATGGACGTGCTGTGCACCGACAAGACCGGCACGTTGACCCAGGACAGGATTTTCCTGGCGCGCCATGTGGATGTGTGGGGCGAAGAGTCCGACGATGTGCTGGAAATGGCCTACCTCAACAGCTACTACCAGACCGGCCTGAAAAACCTGCTGGACGTGGCAGTGCTGGAGCACGTGGAGGTGCATCGCGAGCTGAAAGTCGGCACCGCGTTCCACAAGGTCGATGAGATCCCGTTCGATTTCAATCGTCGCCGCATGTCGGTGGTAGTGGCCGAGGAAGGCTTGCCGCACCTGTTGATCTGCAAGGGCGCTGTGGAGGAAATCCTCTCTGTGTGCAACAACGTGCGCCATGGCGACACCAACGAGGCGCTGACCGATGAACTGCTGGCACGTATTCGCCAGGTCACCGCTGCGTTCAACGAAGAAGGCCTGCGCGTGGTGGCCGTGGCCGCGCAACCCATGACGCCGGGGCGCGACACTTACAGCCTGGCGGATGAGCAAAACCTCACGCTGATCGGCTACGTGGCTTTCCTCGACCCACCGAAGGAAAGCACTGCTCCCGCCCTCAAGGCGCTCAAAGCCCATGGCGTTGCGGTAAAAGTGCTGACCGGTGACAACGAGCTGGTCACCGCCAAAATCTGCCGTGAAGTGGGCCTGGAGCAACAAGGCCTGCTGATGGGCAACGATATCGAGGACATGACCGACGCCGAGCTGGCAGAGGCCGTGGAAACCACCAACGTGTTCGCCAAGCTGACGCCGAGCCACAAGGAGCGCATCGTGCGCCTGCTCAAGGCTAACGGACATGTGGTGGGCTTTATGGGCGATGGCATCAACGACGCGCCGGCGTTGCGTACCGCCGACATCGGTATTTCGGTGGACAGCGCGGTGGATATTGCCAAGGAAGCCGCCGACATCATCCTTCTGGAAAAAAGCCTGATGATCCTGGAGGAGGGCGTGCTGGAGGGGCGGCGTACCTTCGCCAACATGCTCAAGTACATCAAGATGACCGCCAGTTCCAACTTCGGCAACGTGTTCTCGGTGCTGGTGGCCAGTGCATTTATCCCGTTCCTGCCGATGCTGCCGATGCATTTGCTGGTGCAGAACCTGCTGTATGACATTTCGCAGATCGCGATTCCGTTCGATAACGTCGATGAAGACATGCTCGCCAAGCCACAACGCTGGCAACCGGGCGATGTCGGCCGCTTCATGCTGTTTTTCGGGCCGATCAGTTCGATCTTTGACATCACCACGTTTGCACTCATGTGGTATGTCTTCGATGCCAACACCCCCGACCACCAGACCCTGTTCCAGTCCGGCTGGTTTGTGGTGGGGCTGCTGACCCAGACGCTGATCGTGCACATGATCCGCACCCCGAAAATCCCGTTCCTGCAAAGCCGTGCGGCGATGCCGTTGATGGTGATGACCGGTGTGATCATGGCCGTGGGGGTTTTCCTGCCGATGGGGCCGTTGGCGCATTACTTTAAATTGCAGGCGCTGCCATCGCTGTACTTTGTGTTCCTGCCCGTGATCCTGCTGGCGTACATGGCCCTGACCCAGGCGGTGAAGGGTTACTACATCCGTAAGTTTGGCTGGCAATAAACAGGGACGATTTCCTTTGCAAGCAATCAACAACATCAACCTCAATTCCCTGATCGACACCCTGGTCAGCCTCACTGCGGCATTCATCCTTGGCGGCCTGATCGGTTTCGAGCGTCAATACCGCCAGCGCACTGCAGGTCTGCGCACCAACGTGCTGGTGGCGGTGGGCGCGGCGATTTTCGTCGACATGGCCAACCGTCTCGGCGGTGCGGAAGGTGCGGTGCGCGTAGTGGCGTATGTCGTGTCGGGCATCGGCTTTCTCGGCGCCGGTGTGATCATGCGTGAAGAAGGCAATGTGCGCGGGCTCAACACCGCCGCCACGCTCTGGGCGTCGGCGGCAGTGGGGGCCTGCGCGGGTGCCGACCTGATCCTCGAAGCGCTGCTGGGCACGCTGTTCGTGCTGGCGGCCAATACCTTGCTGCGGCCGATCGTTAACACTATCAACCGCCAGCCGCTGGATGTGGTGTCGGCGGAGGTGACCAATATCTTGTATGTAATCGCTCGACGTACCCAGCAGAAAGCCGTGCTGGCCTTGTTGGAAGCTGAGCTGGCGCGTTGCAATTACCCAGCCAGCGATGTTGACGTGCGCCCCTTTGGCACGGAGGAAGTAGAAATCGAAGCCACCCTGGCCGTGACGTCGGTCGACGGTGACGAGTTGGACGCGCTGGTGGAAAGGATATCGATGTCGACTCTGGTGGTGCAGGCGTTCTGGAGTCCGAGTACCACCGAGTAGCCCCCCCCCGGCTGCCAGGCTCTGTCCCGCGCAAAGCTGACTATGCTACTACGAGGAAAAATCCTACAAGCAATCGAGATGATCCCTTCATTTGATAAGGCGCGACGTTGCTAAGGTTGCGCGCTTGCGCCTCAGGAACAAGGGCGCGGCTCTACGTGTTTACCGTGCTTTATCAAAAGTAGGGGTCTGTACTGCCTGAAGTGTCAAGCAGAGTAATCAGCACCGTTTGTCGGAACTGTTACTTTTCACAGGTAGATAGGTCCCGTGTGATATGTAAGCGTACTGATCCCTCGGGGAGTCTTATGAGCAAAGCTTTAATTGTGGATGATCACCCTTTTATACGTGCCACCGTGAAGTACCTGTTGAAGCAGGAAGGATTCTTTGAAATATATGAAGCAGGCAACGGTGCAGACGCCATGCAGATTGCTCGTGAGAAATGTCCGGACCTGGTCATCCTTGACCTGGCGATGCCCAAGCTTGGCGGGCTGGAGGTGATCAGCCGGATCAAGGCGTTGGAACTGCCCTGTAAAATCCTCGTGCTGACTTCGTACCTGGCGGTGTTCTTTTCTACCCGCTGCATGCGCGCCGGAGCCATGGGCTTTGTTAACAAGACCGGTGAACTGGACGAGTTGCAAAAGGCGATCAGGGCGATCAGGTCCGGTTACAGCTGCTTCCCCAGCGTGGCCACCAGTTCGGTGCGCCGTGATGATTTGCAGACCACCGAGCAAGAACTGGTGCACGCGCTGTCGGATCGCGAATTGACGGTATTGCAAAAACTGGCGCTGGGCCAGGGCAACAAGGAAATCGCTGAGGAGATGTTGTTGAGCCACAAGACCATCAGCACCTATAAGACACGACTCAAGGAGAAGCTGCGTATGTCCTCGGTGGTGCACCTGTCCAAGTTTGCCCAGCGCAATCATCTGATCTGAAATGACCATCTCCCGGCTGTTGATTTTCATGGCCATCCTGCTGATGGGGCTGTTGCCCTGTGCAGCGATGGCTCTGGATGAGCCACATACACTGCGGCTGTTCGGCCATTCAACGCTGGAAAACCCACGTCTGGAACTTGAGGAAAGTGACTGGCGCTGGCTGCGCGAGCAACGGATGTTGGTGATGGGGGTGTCAGCACCTGACTACATACCTTTCGACCGGTCCAACGGAAACGACTTTGAAGGCATTACAGCTGACTATGCGTGGCTGATCAGCCTGATTTTAAACATTCCTATTGAGGTTCGACGCTACGACACTCGTGATGAAGTCATCGAAGCGCTCAAACTCGGTGAGGTGGATTTAGTCGGGTCTGCCAACGGTTACGAAGCGGCCGATAAGGCACTGATACTGTCGCGTTCCTACGCTAGTGATCAACCCGTGCTGGTGACCCGCTCGGGTGACAGTCATTCATTGAGCGCCGACCTGGCTGGAAAGCGCGTCGCGATGCTTTACCACTATATGCAGCCTGACGCTGTCCAGGCCTTTTACCCCCACGCGCAACTGCAGCTGTACGGCTCGACGCACCAGGCTATCGGCGCCTTGGCGTTCGGTCAGGCGGATGTCTACTTGGGCGACGCTATCAGCACCCGCTATCTGATCAACAAGAACCACCTCAATAACGTCCGCATGGCAGATTTTTCCGCACTGGAGGTCAACCCGTTCGGGTTTGCCTTCAACCAGGACAACGAGCGCCTGCTGAATATCATCAACGAAGCGCTGGCCGTTATCCCGGCCAACCAGCAGATGGAGATCCTGCGCCGCTGGAGTGCCGGTGACAGCGGTTTCCTGGCTGCCGACCGTTTGCGTTTGAGTGAGAGTGAGCAGCGTTGGCTGCAGAAGCACCCACGGGTGAAAGTTGCAGTGCTCGATAAGTTCGTGCCGTTGTCTTTTTTTAATGAGCAAAGGCAGTTTGTGGGCTTGAGTGACGAGGTATTGTCGCGCGTCAGCTTGCTTACGGGCTTGAAGTTCGAAGTGGTGCCAGGCAGTTCGCAGCCTCAGCAGATTGAAGAGGTCAGTACCGGCAGAGTGGATATGCTGGCGGTGATCACGCCCAGCGTCGAGCGGTCCGAAAAGCTGCGCTTCACTCGGCCTTATCTGTCCAATCCCTATGTGTTAGTGGCGCGTACCGGTGACGAACGCCTGGTGACGCTGGAGGACATGCCTGGAAAACGCCTGGCATTGCTCGCCGGTAGCACGCTCTCCGTGCAGATTGCCCGGGACTATCCAGGCATCGAGTTTGTCAATGTCGAGAACCCCGAGCAGGCCATGGATCTGGTCGCCAAGGGCAGCGTCGATGCGAACGTTATTTCGCTGATCAGTGCACGCTACATGATTGCGCGCCATTACCGTGATCGCTTGCGTATCACCAGCACCGTCGGTACGGAGCCAGCGCGCATTGCCTTCGGTGTCAATCGCAGCCAACTGGAGCTGTATTCGATCCTCGAAAAGGCGCTGTTATGTATCACGCCTGAAGAAATGGACGAACTGACCAACCGTTGGCGCAGTGAGATCATCATCGAAGACAGCTACTGGATCAGCCATCGCAACGTGATTATCCAAGGGTTTGGCCTGGCCGCGCTGCTGCTGCTGATCACACTGGGCTGGGTGCTCTACCTGCGTAACCTGATTCACAAGCGCACACAGGCCGAACGGGCCCTGAGCGACCAGATGCGGTTCATGAGCGTTCTGATCGACGGCACTCCGCACCCGATTTACGTGCGCGATCGCCAGGGCCGGTTAATGGCCTGTAATAACGCTTACCTCGATGTATTTGGCTTTAAGTTGGAGGACGTGATCGGCAAGACCGTGGTGCAAACCGATACGGGCAACCCGCCCCAGGCGCAGTCGTTCCACGCCGAATACTTGAGCTTGATGGCACGGGGGGAGCCGCAGATCCAGGATCGCGTACTCAAGGTTCCCGATGGCGGTGTACTAACCATCTACCAGTGGATGCTGCC
This sequence comes from Pseudomonas sp. EA_65y_Pfl1_P113, assembly GCF_963970525.1. Classification (NCBI taxonomy): domain Bacteria; kingdom Pseudomonadati; phylum Pseudomonadota; class Gammaproteobacteria; order Pseudomonadales; family Pseudomonadaceae; genus Pseudomonas; species Pseudomonas sp. EA_65y_Pfl1_P113. The sequence goes on from NZ_CAXAQM010000044.1 coordinate 12,889, forward strand.
GTACCGAGATAGCAATAGCCACGTTGTAGGCATGATTGCAGGTTGGGTGGATGTGAGCGAGCGCCAGCGGCTGTTGAGCCAGTTGCAGACAGCCAAGGAGGACGCAGACTCGGCAAACCGTGCCAAGACCACATTCCTCGCGACCATGAGCCATGAGATCCGCACGCCGATGAATGCCGTGATAGGCATGATCGAATTGGCCCAGAAAAACGCCGAGCAGGGCCGCGTCGATCAGGATGCGCTGGAGGTGGCGTCGATGGCATCCCGAAGCATGCTGGAATTGATCGGCGATATTCTAGACATTGCGAAGATAGAATCCGGCCACCTGTCCCTGACCCTCGCGCCGGCCAATCTCCACGAGTTGTTGGCATCTGTGGCGCGTGTGTTTGAGGGGCTGGCGCGGGACAAAGGTTTGCAGCTGCAAGTGGATCTCGATCCGATGATTGACCGCCCGGTGCTCATCGACCCTTTGCGCTTCAAGCAGGTGGTGTCCAATCTGCTGGGGAATGCCATCAAGTTTACCGCCACCGGTCAGGTGCGCCTGGGTGCCCAGTGCGCCCCGGCGTTGGCCGGGGACCACTTGAACCTACGGTTGTATGTCGAAGACACGGGGGTTGGCATCAGTGCTGAAGATCAGCAGCGTTTGTTCAACCCATTTATCCAGGGGAGTAACAACGACCAGTCGGCGCGCAGTGGTTCCGGACTCGGGTTGGCGATCAGTCGCAACCTGTGCGAGATGATGGGCGGTCAACTGCACTTGAGCAGTGTGCTGGGCAAGGGGACGCGGGTGGACGTGACGTTGGCGCTGGCGTTGACCCGCGCAGCACGGGTTTCGACTTCCGTCGCAGGTGTTCCACCGACGCAGGCGTTGAACCTTCTGGTGGTCGACGACTACCCGGCCAACCGTTTGTTACTGACTCGTCAACTGAGCTTCCTTGGGCATCACATCGTCACGGCCGAAGATGGCGCCGAGGGCTTTGCACTGTGGCAGGCCGGGCATTTTGATGGCGTCATCACTGATAGCAATATGCCGGTTATGGACGGTTACACGCTGGCACGTGATATCCGTGCCCAAGAGCGTCAGCGTGGTCTGGTGCCGTGCCTGCTGCTGGGGTTCACCGCCAACGCCCAGCCGGAGGAAACCGAGCGCTGCAGGCAGGCGGGCATGGATGGTTGCCTGTTCAAACCGACCGGCCTTGATGATTTGCGTGCGGCGCTGGCTCCTCGCACCGCAGCAGCCGTGAAGGGTGAGGTCGAGTCGGTGTACGACCTGAGTACGCTGACTGCGCTGACAGGCGGTGACACTGCCGCGCTTAACGAGTTACTGATGCCATTGCTCATCAGTCTTGCAGACGATCGCGTGCTGTTGTCGACGCTGAAAGATCACGCGGATATCGCCAAGTTGCATGACCTGGCTCATCGCGTTAAAGGGGGCGCTCGCATGGTCAAGGCCCACAGTTTGGTCGCCTGTTGCGAAGCCTTGGAAGGGGCGTGTGAAAGACATGACCACCAGGCATTGGCGCCTGCGATACAGGCGCTGGACGCGGCCATCGATGGTTTGCACCACAGCCTGAGCCAGCACAGCAAGCAGGCTTGACTGAGCTGGATAGCCATTCGGCGGATTTGGGAGAACGCCTACATGGAAGGGTAATAAGCCTGATTTTGTCTTCGGTATATGTCTGGAAAATGGGCCTCGCTCACTGACGAGCACTGCCTGCCCAGGGGTTTGCCATGCCAAACAAAGCACTGACTATCCTGATTGCCGATGAGCAGCACCTGCAACGCCTGTACATCGAGAAAATGCTCAACCAGTTGGGGTATCACCGGATCGTACCGGTGCAGACCTTCGAAGAGGTCCAGCTACTCACTGCTATCCCGGCCCAACCTTTTGACGTGCTGATCATCAGTGCGGGGCTGGCGGTCCACGCTTGCGGGCCCCAACCCCAGGCACATCATGTGCTGGTCTACGATCACCAGGACCTGAGCCTGGATCTGAACACCCCCGCCGATGCAACGCCGGCGGTGCTGGTACGGCTGCCCGGCATGCCGGATAACGTCAACCTCGAACACTTCATGGACATCATCGACCCACCCGCAGCCACCACCGGCCTGCGGGTTTTGCCTTGGCTGCGGGAGTTATCGCGCGCGCCTGTGGCCTAGTCCCACTGTGGCGCGATACCTTTCGGGCTGGTCAGGCGATGGCCGCGCTCCAGTTCGGCAATCTGCGCCATGTCGGCCGCACTCAAGGTCAGTTGCAAGGCCTTGAGGTTGCTTTCCAGGTTGGCACGTTTGGTCGACGATGGGATGACCGCGTAGCCCAGTTGCATGGCCCAGGCCAACGTCACTTGCGCCGGGGTAGCCTGATGGCGCTCGGCGATTTGCTCAATCACCGGGTCTTTGAGCACTTCGCCGTAGGCCAGGGTCATGTATGAGGTGATCTGGATACCGTTAGCGGTGGCAAAATCCACGACCTTGCGATTTTGCAGGTAGGGGTGCATCTCGATCTGGTTGGTGGCGATGTTCTCGGCACCAACGGCGGCAATCGCTTGCTTCATCAGGTCGACGGTGAAGTTGGAGATGCCGATCTGGCGGGTCAGGCCCAGGCGTTTGGCTTCAAGCAGTTGGCCCATGAATTCGGCGACAGGCACCTGGTCTTCCGGCGATGGCCAATGGATCAGGGTGAGGTCCAGATAGTCGGTTTTCAGTTTGCTCAGGCTTTCACGCAGGCTTGGAATCAGCTTGCCTTTGGCGAAATTGGCGATCCAGATTTTGCTGGTTATAAACAGCTCATCGCGCGGTATGCCGCTGTCGACAATGGCTTGTCCGACGTCTGCTTCGTTCTCATAGATCTGCGCGGTGTCGATGACGCGGTAGCCCAGTTCCAGGCCGGTGCTGACCGAATCGATCACCACCTGGCCTTGCAGGCGGAAGGTGCCTAGGCCGAAGGCCGGAACGTTTTGCGTTGGGATAGACATCAGTAACTCCTGAAGGGGTGTAAACAATGGAGTCGAGTATCCGCTCGTCGTTCCTCTGGAAAAACCGCCGAATCCGAAAAGGACTCTTTACCCCAGGTCACGAGTATGGGCGCGTGCCAGGTCGGCATCCAGCGCATCGCTCAACATTTGCGCGCTGGGGGGGGGCAGCAGGGCGCCGAGGGTGAACAGGTCCTGGCGGATATGCCCGAAGTAATCCAGGGAGTGACCGGCGCAGGCTGATTCCCGCAGGTACGATGCCGCCCCCTTATTCGCCAGCCCGGTGCGCGAGGTGATCCCATCGCCGAAGGTACTGGCAAAGCCGCCAACGAAGAGGGCCGGGCGCTGCTCACGGTCACCTTGGGAGGGCCTGAGCATATGTTCGGCTAGGGCGCGCGGATATGTTGCGACCGATTCTGCGCGGGATGCTGGCGTATGGGGGCTATGACGTATTGGCGCCGTTTGTGGCGTGGCACGCTCCGTATATCAGCGCTGAGGCGCACCAGGATTTCCTGCTGGGGTATGAGATACGGCGGCAAGGATTGGCGGATGAGCAGCCCTTGGTGTTTCCGAAACTTGAGCAGTTTGATGAGGCGTTGTACCCACGTCTCTGAACCGAGCATTGATCAAATGTGGGAGCAGGCAAGACAGCTCCCACACATCGATCTTCATCAGTCAGTGATGTTTCGTTGTCCGCGCAACCGCTCCGCCGCACTGCGCAGCAGTTGCTCGGTGCTGCTCCAGCCCAGGCAACCATCGGTCACTGACACGCCGTACTTCATGGACGCGCTCAACGGCTGGCAACCTTCGAACAGATGACTTTCGAGCATCATGCCGATCAGCGCGGTGTCGCCCTGCAGGCGTTGCTCCAGTACGTCGTTGAATACGGCCGGTTGACGCAACGGATCCTTGCCGCTGTTGGCATGGCTGCAGTCGACCATGATCCGCGCCGCCACCTTGGATTTGGCCAAGTCGTGTTTCACCTGCGCCATGCTTTGCGCATCGTAGTTCGGCCCACGGTGACCGCCGCGCAGTACCAGATGAGTATCGGGGTTGCCCGGGGTCTGGATGATCGCCGGGTGGCCCTGGCTGTCGACGCCGAAATGGCGGTGCGGGTGTGAGGCCGAGCGCATCGCGTCAGAGGCTATCGCCACGCCGCCGTCGGTGCCGTTCTTGAAACCCACGGGTATGCCCAGGCCGCTGGCCATTTCGCGGTGGATCTGCGATTCGGTGGTGCGCGCGCCAATCGCGACCCAACTGAGCAGGTCATCGAAGTAGCCGGCGGCCATGGGTTGCAGCAGCTCGGTGGCTACTGGCAGGCCCAGGCGCAGCATTTCGCGCATCAGTTCGCGCGACAGCGTAAGTCCGGCAGCCATGTCATCGCTGCCATCCAAATGAGGGTCGTAGGCCAGGCCTTTCCAGCCGATGGTGGTGCGCGGTTTTTCGACGTAGGCGCGGATCACCAGCAGCATCTGGTCGCTGACTTCAAGCGCGAGCTTCTTCAGGTTGCGCGCGTATTCCATGGCCGCTTCCGGATCATGGATCGAGCACGGGCCGACAATCACCAGCAAACGTGAATCGTCGCCATTGAGGATGCCGCGTACGGCTTGGCGATGGGCATGGACCTGCTCGTTGAGGAACGGGCTGAGCGGCAGCTTGAGCTTTAAATCAAGGGAACTGGGCAGGCGCTGGGTCAGGGCTTCATTGGCGCTGGTCAGGGCAGAGAGGGGCAGGGCGGCAATGGCAGTGTTCATATTCAAGGCTTCCTGGGCAAGCGGCGGGCTATTCCCGCGCGCTCTGCCCTACTGGGGTGTTCGACAATTGGCCGTATCGGCTGCGTGTGTTGGCTTGCCACCAATAGGTGACCGATCGGAGGCGGCAGGCTGTCCCGAACGGAGCTTGCTAAATCGCCATGCAGTGGAAGTGTCGTAGCGGTAATAGGTGGCGTAGTTCATGTCGTGAGTCCTTTAAGTGTTCTTGCAAAATTGATGGAGGCCTGAAAAAACAAAACCCCCGGTCGGGGAGCCGACCGGGGGTTAGATTTCTCTGGTAGGCGACCCCTTGAGTAGTGGGCGCCGATTTCAGGTATCAGGCGCGCCAGTGGCTAAACCAATACCCAAAATAAAAGCATACCGCAGCGCTCGAACCGTTCACACGGGTAGCCGATACCGGGCGCGGGGCGCTGGCAGCATGGCAAACGTGAGTGTGGGTGAGTTGCAACACGGTATGTCTCCAAATGATGGGGGCAGCTTACTAGAGGCACACGGGGGGATTCAATCAGAAATTTCTATCGTGCCGGGGTACTTACTGCTATCGGCCGGGATATGCTTGTAACACTTCGACAATAATTGCTTGGACGCGACCATGACTGCCCTGACCCTTGCTGCGGCTCAATCCATTTCCATTGCGGGTGATGTGCCGGCCAATATCGAACGGCACCTGGCGTTCGTGCACGTGGCGGCCGAGCATAACGTGCAATTACTTGTATTTCCCGAGCTTTCGTTGACCGGGTACGAGCCGTCATTGGCTGCCGGTTTGGCGATTACGCCAGATGACCCAGTCCTCGCGCCGCTGCGTGAACTAGCCCGGGCGTTGCGATTAACGGCGGTAGTGGGAATGCCTGTCCGCCTCGCACCCGATGCCGGTGTGTTGATTGGCGCGCTGGTACTGGGCGCGGATGGCTCCCTGGCGCTCTATACCAAGCAGCATTTGCACCCAGGCGAAGAGGTTGCGTTCGTCCCGGGCCAGGGCGGTGCGGCCCTCGAGTGTGAGGATGAGCAGATAGCATTGGCCGTGTGCGCGGACTTCTCACACGCCAGTCATCCGCGCCTGGCGGCAGAGGCGGGCGCCACTGTCTACGCCGCTGGCGTGCTGGTTAGCGAGGGCGGCTACGCAACGGACAGCGCGTTACTCCAGGGCTATGCGGCTGAGCATGGCCTGCTGGTGTTGATGGCCAACCATGGCGGCCCGTCCGGGGGCTATGTTTGCGCCGGTCGCAGCGCCATCTGGGCGGCTGATGGCGGTTTGCTGGCCGCCGCTCCCGGTGTTGGCGACGCGCTGGTGATTGCCCGTCGTGTTGGCGCCGTGTGGGCTGGCCAAGTGGTAGCTCTCTAAATGGCGTTCCACTTACGCGCGGCGACGGACCACGACCTGCCATTCGCGCGGACGTTGACGTTCGAAGCCATGAGCCGCTACTACGTGCAATATGGCTTGGTGTGGTCCAACGATGGCTTTGATGTTGCCTGGGCGGGCCGTGAAAACTGGCTGATCTGCAATGATGACGTCGTGCTGGGCTTTATCAGCCTGAGCCGCGACAGTCGCGCGCTCTATATCCGCGAGTTGCATATGCTCGAGGCGTGTCGCGGGCTGGGCGCGGGCAGTTGGGTGTTGGAGCAGATGGCCGCCAAGGCTCAATTCTTGGGTTTGTTACGCTTGACGGTGTTCAAGAGTAATCCTGCCAGGCAGCTCTATCAGCGCAGCGGGCTGAACATTGTGGGTGAAGATGATTGCTTCTGGCGCATGGAGCGTGCCTGTCAATCGAGCTAATCCCTATGGTCCATTTTAATAAGCGCATACTGGGTACAGGAGGCGACTTTCTTGTTGTCGCTTCAACGTGTCAAACAGGAATGCGTATTCAAATGAGTGGAATTAGTTCGCGTTTGAGACAAGAAAGGGAGCGACTTGGCCTGTCGCAAAAAGTATTTGGTGAAATAGGCGGCGTTGAAGCCAATGCACAGGGTAAGTACGAAAACGGAGGGCGAGCGCCCAAAGCCGACTACTTGTCGCGTGTCGCCGAAAGAGGTGTAGACGTGTTGTACGTGCTGACCGGTGAAACCACGCCCCTGCAACTTGAGAATCTCAGCCAGATTGAAGAAAAAGTGCTGGGTGACTACCGTGCGATGTTCAAGGAAGACCAGGCTGCAATCCGTCGTTTGACGTCTAGCCTTGCCGAGCATTGTGTGGCGCTTAACGGTAAAACCAAGCCGTAGCCCCGGAATTCCTGACCTGTTGCCCAGAAAATTGAGCCGCCCGGCCCACACTGGGCGGCTACTGTGTGCTAACGCTATATATATGACGCTTGCAGCTAGGTCTGCGCCTAGGTTTTTTGCTAAGGTGTTCAGCAACCTATAAGACCATATCGCGAGGTGTCTGCTTGATTAGGGTGCTAGTAGTCGATGACCATGATCTCGTTCGTACAGGCATTACACGAATGCTGGCTGACATCGATGGCCTGCAAGTAGTCGGCCAGGCCGAGTCCGGGGAAGAGTCCCTGATCAAGGCCCGGGAGTTGAAACCCGATGTGGTGCTGATGGACGTCAAGATGCCCGGTATCGGTGGTCTTGGCGCCACGACTAAGTTGTTGCGCAGCCACCCGGACATCAAAGTCGTGGTGGTGACCGTGTGTGAAGAAGACCCGTTCCCGACACGCCTGTTGCAGGCGGGTGCGGCCGGTTACCTGACCAAGGGCGCAGGCCTGGCGGAGATGGTGCAAGCGATTCGCCTGGTATTTGCGGGCCAGCGTTACATCAGTCCGCAGATTGCCCAGCAACTGGCCATCAAATCCTTCCAGCCCACCAGCGACTCGCCCTTTGATGCGCTGTCGGAGCGGGAAATCCAGATCGCCCTGATGATTGTCGGTTGCCAGAAGGTGCAGACGATTTCAGACAAACTGTGCCTGTCGCCCAAGACCGTCAACACCTACCGCTATCGCATTTTCGAGAAGCTCGCCATCAGCAGTGATGTTGAATTGACCCTGCTCGCGGTGCGCCACGGCATGGTGGACGCCAGCGCCTGACATGACCACATTGTTTGATCCAAGTGCTTTCCTCTCGACCTGCAGTGGCCGCCCTGGCGTGTACCGCATGTTCGACAGTGAGGCGCGCCTGCTGTATGTCGGCAAAGCCAAGAACCTGAAGAACCGTCTGGCGAGCTACTTTCGCAAGAGCGGTCTCGCGCCCAAGACCGCTGCACTGGTGGCGCGTATCGCCCAGGTCGAAACCACCATCACCGCTAATGAAACCGAGGCGTTGCTGCTCGAGCAGACGCTGATCAAGGAATGGCGGCCGCCATACAACATTCTGCTGCGTGACGATAAATCCTACCCCTACGTGTATTTATCCGACGGTAATTTCCCACGCCTGAGCATTCATCGTGGCGCGAAGAAGTCGAAGGGTAAGTATTTCGGGCCCTATCCGAGCGCCGGCGCGATCCGCGAAAGCCTTAGCCTGCTGCAAAAGACCTTTTTTGTGCGCCAGTGCGAAGACAGCTTCTACAAGAACCGCACCCGGCCGTGCCTGCAGTACCAGATCAAACGCTGCAAGGCACCCTGTGTGGGCCTGGTTGAACCGGCCGAGTACGCCGAGGATGTGCGCCATTCGGTGATGTTCCTCGAAGGACGCAGTAATGCGCTCACCGACGAACTCTCCAGCGCCATGGAGCAAGCCGCCAGCACCCTGGATTTCGAGAGGGCCGCCGAACTGCGCGACCAGATCTCCCTGCTGCGCCGCGTGCAGGACCAGCAGAGCATGGAAGGCGGCTCCGGCGACGTGGACGTGATCGCAGCCTTCGTCAACCCGGGCGGTGCCTGTGTGCACCTGATCAGCGTGCGTGGCGGGCGGGTGTTGGGCAGTAAGAATTTCTTCCCGCAGACCGGTATCGACGAGGAGGTCGCCGAAGTCATGGCGGCGTTCCTTGGCCAGTACTACGTCAGCAGCCCCGAGCGCGACCTGCCAGCGGAGCTGATCGTCAACGTGGTGCATGAAGACTTCCCCACGCTGATCGAGGCGATCCACGAACTGCGCGGCCGCGAGTTGGACATCAGCCACCGCGTACGCGGCACCCGAGCGCGCTGGCAGCAATTGGCCGTGACCAATGCCGAACAGGCCCTGGGAGCACGCCTGGCCAATCGACAGCATGTCGCAGCACGCTTTGACGCCCTGGCCGAAGTCCTCAACCTGGACGAGCCCCCACAGCGCCTGGAGTGCTACGACATCAGCCACTCCAGCGGCGAGGCCACCGTGGCCTCCTGCGTGGTGTTCGGGCCGGAAGGGCCGATCAAATCCGATTACCGGCGCTACAACATTGAAGGTGTCACCGCTGGCGATGACTATGCAGCCATGCACCAGGCCCTCACGCGGCGGTTCAGCAAGCTGAAGGACGGCGAGGGCAAACTGCCCGATATCCTGCTGGTGGACGGTGGCAAAGGCCAGCTGTCGATGGCTCGCGACGTGCTCAACGAACTGGCCGTGCCCGACCTGATCCTGCTCGGCGTGGCCAAGGGCGCCACACGCAAAGCCGGTTTCGAAACGTTGTACTTGAATGATGCCGCCCACGAGTTCACCTTGAAGGGTGACTCGCCTGCGCTGCATTTGATCCAGCAGATCCGCGACGAAGCCCACCGTTTCGCCATTACCGGCCACCGCGCCCGCCGTGGTAAAACCCGGCGAACGTCAACCCTGGAAGGGGTGGCGGGGGTTGGGCCGACACGGCGTCGCGACTTGCTAAAACATTTTGGTGGCTTGCAGGAGCTGTCCCGTGCCAGCATTGACGAAATAGCCAAAGCACCCGGTATCAGTAAAAAGCTCGCTGAGTTGATTTATGCGAACCTGCATAGCGAATAGAATGCCCTTTCCACCTCGTAGCCAGTTGTGCCGATGAATATCCCTAATCTGATCACCGTTCTACGCGTCCTGCTTATCCCCATTTTCATTCTGTTGTTCTATTTGCCGTACGAATGGAGTCATATGGCCTCCAGCTCGGTGTTTGCGTTTGCCGCCGCCACCGACTGGCTCGATGGCTACCTGGCACGTCGGCTGGAGCAGAGCACGCCGTTCGGCGCGTTCCTCGACCCTGTGGCCGACAAGCTCATGGTGGCCGTCGCCCTGGTCCTACTGGTTCAGGAACACGGCAACCTGTGGCTGACCCTACCGGCCGCGGTGATCATCGGCCGCGAGATCGTGGTGTCGGCCCTACGCGAATGGATGGCAGAAATCGGCGCCCGCGCCCACGTTGCCGTCTCCAACATGGGCAAATGGAAAACCGCTGCGCAGATGCTCGCATTGGTGATTCTGCTGGCCAACCCGTCGGATTTCTCTTTCTGGGTCTTGAGCGGCTACGCCTTGCTGCTCATCGCCGCCGGCCTAACCTTGTGGTCCATGCTCCAGTATCTGCGCGCCGCCTGGCCGCATCTGCGCACCACCATTGAAAAGAAATAAAACTTTTTTGAATCAAGGGGTTGACGGGTTCTGATATTTCTATAGAATGCGCACCACCAAGACGCGGGAATAGCTCAGTTGGTAGAGCACGACCTTGCCAAGGTCGGGGTCGCGAGTTCGAGTCTCGTTTCCCGCTCCATATATGGATCTACAGAGTTCCATGGAAGTCTGTAAGTCATTGAAAATAGACGCTTAGGCGTCTTTTTTCGTTCCAGTGCGATCCACCGAAAACCACCGGTATCCGGACTTTTTTAGTCCAGAAATTAGTCCATGAAATCCGGGTGGTCGCGGTGCGGTTTGTTGCTGGAGAGGAGCGTTTGAGGTAACGAGCATCTATCCCTGAATCCTCTATTCAGGAGCTCGTACTATGGCACTCTCAGATGCAACGGTTCGCCAGGCCAAGGCGACCGGCAAAGACTATACCCTCGGTGATATTGATGGCCTGTCTCTGGCTGTGACGGCCTCGGGTGGGCGTTCGTGGCACTTTCGCTACTGCTGGGCCGGCAAGCAAAAACGCATGTCGTTGGGGACCTATCCCGAAGTCGGCCTGCGGGAGGCCCGTGCTCTGCGGGATGAGGCGCGCGCGTTGCTGGCCAAGGGGATCAATCCGCGGGTTCACCGCAAGCACACCCGTCATGCCGTCCGGCAGGCGGATCAACATACGTTCAAAAGCATGTTTGACCGCTGGGTCGCGCACCGGGCTCTGACGCTCAAGGATGGCCGTCAAAGTACCCTGGCTCAAATCCGCCGGATCTTCAACAAGGATGTACTGCCCACCCTGGGTAAACGCTCACTCTTTGAGATCAGGCGCCCGGACTTGCTGGAGGTGCTGGCAAGAATCGAACAACGCCGCGCCTTCACCACCGCCGAGAAGTGCCGCACTTGGTTCAATCAGCTGTTTCGTTTTGCCTTGGTGAAAGTATCGGGTCTGGAGCAGAACCCCGCCTCGGACTTGGATGTGGTGGCAGCCCCCAAGCCTCCTGTGGCCCATCACCCCTTCTTGCGTATCACCGAGCTTCCGGCGTTGCTGCGCACCTTGCGCGGTTACGGCGGGATGCCTCAAACCCAGCTGGGCATCCGATTGTTGCTGCTCACAGGTGTGCGGACGGGGGAGCTTCGCTGGGCGACGCCCGACCAATTTGACCTTGATCAGGCGCTGTGGATCATTCCGCCGGAAGTGGTTAAGCAACTGCAGCTGGAAATGCGTAAGGAAGGCAAGCGTTCCCAGGATATCCCTCCCTACATCGTGCCGTTGTCGGTCCAGGCGCTGGAGGTGGTGCGTTACCTGCTTCAGCAGATGCGGCCGGCCCAGCGTTACCTGTTGAGCCATCGCAGCGACCTGGGCAAGCGGATCAGCGAAAACACGCTCAACGGTGCGTTACGCCGGATGGGGTACGCCGATCAACTGACCGGGCACGGGATACGGGCGACCCTGTCCACGGTGCTGCATGAAATCGGCTATCCGAAGGTCTGGGTGGATGCGCAGTTGTCCCATGCGGACCCGGACAAGGTCAGCGCCGCCTACAATCATGCCGAATACGTGGAGCTGCGGCGCCGCATGATGCAGGACTGGGCCGATCGTCTGGATCTGCTGGAGCAAGGGCGGGTGGAAGCGGCCAGCACGCATTTGACCATTCGTCTGGAGGGTGCGGCCTTGCCTGCCGAGGGCGCCGAATTGAACCCCTCCGCGTCTTTGAAGGTTCTGGTCATGCCCAGCTCGCCCTCGGCGCCGGTGACTGAACGGGCGAGTCTGCGGTTATCGGCGGTTCCCCAAACGCCTCAGCCACCTGAGCCGGTGGAGGCCGCACCACCGTCTGCTCTCCAGCAGCAACGGCAGGCGATGTTGGACGACTTTGAAGCCCCTCACAATCTTTCAGTTCAGGCGTTCGCCCGACTGGTGGGCAAATCCCGCGATCAGATCAATCGCGATATCAAGGCACGGCGCTTATTGGCAATCAGTCTGGGCAATCGTGGGCATCGGATACCTGACTGGCAGCTGGACCCCGTGCGGCATTCATTGATCCAGCGTGTGTTGGATGAGACGACCGACGTGGATGGCTGGACGATGTACCGGGCACTTTCGCAGCCGTGTGCGCAATTCAATGGGAAGGTGCCGATCGAAATAGTGTCGTCGAGCAACCTCAATAAAACGTGCAAAACCCTGTGTGTGGCCTTGCAAGACCATTGTGGTTGAGTCAGGGCGCCAAGCGCATTGGGTCTATCTTGTGGGCTCTGGTGTTTGAGGATGGCGTCTGCGGTGTTCAAACAACGCGTGCATCGGGTGGCCGCAGCCATGCGCTGGCTTCTCCCGGAATCGCTTCAATGGCCTGTGCCGGGGCGTGACCGGTTCGATTAGTCAAGCGTGTAGGTCATCAATGTGCTTCAGGCAGAAGGGGTCAAGGGGGGGTACCCGCCGTCTGCCTCCAGACATAAGCGCCAAATACGGCTGCGGTAGACCTGCACATAGAGGTGATGGCCGTCACTGCTGCGCATGTAATGCACATCACGCCGCGGGCCTGACACCGATTCCAGCCGACGCAGCGAGGGCTGTCGTGCCTGTGCTGAGGCCAGGGGCAGATTTATATGCATGTTCTCCACGCGGCAGCGCATGGAAAAATGGCCGTAGAAGCACACGGACACCAGTCGAGCATCCGGCCCGATGCGCGCCATGAACCCGTCCAGATGGCGAGCGGGACGCCACCAGCCATCGTCTTTCGCGCGCGGTGGAGACCAGGCCTCCCCGAGCGCGGCCTGCAGTTGTTCCAGGGAATCGCCGGGACGCAACACGGCGAGACGGGCGCAATCGAGGCGGGGAGTGGGGCGGGACATGGTGTGACGGGAAGCACTCAGGCGTGTGAGCGAGGTGCCAAAAGGGTGTTTTGACTGCGCCCGTTGTGCAATAGGAATTTGATGAAATATTCAGGCGGCCGGGCTGATCGCGACATGTGCGCTTTTCGTGGGGCCGGGGGATATGATCACCTTCCGGCCCCCCGTGACACCTTGGTCCGGTATCACGCTTTGCAGCGGTAGTCCTGTATGACAGTGGTTTCCAGGCAATGGAGTTGCCCCATGGTGCGGCATACGGATTTTTCTTCGCCCGAGGGCTCTGCGCGTTTGTAGTCCCAAAATTGGCAGCGCCCCGTGGCGATCGCCAAACCTTGGGACTCCCTGCTTTGGCCGTACTCAAACGGCCCCTGTTGATAGGACAGTTGAACGAGTCCGTCTGACTGACTGCCGCCGGTGGCTTCCCAATATTTCGGTGTTGTGCAGCCAGCAAGGAGCAGCATGGCAGGTGAAATGGCGGCGATGATGGACTTCATTGTCGAGGAGGGTCCTTGAACGTGCAAAATTAACTTTTTGTTAGTTATTTTCTGGGCCATGTAGAGCGCAGAGCAGCCAGCCTTGGGTGGCCCAATTTGACCGGCCGGCTGCCGCTGGGTAGCAGCGCAGCTCACTTTCCATTGGCGTGGAAATCGGATCTTGGTCGGCATTGACGAGCCGTAACATCCTAGTCAGCGCCGTCCATGCACTTCAATTAGGTGGAAGTAATCAGGACGTCTCCTGCGAGTCCAGTGAGTGCCGTCTGTAGGAACAGTCTTTCATGGGGGATGGGGTGGACTTATGCCACGACACGATTGGACATCCAGGCAGGCACGGTGCGGCGCTGAATGCCTTCGAGGCAGAGCCTCCCTCACCGTAATTGTGTCAGCCGCTCTAATGGGAGCGGTTGTTCAAGTGTTCGAGGTGTTGGGGGCTTTTGAGCTGCGACGTCTGAGGACCAAAACCACAGTGTTCAAGCCGATTGAGCCAATCGTGGTGCAGTAGCGGGTCTGAATCAGGGAGGAAGGCGTGTAGGATGGATCCTGATTTCACCCTGAAAATGGCTGCTCGCCTCAGATGATTTATCGTTTGCGACGGTTTGGTTTTTTTGAGGTCGTCGTATGCGTTTTTTCTCTGAGCGATTGAAGCAGGAGCGGGCAAAGCTTGGACTGGCGGCGAGCAAAATGGCCGCTATAGGGGGTGTCAGCATCAATACGCAATTTCGTTACGAGAACGGTGAACGCACTCCCCGGATCCAGTACCTGATGGCTGTCGCCGCTCGGGGTGTGGATGTGTTTTATCTGCTGACGGGGCGTCGAGTGCTGTTGTGCGCCGATAGCCTCGACAGTCAGGTGTCCGATGTGCTGACGGCTTATAGGGCGATGCCTGAGGAAGATCAGGCGGCCTTGCATCGGATTGCGACGGCGTGCGCGACACAAATGGGCAACGATTGAGTCAAGCGCCTGTGAGTGCTTGAAGAGGAGAAACGCGACAACCTCCCGTTTGGGGAAAGTTGTCGCGTACGGTGCCTGAAAACGTGTGATTACTGAAAGAGCTTCATCGCGCCGATCAAGATACCCACAGAGGCAGAGAACATCATGCCCATGCGGATCAAGAGTTTGGTCTCTTGCTGAGCCATCTCAGATTTGAATTGAGCCATCTGCGTTTTGATCTCAGCAGCCTGGGCCAGAACATCAGTACGCAGGGCTGCCAGATCGCCTTTGGTTGCTAATAGTGCAAACAAGTCGGACTCCAGTGCTTCGATAACAGCGGTTGCTTTGAGCTCAGGGACGTTGATCGCGACCAACGCCTGGTACAGAGCCAGTTCGGTTTTCATAAGGCCTCCAAAAACAACAAAGGCCTGCCCACGACGGGAAGGCCCGTCATGGGTGGGAAAAGCAATGCTTCCTCGACGTATGTCGACTGACCGCGCTACCGGAAGCGAAGCGGTCATTGGGGTGGACCTGCGGTGAACCGCATCGCAGCCTGAAGGTCCTGGCTGCTGGCATGCTGCTGAACGTGTCAGCACGGCATGGGCTAACGGTGATAGCCGGGGCGCGGTTTGTCAATCCGGATATACGGAAGGCCTGGGCTCCGCATTGTGCCGGGGTTACAGCGGCGAGCTATCGTGGGTGGCCGAGTGTGCTACATCGCCTATCGTGGCAATCGTGAGATACGGATTGTTCAACGCCAACTCCCCCAGCAGGTCGCCCGGATCCTTGAGCAGGTAGCCATGCAGGCGCCGTGACTTGCGTGGGCCGGTGACGTGGCAGGTCCAGATGTTCAGGCCATTGGGTTGTTTGCGGTGCAGCTTGAGCTGTTCGAACTGTCTTTGAATCCACTCCCAATCGGCCAGCTTCTCCTGCTTGGCCAGGTTTGCGATCTGAGGATGTTCCTGGGCGTAACGCTGAAACAGGCCAGGGCTGACTAGGTACAGGGTGTGGTCGACCGAGTGGATCAGCGCCTTGGCGTCATTCATGATCAGGCGGTGGGAGCGAATGCCCTGGTGCAGCCAGTCGACAAAGTGTTGCCCGGAGGGTGACTGGCTACGAGGCGGCGAGGAAGGTCTGGGCGTGCTCGGCTGCGCGGGGCCGTTGTCCATCAACGCTTCATCAGGATCCTGGTCCAGTACAAAGTAGGGCGGTGCTTCGCTGGACTTGCCGGGCGGTTTTGCTGCTGTGGCAGGCTTCTTTCTGGTTTTTACAGGGGTAGCGGCTTCAGGTGGTTCGTCATCCTGTACCGGATCGACCGTCACGCTGCCGGTATAGGAAGCGGGACGTTCATCACTGTTCCAGATCAGTGCGGGGGAGACCTTCAGGAAGGTGAAGCTGTGCGACCAGCCGCTTTCACTGCTCACGGTGGCCTTCCAGATGGCCTTGCCGCTGGGGCTTTCCAGCGCGATGCCGTGGTCCTGCAGCACGTTGAACACCGCGGTGTTGCGTTCGGGAATGCCTTCGATGCCGTGGCTCAATAGGTGCGCGCGCAATTTGTCCGAGACGGTTTTGCTGACCAGCCAGAGAGCGTCGTCGGTGAGCCAGCCGTCGGAGGCCTGGGGTTGATTGAGTTTCAGCTGTTCCTTGAGCAGGTAGCGCAGGCCGTCCAGTAGTTTGCGTTGCAGGGCCTGCTTGGGGGCGCTCAGGGCTTTGCTCGGATCGCCGCCCATTGCCTGGGCCACTGAAGCTTGATCGGCGCGACTGACCAGTTCGCCGAGGACGCCGGCATGCTCGTGCTGGCCTGCCAGCAGATAGAGCAGCGCCGACCACAGATCGGGGTAGGTGCTGAGCCAATCGAGGATGCTGCGGTCGAGCAGGCGGTTGTAGAGCAGGCCGGTGGCGGCGTTGTGCAGGCGGTAATGGCGATCGGGTCGGTAGCGCAGGCGGTAGGGCTGGGTCAGCGGGCCGTGCCATGGGTGCCAGATGCTGCCGTCGGCCAACTCGATATGCAGGTCGACGGCGATCTTGCCCAGGTCATGCAGCAGCGCGCCGTAGGCAACGCCAGCGGTCCAGACTTCGGTCTGGGCGGCTTGGGTTTCCGGTGGGGCGCCGAGGGGCAGCAGGTGCGATTGGCGCAGCTTCAGGGCGTAGGCGACGGTTTCGAGGCCATGGTCCAGCATGCCACCGGGGTAGGCGTGGTGATGGCTCTCGGAAGCGGGGAAGTGCTGGACCAGCGCGGCGTAGCGGGTGGTTGCCCTCTCGGTGAAAACCGGACTTTTCACCACCGATTTCTGGGGCAATGTCGGCGGCAACGTAGCGGGCGGCAAGCCGTTGGGTAGCCTGCTGGGGCAGGTCAAGAGCACCATGCTTGTGACCTTGTGGGTTTTCATTGGCATTGAAGGCGCAGTGGTCATTTCCGACAAATCGGATGCCAAGACCGTGAGCCGGGCGACATTGATAGGGTTTTTCGTGACCTTGTTACTGTACGTTCTGATTTCGGTACTGCCCTTTGGGGTCATGACTCAGGCGCAGTTGGCGGTCATTGCACCGCCCTCGATGGCGGCGATTCTAGGCTCGATTGTCGGCAAATGGGGCGAGTATTTTGTTAATGGTGGGGTGCTGATCTCGGTATTGGCTTGCTGGCTGGTATGGACCCTGCTTGTCGCTGAACTACCCTGGGCTGCGGCCAAGGACGGGACATTTCCCCAGGCGTTCGCCATGACTAACAAACAGGGCTCTGCGTCGGTCTCGCTGTGGGTTTCCACCTTCGTCATGCAGGCGGCGATGATCCTGATGTTCTTCTCGAACAACGCGTGGAACGTGATGCTCTCCATCACCGGCGTGATGATATTGCCGGCCTACATCGGCGCCACGGGCTTCTTGTGGAAAATCATCGCGAATGGCAGTTACCCGACGACCGCAAAGGCCGGTAAAACCACGGCGTTGGTTAGCAGTGTGTTGGGTACGGTCTATGGGTGTTGGCTTGTTTATGCCGCTGGCCTTGAATACATGCTCGCCGGCGCCATGTTCTTTGCCATAGGCAACGGAGTGTTTATCTGGGCACGCAAAGAGCACTCGCCGACTGAGCCTGTGTTCAAAAGGCTCGAGATGATTGTTGCCGTGCTGCTTGTCGTCCTTGGCGTATTAGCGCTGTGGATGCTGTTCAGCGGCCACCTGGCACAGGTCTATTCTCGCGTTCCCGGTTGAACTGTTGTGACGATTCATTCAGCGCAGAGGCCTTGATCGAAGCACAGTCGAGGTCGACAGACAGCGATTTGTCCAAGGCGAAGCTGATTCAGTTGGCTTTATCTACGCTGGCGCTGATCGACGCTCCACGACGTCTGCGTCGCTCGAGCCATTCAAAGAGTCCCATGCCGGCTAACATGGCGATGACAAAAACCACACCTTCAGGAATGCCCGAGCCTAGCAGCACCAAGGCCGGCCCCGGACAAATACCCGCCACGCCCCAACCGACGCCGAACAGAAGGCTACCCATGACCAGGCGCCGATCAATATTTCGAGCGGTGGGCAGGTTCATCGGCAGCCCCAGCAGCGATCGGGTTCGCGTTCTTGCGAATTTGAAACCGACTGCCGCCACCGCAATGGCGCCGCCCATGACAAAGGCCAGTGAGGGATCCCAGCGTCCGCTCACGTCGAGGAAACCTATGACTTTGGCCGGGTTTGTCATTCCGGAAACCAGCAAGCCGATGCCGAACACCAAACCGGCAACCCACGCATAAAAAAGCGGCATGCTCAAAGGCCTCCCAGGAGATGGCCAACGACATAAACGGTGATGAAACCCGCGCTCATGAACACGAGTGTGGCGACCACGGAGCGCGGCGATAAACGCGACAGGCCACACACACCGTGACCACTGGTACACCCAGCCCCATAGCGCGTGCCAATACCGACCAGCAGGCCGGCAAGGATCACGAGTGGATAACCGGCGTCGATCTGCACCGCAGGCAATGGCGCGATAAGTTGGTAAGCCACGGGTGCCATCAGCAGCCCCAGCACAAATGCCGTTCGCCAGGCCACGTCCCCGGTCCCCGGGCGTAGCAGGCCGCCGACGATGCCGCTGATGCCGGCGATGCGACCGTTGAACAGTATCAACAGCACGGCGCCCGAGCCGATCAAGAGGCCACCGACCCATGCACTCAGCGGCGTGAAGTGGCTCATATCGATCATAGCGATTTCCTTTCAGGGCGCTGCGAGGAGGATGACTGATTGGGGCGGGCGGGCATTAATTCATGCCCAGCCAGTTGGGCAGTGCCAGGGTAATCCAGGGTACATAGGTAATCAGCACCAGGAACAGCAGCAAGAGCACCAGCCAGGGCATGGCTGCCTTGATGGTGGCAGGCACTGACATGCCCGTCACCGCGGACGTCACGAACAAGTTCAGACCGACCGGGGGCGTGATCAAACCGATCTCCAGATTGACCACCATGATGATCCCCAGGTGAATCGGGTCGATACCCAGTTCCATGGCGATCGGGAAAAGGATCGGCGCCAGGATCAGGATAATGGCCGAGGGCTCCATAAAGGCACCTGCCACCAACAAGACGATGTTCACCACCAGCAGGAAGGTCACCGGTGTCAGCCCCGCCTCGATCACCCAGGCCGTGATTTGTTGGGGTAACTGCTCGGTGGTTAATACGTGAGCGAAGAGCATGGCGTTGGCAATGATGAACATCAGCATGATGCTCAGCTTGGCAGCGTCCAGCAGCACTTTAGGTGTCTCGCGAAACGTCAGATCCTTGTAGACGAACAAGGCGATGAACGCCGAATACACCGCCGCCACGGCAGCGGCTTCCGTCGGCGTGAACATCCCGGTGTAAATGCCACCCAGGATGATCAGCATCAACAGCAATCCCCAGGCGGCTTTACGCGCAGCACTCAGAAACTCACGCAGGGTTGCGCGTGGCAGGGCCGGCAAGTTTTTCTTAACGGCGACGATGTAGATTGCCACCATCAGCGTTATCCCCAGCAACAGGCCAGGTATGACGCCGGCCATGAACAGCTTGCCAACGGATGTCTCGGTGGCGGCGGCATACACCACCATCACGATTGAGGGCGGTATCAGGATACCCAGTGTGCCCGCGTTACAGACGATTCCCGCGCCGAATGCCTGCGGGTAACCAGAGCGCACCATGCCGGCAATCGCGATCGAACCCACCGCCGCAACCGTTGCGGGGCTGGAGCCGGAGAGGGCTGCAAACAGCATGCAGGCCAATACGGCGGCGATGGCCAACCCCCCACGGATATGGCCGACGCAGGCGTTGGCAAAGTCGATCAGCCGGCGTGCGACGCCGCCGGTGGTCATGAAGGCGCCCGCAAGCAAGAAAAACGGAATCGCCAGCAGGGTGTAGTGCTCTGATGTTTCAAACAACTTTATGGCCAGGGAGCGAACGGAGTCCGGGCTGAAAAATACAAGGGTCAGCGAGCCCGCCAGGCCCAAGGAAATGGCAATGGGCACACCAATGAACATCAATGCGAAGAGTGCCGCGAACAGGAAGGCAATGGTCATGGTTTATTGTCCTCGTGTTCGGTCAGTTTCATTACGTCGGCGGCTTCATCGGCCAGGCCGAGACCGGTTTGGCGGTGCAGCAGGATGCGCACGAAAATTTCAGCGAAACGGATGAATACCAATGCAAAACCCACCGGGACAATCAGCCCTATGTGCCATTGCATGATCCCGAAATGGCCAAGGTCCTCGGCGCCTATTCCCGCCGACATCAAGGTATGAATCCACTCGAAGCTGGCCACGCTGAACAGGCCGGCATAGAGCAAGCAGCAAAGACAGGCCAAGATCCCAATGAGCCGTTGGACGGGTTTACTCGCCAGCTTTACCAGCGCGTCAACGCCAATATGCCCGGCGGTGCGCACGCCATAGGACAGGCCGAAGAAGATCAGCCAGCCGAACAGCGCCTTGGTGAGTGAGGTGCTCCAGGTCATGGCTTGAGCCATGCTCATGACGCCATCGCCGATGGTGAACAATAGGTCGCTGGCGCCTTCCCAGTTATCGGCAAGCCGGTAGAAAAGCGTATAGAGATTGTTGAGAATGACGTAGACGAACGTTACCAATGTCATCGCGGCCAAAAGGAAGACAATGAAGCCTTCCTCGAAGTGTTCCCAGATGCGCCGAAAGGCCTGCATGGATGGCATCTCCCGTATCGTGATGACTGGCAGGTGCTACCACGTCGGCAACACCTGCCTCCCGGTCATTGAGCCTTGTTGGCGGCTTCGGCTGCGGTGATCAGCTCAGGGCCGATATCGGCTTCGAATTTTTTCCAGACGGGTTTCATCGCGACGCGCCATTGTTCGCGTTGTTCAGGTGTCAGGGTAATGATTTCGGTGGTTTTGGCGGCAATGATGCTTTGCTTGGCGTCCTGATTGAGCTGCTCGGCATCTTTGTTAACCTGCGCGGTCACCTGCACAATAATCTTGTCCAGTTCACTGCGAATGTCCGGCGGCAGGCCATTCCAGAACTTGGTGTTGGTGATCAGCATGTAATCGAGCACACCATGGTTGGATTCGGTGATGTATTTCTGCACCTCATGCATTTTCTGGCTGTAGATGTTCGAGTAAGGATTTTCTGCACCGTTGACCACACCGGTTTGCAAGCCCTGATACACCTCGGCAAAGCTCATCTTGCGCGGGTTGGCGCGCAGGGCCTTGAACTGCTCCTCAAGCACGGCAGAGGCCTGCACCCGAAACTTCAGGCCGCGGGCATCCCCAGGAACACGCAGCGGTTTGTTGGCCGACAACTGCTTCATCCCATTGTGCCAATAGGCCAGGCCGGTGATGTTTTTACTCTCCATGGACTTAAGCAGCCCCTGGCCCTGCGGGCTCATCTGGAAACGGTCAACCGCAGCGATGTCATCAAACAGAAAGGGCAGGTCATACAGTTGTAGGGTCTTTGTGTACTGTTCGAACTTGGCCAGTGACGGCGCAATTAACTGCACATCCCCCAACAACAGGGCTTCCATCTCTTTGCCGTCACCAAACAACGATGAGTTGGAATACACCTCGACCTTGACCTTGCCGGGTAAGCGTTCCTCTACCAGTTTCTTGAACAGCAGTGCCCCTTGGCCCTTGGGCGTATGGTCGGCGACGACGTGTGAGAACTTGATGATGATCGGATCAGCTGCCATGACTGCACTCATGCTCCCTAGAGCAACCGTGCAGGCGAGTGCCTTGCAGATGGATTTGAACATTTTGGGGGATTCCTCTTATTTTAGTTTTTGTGCGGCCTGTGCTCTGACGCGCATTTGGTTATACGGCTAAGCGTCCAGTCTAGGCAAAAAAACATCACTGAGTGCAGGCGCCTCAGCGTGAGAATGGAAAGCGCCACTGAGTCGTTTTCGCACCTTCTGCCCCTGCGCGACATCTGCGGCTTTAAAACGGGCCAGACTCTGGGGGCGCACGGGCCTCCTGGTATCCGCCCAGTCATACCGCCCATGCTTGTCTGTGGGCAGTTTCCGAGGCTACTCAAGCGCCTGTCAGGCCGCTAATGTGGGGGTTGCCGTATTGGCGTAGAGCGCACGCTCAAGTCGGCGTTGCTTGGCCGCTGAACTCGCGTGCTTCGCACCGTGTCAAGGGTGCCGAAAAAAAGGTTACTGAATATGTCGGAGACGCCAACCCCCCAGCAGAACCGTTTACTCGCCTTAATCCCTGGCGATGTTCGCCATCGTCTGTTTCCTGAGCTCGAGTGGGTGTCAGTTACCGTTGGCAGGATTTTATATGACCTCGGGGAGCTGCTGCGTTGAATCGGCCCGCAGCTGTGTCGTTGGTTATTACTGCCGTTGGATCGCCTACCCGATCACCCATTGGTGATGACCCAAGAACGCATTGCCAAAACCGCGCAGTCTTTGGAATAGGCTAAGGTTGACGAAGCGACCCGTCGGCCCTAAAAAATTTACGAGAAATTTACGGGTGGAGACGTTTTGGCGCCGCGATACTGCGCGGCGCTAATTTGCCAGGTTATTGTTTATGTCCCACGCGGCAATACGACTCATCGGCTTTGTCTTAGGTCTGTTTCTGATTACGTTGGCCATCAGCATGGCCATCCCCATGATCACCTTGGTGGTCTATGAGCGCAGCGACAATCTGTCCGCCTTTCTTTGGTCCAGCTTGATTACGTTCGTCTGCGGCCTGTTGCTGGTCATGCGAGGGCGCCCAGAGACCGCTCAACTTCGCCCAAGGGACATGTACCTGCTGACGACCGGCAGTTGGGTGGTGGTGTGTATCTTCGCGGCGTTGCCAATGGTGTTTATCAGTCACATCAGTTACACCGACGCTTTTTTTGAAACGATGTCTGGCATCACAACCACCGGCTCAACGGTGTTGAGTGGTTTGGACACCGCCTCGCCGGGGCTGTTGATCTGGCGATCGATGCTTCACTGGCTGGGTGGGATCGGTTTTATCGGCATGGCCGTGGCGATTCTTCCGCTGCTGCGAGTAGGGGGCATGCGGCTGTTCCAGACAGAGTCTTCAGACTGGTCGGAAAAAGTGACGCCGCGCTCCCATGTGGCAGCCAAATACATTCTTTTTCTCTATCTTGGACTCACGGGGGGCGGAACGCTCGCGCTCTGGATTGCCGGGATGACGCCATTTGACGCCGTCAATCACGCCATGTCGTTGATCTCTACCGGTGGTTTCTCGACGTCGGACGCCTCGCTTGGGCATTGGACACAGCCTGCTATTCACTGGGTGGCAGTTGCCATCATGATTCTGGGTAGCCTGCCTTTTACGTTATATGTCGCGACATTGCGCGGCCATCGGCGCGCGCTGCTGAAGGATCACCAGGTTCGTGGATTTATTGGGTTCTTGGTCTTCGCGTGGCTGGCGGTAGGTACTTGGCTTTGTCTTCACAGCGATTACGGCTGGTGGGATGCATTTCGTATCGTGGCGGTGAATGTGACATCGGTTGTCACCACCACCGGCGTCGCCGTCGGCGATTACACCGTGTGGGGCAGTTTCTCGGTGTTGCTTTTTTTCTATTTGACCTTTGTGGGGGGCTGCTCAGGTTCCACGGCGGGGGGTCTTAAAATCTTCCGTTTTCAAGTGGCGGCAACTTTACTGGTGAGCAGTTTGAAGCAACTGATCCACCCACGCGCCGTGATTCAGAAAAAGT
Source organism: Pseudomonas sp. EA_65y_Pfl1_P113 (assembly GCF_963970525.1). Taxonomy (NCBI): domain Bacteria; kingdom Pseudomonadati; phylum Pseudomonadota; class Gammaproteobacteria; order Pseudomonadales; family Pseudomonadaceae; genus Pseudomonas; species Pseudomonas sp. EA_65y_Pfl1_P113. The sequence goes on from NZ_CAXAQM010000044.1 coordinate 36,464, forward strand.
ACAATGGCCACCCCATCGACGAAGAGATCTTACGTTCGCTTTTGACGTTCTCATTCTTTTTCACCATCACGATTGCTCTGATTGCCTTGGGCCTGAGCCTGATTGGGCTGGATTGGACAACGGCGTTGAGCGGTGCCGCTACGGCGGTGTGTAACGTCGGGCCTGGGCTTGGCACAATCATTGGGCCGGCCGGTAATTTCTCATCACTGCCGGATGCCGCCAAATGGCTATTGACCCTAGGCATGCTACTTGGACGGCTGGAAATCCTGACAGTGTTAGTGCTCGTCACGCCGGTATTCTGGAGATATTGAGTGCTCACTGTTGAGAGGCTTGAGCCAGGACAGACGGTCAGCACTCAGGGCCGTCGCGACGCGAAGCGCCGATGCTTATGCGGCCCAAAGGCTACTCGGTGATCCCATTCAGCGTGCAGTAATCCTTCCATGGCATCTCAACCATTTCTGACACTTCCCGATGAAACGCCAGGGTCAGGCGTTTCAGCTCTTGGGGTGACTGCGAAATCATTGTCAGCGTCAGCTCCCACACTTCTACCCCAAGCCTTGCGGCCTCTTGCTCAAAGGCCGATTCGATACACAGTTTCCTTTCAGCCTGACTCAGTCCCTGTACAGCGTCATTGAGGGATGAATCGCCTTCGAAGAATTTTGATAGCGCGAGTTCTTTGCGTAGATCATCGGAGTTCATGACGCTCTCCTCACTATTCACGTTACCTGGGCCTCATCGAACCAGCTGCGGACCGTCTGGGTAAAAAACAAATGCACGGTGTCCCACCAGCGTTGCCACCAATGACCTTGCTCTGCGTCCACAAGGACCACCAATGACCGACTCCCCAGCTTATGCTCGGCGTCGAACAGGTCGAGCCTTCCGACGACCGTGCCTGCCGTGATAGGGGCTTCGATGGGGCCATCAAACGCCAGGCGCATCTCGACGTCTCGATTTTTATTCTTGGGCAGCGTGAGGGTCATGTCTTCAAGCAAACCCACATTCACGTAGGGTTGTATGCCTTTCCAGAGCGCGACCTGCGAGAGTACTTCGCCACCTTTCTTATAGGTTTGGGTGTCGTAGAAGCGAAAGCCATACCCCATCAGCTTTTCCGTTTCTGCCGTGCGCTTGTGGGCGCTACTGGCGCCCAGAACTGCGCTGATCAAACGTTGCCCATCGCGCTGTGAGGAGGCGACCAAACAGTAGCCCGCTGCCTCTGTGTGCCCGGTCTTCAAGCCGTCGTAGGTGGAATTACGCCACAAAAGCGTATTGCGGTTGGATTGCTGAATGCCGTTCCAGGTGAAGGTTTTCTTGGCGTAAAGAGGGTAGTAGGTGGTCCCTTCGTTGATGACTTTTCGAGCCAGGGTCGCCATGTCACGTGCGGAAGAATAGTGCTCCGGGTCCGGTAGGCCGGTGGCGTTCATAAAGTGGGTGTTGAGCATTCCCAGTGTTGAAGCGGTTGAGTTCATCATTCCGACAAACCCGGCTTCGCTTCCAGCGATATGTTCGGCCAGCGCAACGCTTGCGTCATTGCCTGAGTCGATGATCACGCCGTTTAGCAAATCGTGAACCGAAGCAGAGCTGCCGGGCTTGAGAAACATCCGTGATCCACCTGTTCGCCAGGCATTTTCGCTCACGACGACCTCATCATCTGCGCTGATCAGGCCGGCCTTAATCTCATGCGTCGTGATGTACGCCGTCATTAACTTGGTCAGGCTGGCCGGTGGTAGGCGTGCATCACTGTTGTGGCTGGTAATGACCCTGTTCGTTTCCGCGTCGATGAGTATCCAGGCTTCGGCGCCCAGCTTCGGCGCAGCGGGGATCATTGTCCCCAGGGTTGCGTTGGCAGCCAGAGCGGCATTCGCCCAAAGAAGCGGTGGCGTTACACAGAGCACGGTTAACACACGCAGGAACAACGGATATTTCACAAGCAAAAGGCCTTGGGTCAGCGATATGTGCTGCCAAACTAGGCCTGGGCGCAGAGGCGCTCAAATTAACCAGTATTAAGTTAAATTTAATGTTGAGGTACAAATCGATCCGGGGCTTGACCGCTGAACATCGGGCAGTGAATCAATACGCGTGTTCCCCTGCCTGAGGCACCAGGGTGGATATCCAGTGTGTATCCGTGCAATTTCACGATGGCGGCGACTAATGACAGGCCTAAGCCGTGGCCTGGGTTTATCTGGCTTCCCTCGCCGCGATAGAGCCGGCGAATGACATGCGTACGGTCCGCTTCGGGGATGCCGGTACCATCGTCCACGACTTCAATAACGACAGCTGAGTCCTTGATGCTCCCCCGCAATTCGATATGGCCGCCCTCCGGAGTAAACTTAATGGCGTTATCGAGCAGATTGACCAGCGCTTCGAACAGTAACGAAGAGTCGCCATACACCTGGGCGCAATCGCTGGGAATGTCCAGCGAAAGCGTTTGGGCGCGGTCAAGTGCCATCGGCTCGTAAAACTCATGCGCCTGTTTCAACAACGTCATGATCGGGAAGGGCGCAAAGGCAGAACGGCGACGAATATCCTCAAGCTCGGCGACCCGCAGCAGTCCTTGAAAGCGCACCATGATCGACTCGCTCTCCTCAAACGCCTGGTTCAAGGTCCGCTTATGTTCACGGGCCAGCGGCAATTTCTGGAGCTGATAGAGCCGTGCGCGTAAGCGTGTCAAGGGCGTGCGCAAATCATGGGCAATACCGTCGCAGACGCTTTTCACCTCGTGCATCAACTGCTCAATGTGATCGAGCATCGTGTTGACAGCGTTGGCCAGCATATCCAGTTCATCGCGGCGTGTTGACAACGGCAAACGCTCAGCCAGGTTGCCCGAAACGATACTTTCGGTACACAGCTGCAGGCGTTTGACACGGCGCAATGGGCGACGTCGCAGTAAGCGCCAGCCAATCAAACCGGGGATAAGGGTTAATGACAACCCCCACATCAGGGCCTGCTCAATAATGCCACCCACGGCGGAAATCGACCCGCCGTCACGTGCCAAAATCAGGATATGCCCGTCGGCGCGCCGTGCCAGCAAGGCATAGCTGCTTCGGGTTTCTGTGTTGGGTAACGCAATGCTCAAGCCGCGCTCAAGGTAATGAACCTGGCCATCGTCGGGCAGGTTGGAGCGCAGCTTCAGCAGGTCGCCGGCGACATGGGTGCCATCGGGTGCAAATAACCCGTAGGCGTCGATCCCGGGGGTCGAGTAAGCCTCACTCGCCGCCAACTCAGCAAGCAGGTTCGAGTCGTCGACCTTTTGATAGTAGTGGGCGCGTTGCAACAACGTACGCTCGGCAACCGTGCCCAGATAGTGGGAGATTTCCCAGTACAGCACACCGGTAAAGAGTGCTCCCCAGGCCACGAAGAACACCGCGTAAAACCCGATCAATCGACTACCGGACGAGCGCCATTCCTCATTTTTTGGTAGCGAGGACATAGCCGGCACCGCGTATTGTATGGATCACAGGTGAGTCTTTGTCGCTTTCCAGCTTTTTACGCAGCCGACCGATGTGCACATCAATGATGTTTGTCCCGGGGTCGAAGTGATAGCCCCAGACGCCTTCAAACAGCATGGTGCGAGTGACCAGTTGGCCGGCACTGCGCATCAGGAAGTTGAGCAGTTTGAACTCGGTGGGCAGCAACTGGATGTCTTCGTCATTGCGCGTCAGCTTGTGCTCCACCAAGTCCAGTCGCAGGTTGCCGCAACTGAGGTGTGGGTTGCTGGGGTCTGCGGCGGTGCGTCTGAGCAATGCGTCAAGGCGCGCGACCATCTCGACGGCCGAAAAGGGCTTGGTCAGGTAGTCATCGCCGCCCGCACGAAGTCCCAGAACGCGCTCATCCACGTCCGAAAGAGCGCTGATCATCAGGACCGGCGTCTGAATCCCAAGACTGCGCAAGGTGCTCACAATCGTCAGCCCGTCAAAGTCCGGCAGCATGCGATCCAGCGTGATGGCGTCGTAGCCGCCTGCAATCGCCAGGGCCAGCCCGTCGCGCCCGGTGGCCGCCCACTTTGAGCTGAAGCCGTGGCGCTGGAGTTCGGCGACGATGATTTCCGCCGTTACTTGGTCATCCTCTATGACCAACGCATTACTCATGATGTCCTCCCTTTGAACCTGTTTTTCGGTGTTCCCGACTCAATGCCGACACCCAGTGCCAGCGAACCCTATTGATCTAAGGCGCGTGCGAACACTAACTATTTCTTAACCCACCTTAACCTTCCCACCTCGCCAACATGGATATATTCCTGATAACACCCTAACGTGTTGGCTGAGATGAGCGGAAATGAGGGTGAACGTGGTCATCCGGCCATCAGTCGGTTTTGTAGTGGTCTAATGAAACCGGACACCCATTTAGGCGAGAATGCTCGCCAGAACGAGGTGTCAGATGACCAAACAACGCCGTACCTTTTCCCCTGAATTCAAACGCGAGGCTGCCGACCTCGTTATC